>SVMV01000059.1 GCA_015067245.1 Oscillospiraceae bacterium | reverse complement strand
GCTTCGCTGCTGTTGAAGTCGGGGTTATTGACCATATTTTTAATTTCTTTTAAGGGAAATTCCAGCTCTCTGAAAAGCAGGATGCTCTGCAGTTTTTTAAGTGATGTATCGTCATACATCCGGTAGCCGTTTGGTGCAACATATGCAGGTTTAAGCAACCCGATTTCGTCATAGTGGTGCAGTGTGCGCACACTTACACCGCTTAAACGGCTTACTTCGTTTACTGTTTTATAACTGCTTTTCATTTTATCACCACCTTTTTGGTTTGTACAGATGTGGGTGAATTTGCTGTAACTATATATTACACTATTACGTAACGTAACAGTCAACAGTTTTTTTAAAGTTTTATACAATGTAAATTTGACAATATTTTGCAAAAGGTCTATAATACCTTTCAAATCAAACAAAAAGCATTGAAAACCACGGTTTTCGGTGCTTTTTCTGCTATATGGATAAAGTTATTTTTTTGACAATTAAAGTAAGGCAATAAAAAGGAAGTGTTTTAATTGAAAGAATTTAAACTTTTTTTACGCAAAAAGGACATTGTTGTTTCGGGCAAACGCTATGGCATTGATGCCTTGGGCGCTATGGCACAGGGGTTGTTCTGCACACTGCTGGTGGGCACAATTCTAAACACAATCGGTCAGCAGTTTGGCATTGGCTTTTTAAACGAAACAATTGTCACAATCGGCAGCGGTGAAGGCGCAATGCACTATACAATCGGCGGTCTTGCCAGTGCAATGGTGGGCCCAGGCATTGCAATTGCAATCGGTTTTGCTTTGCACTGTCCGTCAATGGTGCTGTTCAGCCTTATTCCTGTGGGCTTTGCAGCCAACGCAATGGCAGGTGCAGGAGGACCTTTGGCAGTTTATTTTGTAACCATTATAGCAGCAGAAATAGGCAAGCTTGTTTCAAAAGAAACTAAAATCGACATTCTTGTAACACCAAGCGTTACCGTGCTTGCAGGCGTATTTGTTGCCAGAACAATTGCGGCACCTATAGGTGCGGCAGCCCAGGCAGTGGGTTATGCGGTTATGCTGGCAACCGAGCTGCAGCCGTTTTTTATGGGTATTCTGGTTTCGGTTATCATAGGTATGGCTCTTACATTGCCAATCAGCTCTGCTGCAATATGTGCAGGCTTTGGTCTTACAGGCCTTGCTGGCGGTGCTGCAGTGGCTGGCTGCTGCGCACAGATGGTTGGCTTTGCAGTGATGAGCTTTAAAGAAAATGGCTGGGGTGGTCTTGTGGCACAGGGGGTTGGCACAAGTATGCTGCAGATGCCAAACATTGTTAAAAAACCTGCAATATGGATACCGCCAACCTTGGCTTCGGCAGTTACAGGGCCGCTTGCAACCTGCGTGTTTAAGCTGCAGATGAACGGTGCGGCGGTGTCAAGCGGCATGGGCAGCTGCGGTTTTGTTGGGCAGATTGGTGTTTACACAGGCTGGGTAAACGACATTGCAAACGGCGCAAAAACAGCCATAACAGCTTTTGACTGGCTGGGTCTGGTGCTTGTATGCTTTGTTTTGCCAGGTGTGTTAAGCTGGCTTTTCTGCAGCTTTATGCGCAAAAAAGGCTGGATAAAAAGCGAAGATCTGGTGCTTGATTTATAAATAAAAGAATGTCATTCCGCTGTTGCTGTGGCGGAATGACATTTTTGCTTATATATTGCATACAGCAATAATATATTATTTATTTTCTTTTTTAAGCAAATCACGTATTTCTGTAAGCAGCAGAACTTCGTCACTTGGCTTAGGTGGTGCAGCAGGTGCTTCTTCTTTTTGTTTTTCCAGCTTTGCACGCATATTGTTGATAAGCTTAACCATGCAGAACACAACAAAAGCGATAATCAAAAAGTTGATAATTGCCTGAATAAAGTTGCCGTAAAGGATTGCAACTTCGGTGGTTTCTTCTGTTGCAGGGGTAATTACATACTTCATCTGTGTAAAATCAACGCCGCCTGTAAGCACGCCGATAAAAGGTGTAACAATGTCTTTTACAAGGCTGTTTACAATTGCGGTAAAAGCACTGCCGACAATAACACCAACTGCCATATCAACCACATTGCCGCGGCTGATAAACTTTTTAAATTCGTCAAAAAACTTTTTCATATATATTCTCCTTTTAGGATAAAATTACTGTTTTTATTATAATATAGCCCTTTTGGTTTTTCAATATAGCGCTGCCCTTGTAAAAAAACTGTATAAATGATAAAATTAAATAAATATGACCTTATAAACGGAGAAATTTGTGTTTATGAAAATTATGGCTGTAGACTACGGCGAGAGCAGAACAGGCATTGCAGTGAGCGATGTAACCGAGTTTCTGGCAAGCCCTGTAGGTATTATAAAAGAAAAAAACACCCTTAAGGCAATCGAAAAAATTGCACAGCAGGCAAAAGAGCTCAATGCACAGATGATTGTTATCGGCAACCCTGTAAATATGGACGGCACCCGCGGTGAGCGCAGTGAAAAGTGCACCTTTGTGGCCGAAGAAGTGGCAAAACTGGTGGATGTACCTGTAAAGATGTGGGACGAGCGTGCCACCACAAAAACTGCCCTTAATATGTTAAGTGACAACGGCACCTACGGCAAAAAACGCAAGGAAGTGCTGGACGCAGTTGCGGCAACGGTTATTCTGGAAAACTTTATGGCTTACCGCAAAAACCACAAAGAAGACTGTTAAGCGGTTTGAAATATAACATTTTGTATGCGCTTTTGCATACAGCATATATCAAGGAGAAAACTATGTACGATTATTTAATAGTGGGCGCAGGCCTTTTTGGTGCAGTTTTTGCCCAGCAGGCAAAGGCACAGGGCAAAAAGGTGCTGGTCATAGACAAGCGCAGCCACATTGCAGGCAATATATATACAGAAAAAACCGAAGGCATAAATGTGCACAGATACGGTGCACATATCTTTCACACCAACAATAAAGAAGTGTGGGACTACATAACACAGTTTGCGCAGTTTAACCGCTATACAAACAGCCCTGTGGCAAATTATAAGGGCGAATTGTATTCACTGCCTTTCAATATGTACACCTTCAATAAAATGTGGGGTGTTGTTACACCGCAGCAGGCGGCGGAAAAAATCTGTCAGCAAAAAATGGCTGCTGGTATAACCGAACCAAAAAATCTTGAAGAACAGGCAATCAGTCTTGTGGGCGTGGATATCTACGAAAAGCTGGTTAAGCACTATACCGAAAAACAGTGGGGCCGCAGCTGCACCGAGCTGCCAAGTTTTATCATCAAACGTCTGCCTGTGCGCTTTACCTTTGACAACAACTATTTCAATGCGCTTTATCAGGGCATCCCAATGGGCGGCTACACAAAGATGATAGAAAATATGCTTTCTGGCGTCGAGGTTCGCCTTGGTGCTGACTATCTGGAAAACAAGGCAGAATATGATGCACTGGCAGAAAAGGTGGTTTACACAGGCCCTATTGATGCATATTTTGATTACAGCCTTGGCTGTCTTGAATACCGCAGCGTGCGCTTTGAAACCGAAACACTGGATAGCGATAACTATCAGGGCAATGCGGTGGTAAACTACACTGACGGCGAAACACCATACACCAGAATTATCGAGCACAAATGGTTTGAATTTGGCAAAGACGAAGCGGGCAATGATCTGCCCAAAACCGTTATCAGCCGTGAATATTCAAAGGAATGGAATGTTGGCGACGAGCCGTACTATCCTGTAAACGACGATAAAAACAACAGTCTTTATGCACAGTACAAGGCGCTGGCTGAAAAAGAAGATAAAGTTATCTTTGGCGGCCGCCTTGGCGAATACAGATACTACGATATGGACGCAGTTATCGAAAAGGCTTTGGCTGTGTGCAAAGCAGAACTTAAATAACAGACAAAATAAAAAATAAATTGTCATTCTGAGGAACAGATGTGAAATCTCTCGGTTTAACCAAACACCGAGAGATAATGGGACGTCGATGATGCCGTCCCCTGGACGTTTTCGCTCAGAATGACATGTTTTTTTATTATTTATCGTTGTTTTCTTCTTTTACTGCTTCGGTGGTTTTTTCGCCCTTTTGGGTTTCCTGCGCAGGCTTGATGGTTTCTTCTTTTGGCTTTGCAGCAGCCTTTTTGGCGGCAAGCTCTGCCTCGGTTGGCAGCTTAATCCAGTTGACCGCAATAGCAATGAGAAAGCCTAAAAAAGTATCCAGCAGACGATTGTATACAAACTGAAATTTTGTCATATTGCCAACAGGGGAAACTGTGATGATAAGATATACAACAGAGCTTGTGGCAACGGTTGTAGGGCGCTTGATAAAGATAAGCGAATATATAAGCGGGATAAGAAACAGCGAGACAAGGGCATATCGCAATATAATGTGCATATTGCTGAAAAGATAGTTGTTAAGCAAAAACATGACAATGCCCCAGAAGCCGCCCACAACAGTGCCTATAAGGCGGTTTGTGCCTGCCTTGCGGCTGCTTTCCAAAGTTGGCTGTATGCACAGTATGGCTGCAATGGAAATGTAAAGAGGATTGGCAAAGCCCTGGCGTACATAGGCAAGGCAAAGGCTTAAAAACACAACAATCACTGTTTTAACTGTGCGCAGGCCAATGTGTATATGGGGTATATGGGGGTGATGTGTGTTTGTATCGTGTATATTATTGTGCATAAAAAGCCCCCCTTTCCTGTTACAGTTTTATTATATAATAAAATATTGGCACTAATCAATATTACGGTGTTTAAAATGTGTAAAATACTCTATATGTTTGCTTTTGAAGCGGCAATAATATATAATTGAATTAACATAAAACAAAGCTTAAAGGAGGTGTGGGCGTGAAATATAAAAATATAAAATACACCTATAATGTTATAGGTTTTGCAATTATTATATTTCTCACCTTAAGAGAAAGCCTGTCTCTTGTTCTTATGCACACACCTTTGCAGAAGGGCACACCGCTGTTTACACTTTTAAGTATGGTTGTGTATATTATTGCCTGCTTTGTGCCTGTGGTGCTTATGGAAAATATGCTGGGACTGCACCCGTTGCTTTTTAAAAGGGCAAATGCTGCCGATTCGGCCGCTACGGCTGCCTTTGGTTATCTTATAATTCTTGGTGCAGGCATAGCAAACAGCATTGTGCTTATGCTGGTACAGCGGCTTGGCATTGCCTTTAAACCGCAAAATATAATCATTCCGCAGGGCTTTTTAAATGTAATGCTTTATTTTGTTTATATATGCATACTTCCGCCGCTGCTGGAAGAAATTTTTATCCGCGGCCTTGTGCTCAACGCACTTAAAAGCTGGGGTGCACCTTTTGCGGTATTTGTTTCGTCGGTTATCTTTGCGCTTATGCACTCGTCACTGCACAATTTTTTAATCTATTTTGCATGCGGCGTTGTGCTTGCAAAAATATATATTGCCTTTGACAGTATATGGCCCTGTGTGCTGCTGCACTTTGTCAACAATACCGTCAGCTTTGCGCTAACCGCATTCCAGCAAAGCGAAAATGCCGCATCGGCGGTGTTCTTTTCGGTTTACATATACCTTATGGCAATGATTTTGGGCTATGCTGGGTTTAAACATATACAGAAAAGCAAGGTCAATCTTGCATTCAGTTTTACAAGAATGCGTGATATAAAGCTTAAAGCAACAGGGCTGTTTCAAAGCTATGTAGGCCTTTGTGCCTTTGGGCTGCTGCTGTTTATGGCGGCATACAACAGTTATCTGGCACTTGTATAAAGAAAGGTTTTTTATGGCACACAGAGATTTTATGGCCCGTGCACTGCAGCTGGCACAGCTTGCTGCATCTATGGGCGAGGTGCCTGTTGGCGCCGTTGTGGTAAAGGACAATAAAATAATCGGCGAAGGCTATAACCGCCGCGAAACTGACGGCAGTGCCATTGCCCACGCCGAGATACTGGCAATAGAAGCCGCCTGCAAAACCCTTGGCAGCTGGCGGCTGGAAAACTGTACTTTGTATGTAACCTTAGAGCCCTGCGCAATGTGTACAGGGGCAATTATCAACAGCCGCATAAAGCTGGTGGTTTTTGCTGCCGAAGATTACAAGGCGGGGGCAATGGGCGGTCTTTGCAACCTTACGCAGCTGCCCTTTAACCATATACCCGAAACTGTTATAGGTGTTATGGAAGAAGAAGCACGCAGTATGCTTAAAGATTTTTTTGCAAATCTGCGCAACAAAAAATAAAAGGGCGGTATGCCCATAAAATAAAGGAGAATATTATGGTTATCACTCAGGCAACAGTAAAAGATATGGAAGGCGTATTGGCACTGCTTAAGGCAAACCATGTGAGCAATATGACCGAAGAAGAAAAGAAAAACGGATTTGTAACAACAAATATGACCGAAGAACAGTTTGTGCGTCTTGTTGAGGAAGAAGACGGCGTTACAATTGCAAAGGATGGCGACAAAATTGTTGCATTTGCCCTTGCAGCAAGCTGGGACTACTGGAAAGAATGGCCATTTTTTCAGTATATGATTGAAATTCTTCCAGAAAACAGCTACAACGGCGAAATACTTACAACAAAGAACAGTTACCAGTATGGCCCTGTTTGTGTTGACAAGGATTATCGCGGCCAGGGCATCTTTGAAAAGGTGTTCTTTGCATCCCTTGCCAATATGGAAAAACGTTTTCCGTATATGATTACATTTGTAAACAAGGTTAACCCACGCAGCTATGCAGCCCACACACGCAAAGCACTTATGGACGAGGTTACACAGTTTACATACAACAACAATAATTACTGGATGTTCGGCTGTAAAACAAGCAATAGACCAGAATAAAAGGGCTTATGGGAGACGAAAGTCTCCCTTTTTTGTTGTGATACATAGTGGAGTGTAATGAGGTGGCGCATCGCCCCCTCTGATATTTAATATGTATTGTCGCTATATTTGCACCATAATAAACGGCGCGGTGCGTGCGGATTTGCACGCGAAAGCGCCGCAAGGAGTAAGACTTTACGGTACATATTTCGAGTGGGGCGCTGCGTCGCAATCAGCTCCACTTTTGGTCACTTTTGATGTCAAAAGTGACATACAAAGCATAAAAAGAAAAACCCGCTACTTAAAGTAACGGGTATTGCTTCGTAAAGCAATTATTTGTTTTTTGCCACAATGCTTTTTGCAATTTTATAAACATCGCCGCAGCCCATTGTGATAACAAGGTCGCCGCTTTCGGCGTGGCTCATAACATATTCTTCAACCTCGTCAAAGCCGTCAAACCACACACTGCCTGGTATTTTTTCGGCAAGATCTTTTGTGTATATGCCAATGGTGTTCACTTCGCGGCTGCCCATAATCTCGGTCATAACCACGCGGTCGGCAATCTGCAGGCTGGTTGCAAAATCGTCCAGCAGCATCTTTGTGCGGCTGTAGGTAAACGGCTGGAACACCGCCCATACCTTGTTAAAGCCCATATCCTGTGCAGCATTTAATGTTGCTGTTATTTCTTCAGGGTGGTGGGCATAGTCGTCGGCAATTGTAACACCGTTTACTGTGCCGTGAATTTCAAAACGTCTGCCCGCACCACCAAATTTGCCTATTGCCTGGGCAATTTTTTCAGGCTCAACGCCAATCTGATGTGCTGCAGCAAAAGCGGCCAGCGCGTTGTAAACATTGTGCCTGCCTGGGATGGAAAGGTGCACCGTTGCAATAATTTCGCTGCCGTGCTGAACGTCAAAGGAGTAGAAACTTTTGTGCTCCTTGCGGATGTTTACACCTTTGTAGTCACAGCTGTTGTTTATACCAAAGGTGGTTATCGGCACATTCAAATCTTTTATAGTGCTTGTTGTGTTTTCGTCGTCGCCGTTGATGATAACGCTGTTTGTTGCCAGCTTTGTAAAACGGTAAAAACTGTTTTTAAGGTTTTCAAAGGTTTTAAAAAATTCAAGGTGGTCATGGTCGATATTAAGCACCACAGCCATATATGGCAGCAGCTCAAGGAAGGTATAGCTATATTCGCAGGCTTCAATAACCACGTTTTCGCCGCTGCCGTCCTTGCCGTAGCCGTTTATAAGGGGCAGCTTGCCGCCGATAACGCAGGCAGGGTCTTTGTCTGCCATAATAAGTATCTGGCTTATAAGGCTGGTTGTGGTGGTTTTGCCGTGGGTGCCGCTTACGCAGATGCTTTTTGGAAACAGACGGCAAACTTCACCCAGCATAATGCTGCGCTCAACACAAGGGATGCCAAGCTCCTTTGCCCTTGCAAGCTCACAGTTGTCCTTGAAAATTGCAGCGGAGTAAACTACAAGGTCTGCACCCTCAACGCAGTCGGCATTGTGCGGAATGGTCACGTTTATACCCATATTGCGTTCGTAGTTTATAATATCGCCCTCGTTTACATCACTGCCTGTTATGGTGTATCCCTTGCCGTGAAGTATCTGTATGATAGGGAACATACCGCTGCCGCCGCAGCCGATAAAATGTATAACTTTTTTGCCTTCTAAAATACTCATATCAAAATCCCCTTTGGGTGTATTTTTTATATCTCTCTGACATTATATTTTACTACATTTCAGGGCAGAAATAAACCAGTTTTTTAAAAATGTAAAAATATTAATCACAGTATTGACAAATTATGCCTAACTGTATATACTGGATATACACAGTAAATACAAAAGGAGTATTTATTATGGATATTATAATATCAAATGCATCAAGCGAGCCTATCTACGCACAGATAGAAAATCAGATTAAAGGTATGATAATGCAGTCAAAGCTCAAAGAGGGAGACGCCCTGCCAAGTATGCGCAATCTGGCAAAAGAGCTGCGTATAAGCCTTATCACCACAAAGCGTGCCTATGAAGAGCTGGAGCGTGACGGCTTTATAGTTACTGTTGCAGGCAAAGGCTGCTTTGTTGCGGCAAAAAACACCCAGCTTGTAAGGGAGGAAAACCTTAAGGAAATCGAGCGCCTTCTGGCCAAAGCGGTGGAAATAGCCGCAGTGTGCGATATCTCTCAAAATGAACTTGCAGATATTTTATCCTATATATACAAGGAGAAATAATTTATGGAAAAAGCTATTGAAATTGTAAATCTCCGCAAAACCTATAAAGATTTTGCCCTTAAGGATATAAACCTGTCTTTGCCAAAGGGTTACATTATGGGCTTTGTAGGTGCAAACGGCGCAGGCAAAAGCACAACACTGGGATGCCTGCTGGGCATGCTTAAAGCCGACAGCGGCAGCATAAAGATTTTTGACAAGGATATAAAAACACTTACAAATGCCGACAAAGAAAAAATAGGCGTGGTTATGGACGGTGTGCCTTTTGCACAGATGTTCTGCCTTAAAGACATAGATGCAGTATTTAAAAACCTATACAGCAACTGGGACAGCGAAAAGTTTTTGTCCCTCTGCAGCCGTTTCGGACTGCCGCCTAAAAAGCAGATTAAAGACTATTCCACAGGTATGCGTGCAAAGCTTAACATCTCCATGGCAATAAGCCACAATCCGCAGCTGTTGGTGCTGGACGAAGCTACCAGCGGTCTTGATCCTGTGGTGCGCGACGAAATACTGGATATTCTGCAGGATTTTGTATGCGATGAAAACCGCAGTATCCTTATGTCCAGCCACATCACCAGCGACCTTGAAAAAATCTGTGACTATATTGCATTTATCAAAAACGGCGAAATTGTTTTTGTGGAAAACAAGGATACCCTGCAGGAAAAATATGCAGTTGTTCACCTTGCAAAAGAGCAGTATGAAAAGTTGGACAAAACAGCGGTTGTGGGGGCAAAAATCACCGATTATAATGTGAGTGCACTTGTGCTTAAAGATAAAATAAGCGGCGAATATGCAGCCGAAAAACCGTCCATAGAGGATATAATGCTTTACTATACAAAGGAGGTAAAGTAGATGAAAGGTCTTATTATAAAAGATTTGATTGCCCTTAAATCCATTTTAAAAACCATAATTATTGTTGTGGTGCTGTTTACGTTTATCGGCATTACAAGCGGCAATACATTTCTTGTAACATACGCAGCAGTGTATGCGGCAATTATGCCTTTAAACCTTATGGCCTATGACGAAAGCTGCCGTTTTAACCGCTTTGCACAGATACTGCCTGTTACAAATACACAGCTGGTGCTGGCAAGATATGCTGCAGGATTTGTGATATGCCTTTCAGCAGCGCTGGTTTCGGTTGCTGGCATGCTGATAAGCGATATGGGCGGAATGGAAGGTGCTCTGACAAGTCTGGTTGTGCCATTGCTTTATCAGACCTTTACAATACCTGTTATGTACAAATGGGGTGTGGAAAAAAGCCGTTACATCACAATGGCGGCATTTCTGATACCTTTTGCCGTCATAATGTTCATGGACAGCAACGGAACCCTGACAAACGCAATTGCAGCGCTGGAAAATACTCAGCCTGCACCGTTTATAGCCGCAATAGCAGTGGTGATGATTGTTATGTACATCGGTTCAATATTCCTGAGTGTAAAAATTGTAAAAAACAAAGAATGGTAAAATGTACCCACCAAATTACCGTAGGGTAGTTTGGTGGGTATTTATGTTTTCTTATCAGTATGCCGCTAAATAAAAACACTTATCCGTTATTATGGATAAGTGTTTTTTTATCTGTTATTTAACAGTTGCGTATTTAAGGTTTACTATATTGCCAAAGGGGTTTACGTCAATGTCTTCAAAATAGCTTTTGTGGATGTACTTTGATGTGTTGGTGCACATCGGCACAACGTATGCCATTTCGATAATATCGT
>SVMV01000058.1 GCA_015067245.1 Oscillospiraceae bacterium | reverse complement strand
AACAAAAAAGCGACCTTTTTAAAAGGTCGCTTTTTATATGCATAAAAATATTATTCATTAAGCATTTTTTCAACTTCTGCAAAGCATGCGTCCATATAGTCGCCTTCGAAAAGTTCAATAACACCCTGGTCACAGTTTTTTGCAAGCTGTGGGTCAATTGGAATTTCTGCAAGCAATGGCAGGTTGTATTTTTCTGCTGTTGCTTTAACTTTGCTTTCGCCAAAGATGTTTATTTTTTTGCCGCAGTCAGGGCATTTAACATAGCTCATATTTTCAACAATACCCAAAATTGGCACGTTCATCATATTTGCCATCTTAACAGCTTTTTCAACAATCATACCAACCAGTTCCTGTGGGGAAGCAACAATGATAATGCCGTCAACAGGGATGGACTGATAAACTGTCAGCGGTACATCGCCTGTTCCAGGAGGCATATCGATAAACATAAAGTCTACTTCATTCCAGATAACATCGCTCCAGAACTGTTTGATAACCCCTGCAATAACAGGGCCGCGCCATACAACAGGGTCTGTTTCTTCTTTAAGCATAAAGTTTGCGCTCATAAGCTGAATGCCTGTTTTGCTTACGTTTGGCAGAATGCCAACTTCGTTGCCAAGCACTTTTTTGTGAACGCCAAATGTCTGGCCGATGGATGGGCCTGTAACGTCAGCGTCAAGCACAGCTGTGTTGTAACCGTTTCTCTGGCTTAAAACAGCAAGCATGCTTGTTACAAGGCTTTTGCCAACGCCGCCTTTGCCGCTGATAACACCGATAACCTTTTTAACGCTGGAAAGCTGGTTAAGGGGATCTTTTTGAATTTCTGTTCTGGAAGAACAATCTGCACTGCAGGTGCTGCAGTCATGTGTACATTCGCTCATATATATAACTCCTTAATTAAATAATCAAAATGATGTAACCATCTTTATTAATTATATACCTTTTAAAATAATTTTCAACAGTTTGGGTGTTGAATGATTTATTTGTGCATATTTTTTGCTGCTAAAAATGTGGATTTGTGCCCTTTTTTGCTGTGCTGTTTACGCGCTGTAAAGTTTTAAACACAGTTTTCAACAATATGTGGAAAACTTATAATATGCAAAAAGTGCCTGTATTTAAGCATTTTCACAGCTTGTTCACAAAAACGCGGTGGAAAAGCTGAACAAGCCTGTATACAAATTGTAATATACCCGCTTTTCAACATTTTCAACAGGGTTTTCAACAAAACGGCCAGTTGTTAACATTTTAAACCGATTTCAACTTAAAAATGTTGAAAACTCTGTTGAAACCGTGGAAAACTACATCTTGTGTCAAGCAAAAGTTGCAATTTCAGCTGTTTTGCCAAAATTTTCCGCAAAAAAGTATATCTTTTTACAGGTAAATTGTGTATTATATAGATAAATAACACTAAATAAAGGGGGATTTTGCGGTGAAAAATCTGCTGAAAAACCATAAAATTGCCGACTGGTCGGTGATAAGTTTTCAACATTTAAACACTTTTGATGTGCGCTCAAAGCAAAAAATCCCGCAAAACTGCCAATGCGCAATTGCAATGGTTTTTCCATATTATAACAAAAGTACATCAGGGGGAAACATCAGTGCATACTGTGCGGTCAACGATTATCACATAGTGGTTATGGAGCAACTAAAATCCATAATAAGTGACTTAAATAAAATTTATCCCGATTATACCTTTGTGCCCTTTGTGGATTCGTCACCGATTGACGAAGTGGATATGGCGGTCAAGGGCGGCCTTGGGGTAAAGGGTGTCAACAGCCTGCTTATAACAGAAAAATGGGGCAGCTTTGTCTTTATTGGCGAAATACTTACCGATATGCCGCTGGAAACAGTGCTGTGTGAAGAAAAATTCTGCAAAAAATGCGGACTATGCAGTGTAAAATGCCCTGGCGGTGCAATAAAAAACGGTGTTATAGACAAAGAAAAATGCGCTTCTTTTATCAGCCAGAAAAAGCAGGAACTTACAGAAGAAGAACGTGCGATACTTAAAAAGGCAAAAACCGTTTTTGGCTGTGATATATGCCAGCAGGTGTGCCCCCACAACCATCAGGTGCTGTGGAGTGAAACAAATAAGGACAACACACTTTTCCGTGATGTTTTTGCCGAAGTGACAAAAGAAAATGTGGCAGCTGTCTATAAGGACCGTGCCTTTGGTTTTCGGGGGTTAAAGGTGCTGGAGAGAAATCTGGAAATATATGAGGAAAATTAAAATTTTATGGCAGGGGAAACCCTGCCGTTTTTATCCTTTGGATGTCTTTTTTGGCGCCAAAAGTGACCAAAAGCGCCGCTGTTGGCAGGCAGCGGACCCCGCCGAACAAGGAACGGATACGTCTTGTTTATTGTGGCGCTTTAGTGTGCAAAGCCGCACACACCATGCCGCCTTTTAAGGAGAAAACAGGGCGACAATTGTTATTGTAATAAGTAGGGGACACCCTTCCGTTCCACCACCCCAATTGATATTTGGAGGGAAGTCTCTCCAAGCCACCCTAAAATACTTTGGATAATGTGAAAAATTTTTTTAAAAAATGTAAACACTTTCCATATCAATTGATTTTTTATCGGATTATATGTATAATAAAATATTATATTATGGGCATTTGCGCCCAGAAGGCTGTATTGCGGTTTATTTTGCAAAAATAACAGCCTTTAAACCTTTAAAAAGCAATTTTAAACAACTGTTTTTACATAAGCGAGGTAAAAAAATGACAAAAGTTTCACCTTCTATTCTCTCTGCAGATTTTGCAAATCTTGAACGTGACTGCAAAATGGTAATGGACAATGGGGCAGATATGCTGCACATTGATGTTATGGACGGCGTGTTTGTGCCAAATATCTCCATCGGTCTGCCTGTAGTTAAATCCTTAAGAAAAAAATCCGATGCATTTTTTGATGTGCATCTTATGATAATAAAACCCCACCTTTACGTTGAACAGTTCTGCAAAATGGGTGCAGACCTTGTTTCTTTTCATATCGAAAGCGAAAGTGACGTGGAAGAAACAATAAAGCTTATCAAAAATCAGGGCAAAAAAGCAGGCGTAGTTATCAAGCCGGCAACTCCTGCCGAAGCGGTTTTCCCTTATCTTGATATGGTTGACCTTGTGCTTGTTATGAGCGTTGAACCTGGTTTTGGCGGCCAGAGCTTTATGGAAAACAGTCTGCCAAAGCTTAAAGCTATAAGCGACGAGGCAGAAAAACGCGGCCTTAAAGACCTTTACATCGAGGTTGACGGCGGTATAAACGAAACAACAGGCAAGCTTTGTGCAGACCACGGCGCAAATCTGCTGGTTGCGGGCAGCTATGTGTTTGGTGCACAGGATGTTGCCGCAGCAATTGAAAGTCTTAAAATCTAAAGAGAAACGAGAGTTATCTTATGACAAATATACAAAGAAAAAATCACGATAAATATATGCTGATTGCAACTTTGCCGCTTATCTTCTGCGGCACAGTGCTTTACGGCGCAAGGGTGCTTTTGCTGTGTGCCATTGCAATTGCCACAGCCAAGGTTGTGGATGTTGTGGTTTCCATGGTACGCCACGAAGCCTTTGATTCAACCGACCATTCCAGTGAGCTCAGTGCAGTTGTATTCTGCCTTATGCTGCCTGTAAATGTGCCTATATATGTTATTGTTGTAAGCGTGCTTATGGCGGTGCTGGTGGGCAAGCACTTTTTTGGCGGCAAGGATGTATATCCTTTTAATCTGGCAGCCCTTGCAATGTGCTGTGCGGCGGTAAACTGGTCCGACAAGGTTTTTGTTGCAGTTACACCTTTTTCCAAAGTTGATTTATGGAGCGGTTACACAACAGGGGCAACGGTTACAACAGCGGGTATTGTAAAAGCAGGCGGTGTGCCTACACACACAACAATGGACCTGCTGCTTGGCAATCATCCTGGCAGTATGGGTTCTGACTTTGTGCTGGTTATCATTGCAACAGCCCTGTTTTTGCTTATCACAAAAAAAATAACATGGCATATTCCTGTGTCTTTTCTTGCAACCTGCACAGCAATTGCTTTGGCTTTTCCAAGAATTTACGGTTTTCCGCGTCTTGAAAGTCTGCAGCTGGAGCTGCTTAACGGCGTTGTGCTGTTTACAGCCTTGTTTATGCTTAACGAGCCAACAACCACACCGCACACACCAAAGGCAAAAATTATCTACGGCATCACGGTAGGTGTGCTGGGCATGGCGTTCCGCTATGTAGGCGGTTTCGAACTGGGCAGCTGTTTTGCACTGCTGCTGGTTAACACTTTGGACGGCGTTATCGAACGTTTTGCCGATGGCACTCTTTTTGAAAAGAAAGCCCAGAAGCCAAAAGCGACAAAAACCGAAAAACAGTCGCAGCCAAAAGAAGAAAACCTTAAAAAGACATATAAGGCACAGCCAAAGGGAACAATGGATATTATCAGCGAAGCAGAAGACAATATCGATGAGGTGCTTTATTCCACAAGAACCATAAGCCTTGACGAAATACGCAGGGCAGAGGCAGAACATAACGCAAGACAAAAGGGGGATAAATAAAATATGAAGAATAAAAATTACTCCCTTATTTACTCCAACTGGGACGAAACTGTGCGTCGCCGCAAGGTGTTTTTATCCAACCCTGTTTTTATAAAGGGGCTGGCGCTTGCGCCGCTGGTTGTTGCTGCAACCAGTGTTAAAAACGGTCTGCTGCTTTGCATTGCGGTGCTTTTTCTGCTTACACCAACACGTTTTGTAACAAGCTTAATCACACGCCGCATGAGCATGCCGCTTAAAACCTTCTTTTATCCTTTTGTGTCGGCAATTGTGTTTGCGTTTGTGTATTATTTTATGTATAAATACCTTGGCACACAGGTGCTTATGCTGGGCGTTTATCTGCCTATACTTATCGTGGACCCTCTGGTTGTTAAAAACTTTGAAAAGACAAGAAAAGAAGAAGCACTTTATTCTATCATCAACGGTCTGCGAAATACCGCAGGTTTTGCGGTTGCCTGCCTTATTGTAAGTGCGGTAAGAGAATTTTTGGCCTTTGGCACAGTTGCGGGCTTTAAAATACTTGGAGTTGGCATTCTGCCAATGGCACAGTACAGCTTTGGGGGCTTCCTTATTGTTGGCATACTGTGTGCTGTATGGGCACAGATGGTTAAAAACTATAAACATAAAGTAGAAGTGGAGGCATTGCATAATGAACGATTTGCTGACAATGATAATTAATTATTTCAATCTGGCAATCCTTGCAATCGGTGCACTCAATGCCATCTTCTCCCGTGCTCTTGGCATAAGCCCAGGCATAAAAATGCTGCGTGACCCGCGCAAAAACACATTCTATTTCTGCGGTGCACTTACAGTGTTTCAGATAATGACCAGTGTTATCGTTTATTTTGCGGCACCTATGGTGGATACCCTTGGCTTTGGTGCTTACCGCCGTTTTGTGCTGCCAACAATTATTGTTGTGGCCTGTGCAATCAGCTATGTTGTGGTGATTGTGCTGCTTAGCGCAGTTTTAAGCCAGGGCAGATTCCGCGAAATTGTGCAGTCCGTTACAGGCGCAAGCATCAACAGTGCAATTGTGGGCACAGTTATTTTAAGCCAGAACTATGGCCTTAACCTTTCCGAGAGCATTGTCTTTGGCATCGCCAGCAGCATAGGCTACTTTATCGCAATGCTGCTTATCAGCGAAGCAGATAAAAAAATCTGCCACGATAGAGTTCCGCAGGCGTTTAAAGGTCTGCCGATAACACTTATCTATATCTCTGTGCTGGCACTTGCAGTTTACGGCCTTACAGGCCACGCTATAGCTTTGTAAAAAAGTATAAAAATCTGAAAAGAGAATTTGTATGGCTAACAAACCTATTAAAATTAAACGAAACAACAGCATATCGGGCAAACGCCGTCAGCGCAACAGCATCATCAAAAAGGTGCTCAGCCTTGTGTTTGTTCTTGGGGCTTTGCTGGCAATAGGCTTTTTTGGGGCACCTGCAGTTGTGGAGATGGCAAAAAATATGTCAAAGCCAAAACCACAGACAACACCGTCGCCTACACCTGCGGTAACAGCTCCTGTAGAAACCGAGCCCACAGCGGACCCGTCTGATGTACAGATAGAAGAAACTAACACAGCATTTACCTATGGCGTTGTGGAGCAAAGCAGCTTTTATAGCGAAGAAGCAATAAAAGCAGCTGTTGCAGACCTTAAGGCAAAAGGGGCCGACAATGCAGTGGTTACACTTAAGGATGCACAGGGTCTTGTGTGGTTTGACACACATACAGAGATAGGCTCTGCGGCAAAATCCAAAACTTTGGTGGATGTAAAGCGCCTGGCTGAAATATGCAGTCAGAACGATATGCACCTTACCGTGCAGATGTATGTTTTCTGCGACCGTATTGCACCTACAGTAAACCGAGATACAGCGGTTAAATATAAAGGCACAGATATGAACTGGCTGGATACCTCCAAAGAGCTTGGGGGCAAGCCTTGGGCAAACCCTGCAAGCAGCGTTATGCAGCAGTATATCTACGACCTTGTTGCCGAGCTTGGCGATATGGGTGTGGACGACTTTATCTTCAGCGGTGTGCAGCTGCCAACAGGCTACAGCCTTGAGATGCGTGACTTTGGCGTTAACGACAGTCAGCTGCAGGCACAGCTGCAGGGCTTTATCAACACCCTTTCCAGCAAGGTTGCCGCAAAGGGCGGTGACGCCTACTTTGCATTTGATGTGAATGCAGTAAGCGGTGCAGACGTGGCAAAATACATTGTTGCACCACAGCGTTACGGTGCGGCAAACATTGTTGCACAGGGCACGGCAGATGACTTTGCCGCAAACGGTGCAGCTGCTTTGGCAGCCCTTGAAAAAAGCGAACATGTGGAACGCATTGTTATCTGGAACACAGACGGCAGCGAAGCTGCACTCAGTGCACCAAACGGAAAATTTGTTAAATAAAAACTTAAAGGGAGAGCGGTTAGCGACCTCCGGACAAGAAAACACAAACCTGGTTTTTAACACAAAAAGGTTGCTGCAGCGTCGGCAACACTTGCATTACACAAAGTAGTGCTGCGTGTTTTCTCCTTGCAGCACCGCTTTTTCTGTAAAAACAGGCAAAAATGTATCCGCCATACCATATAACAATGGTATGGCGGATATTTATGTTTTCTTATCAGGATGCCGCTTTGCTCTCCCTTTTTAATCATCATTTTCTATAAATAACTTGTATGGTTCTATTTCCAGTACATCACATATCCTGAACAGAATATCCAGCGAAGGTGATTTGTTTACATTATCGGCTTCGATATGGCTTATATGAGTGCGTGAGATATTGGCTTTTAAAGCAAGACCTTCCTGTGTAAGATTTTTCTTTTTGCGATAGTAGGCCACGTTGTTGCCAATTATTTTATAATATTTGCTGTCCATATTATCACCTCAATATAATGCTAGCTGAAAGTTGGCAATATATTGCTTGCGTATAGCTAGCACCGGGCGTATACTGTATGTAAGGAGTGAGAATATGGCAGACTATAAATCTATGTATTATACATTATTCAACAAAGTGACAGATGTAATCGGAGATTTGCAGGAGATACAGCAGTTATGTGAGCAGATGTATATTGAAAGTGAAGAAAAAACTGTGAACATCAGATTGGCAGAAAAAACTGAAAAAGAAGCAAATGACAGTAAGCAATTATGATAAAAAACTCTGATATTTCTTTGCATTTCCCCTTGACTAAACAGCTTTTTGTGATAAAATTAATTAGATGCCCAAGGGGCAGCAAAAAACAGATAACGCACTGTGTTTGCAGTGCGTTATTTTTGAGAAAAAATCTGAAAATTATCTGGTTTTTATGCCAAAAGATATGGAAATTCAGATATGGTTATAGTATAATATATTAAGATATGTATACTGCGCCTTAATGGCGACAAAACTTAAGATTATTGAAAATTAAAAAAGGAGAAAACTATGCTTAACGTATTAATCAAGAACGCAAAAGTGTACTACGAAAACGAAATCGTGCAAGCGGATATGTTTGTGGAAAACGGCGTTGTTGTTTCTGTTGGCGTTGGCATTACTGTTTCTGAAAATACTCCTGTTATTGACGGACAGGGTTTGTTTATATTTCCAGGTTTCGCAGATGTTCATGTACATTTGCGTGAGCCTGGTTTTTTTTATAAAGAGACCATAGAAACAGGCACAAAGGCAGCGGCAAAGGGCGGTTTCACTTTGGTGTGCAGTATGCCAAACTTGAACCCTGTACCAGACAGCGCTCAAAACCTTAAAGCTCAGCAGGATATTATAGATAAAGATGCGGTTATAAAGGTGCTGCCATACGCTTCCATCACAGTGGGGGAAAAAGGCCAGCAGCTGGTTAACCTTGAAGAGATAGGCGATAAATGCTTTGCTTTTTCTGACGACGGCAAAGGTGTGCAGAGCGCAGATATGATGAAAGAAGCCATGGTGCGTGCAAAAGCCCTTGGCAAACCTATTGTTGCACACTGCGAGGACGAAAGCCTGCTGTTTGGCGGCTATATCCACGACGGCGAGTATGCCCGTCTGCACGGCCACCGCGGTATCTGCAGCGAAAGCGAATGGGGCCCTGTGGCGCGTGATGTGGAAATGGTTAAAGAGACAGGTGCGCAGTACCATGTGTGCCACATTTCCACAAAGGAAACTGTGGACATTGTGCGCAAAGCAAAGGCAGAAGGCCTGCCTGTAAGCTGCGAAACTGCACCGCACTACCTTGCATTCTGTGATATGGACCTTGAAGAACACGGTATGTGGAAGATGAATCCGCCAATCCGTTCAGCACAGGACCGTGAGGCACTTATAAAGGGTGTGCAGGACGGCACAATCGAGATTATTGCCACCGACCACGCACCGCACAGCGATGAAGAAAAACTCAAAGGCCTTGAAAAAAGCAATATGGGTGTCATTGGGCTGGAGACAAGTTTTGCGGCAATGAACACCTATATGGTTAAGCGCGGCTACATCACAATGGAAAAACTGGTGCAGCTGATGAGCATAAATCCAAGAGAAAAATTTGGTATGGCTGCAGGCATAAAGGTTGGCCAGAAGGCAGACTTTGTGCTGGTGGACCCAGACAAAAAATGGGTGGTTGGCGAAAAACCTTTTGCTTCAAAAGGCCGCTTTACACCGTTTTTAAACAAAACACTTTATGGCGATGTACTGCTTACCGTTTTTGACGGCAAAGTGGTTTACAAAAATATATAAGGATAAAAAGTAAGGAGGAAAACGCAAACTAAAGCGTTGTAAAAATTATGCCAAAGAGAACAGACATTAAAAAAGTATTGGTAATCGGCTCTGGCCCAATCGTTATCGGCCAGGCTGCTGAATTTGACTACGCAGGCACTCAGGCATGCCTTGCTTTAAAAGAAGAAGGTTACGAAGTTGTGCTTATCAACTCTAACCCTGCAACAATCATGACAGACACAAAGATGGCTGACAAAGTGTATATGGAACCGCTTACACTTGAATATGTTGCAAGAATTATCCGTTACGAGAGACCAGATGCTATCGTTCCTGGCCTTGGCGGCCAGACAGGCCTTAACCTTTGCGTGCAGCTTGGCGAAAAAGGTATCCTTGAAGAATGTCAGGTAGAAGTTCTTGGTACTTCCATCGACTCCATCAAAAAAGCCGAAGACCGTGAAATGTTCAAAAATATGTGCGAAGAAATCGGCGAACCTATCATCCCATCCGATATAGTTACAACAGTTGAAGACGGTATCCGCGCAGCAAGAGAAATCGGTTATCCTGTTGTTATGCGCCCTGCATTTACACTGGGCGGCACAGGCGGCGGCTTTGCTGACAACGAAGAAGAATTTATCACAAAATGCGAATACGCACTTACACTTTCTCCTGTGCATCAGGTACTGGTAGAAAAATCTGTTAAAGGCTACCAGGAAATTGAATTTGAAGTTATGCGTGACGCAACAGACAAGGCAATTGCAATCTGTGATATGGAAAACTTTGACCCTGTTGGTATCCACACAGGCGACTCCATCGTTTTTGCACCTTGCCAGACAATTTCTGACGAACAGCGTGCAATGCTCAAGGCATCTGCCCTTAAAATTCTTAAATATCTTAAAATTGCAGGTGGCTGCAACGTTCAGTTTGCGCTTAAGCCTGACACAATGGAATACTACCTTATCGAAATTAACCCTCGTGTATCCCGTTCTTCCGCACTTGCTTCCAAAGCAACAGCTTATCCAATTGCCCGCGTAACAGCAAAAATTGCAGTTGGCCTTACACTTGACGAAATCGACATCAGCGGTATCCCTGCTTCCTGCGAACCTGCAATCGACTATAAGGTTGCAAAGGTTGCACGCTTCCCATTTGACAAATTTACATCTGCGTCCAAAGAGCTTTCCACACAGATGAAGGCAACAGGCGAAGTTATGAGCCTTGGTCAGTCTGTGGAAGAAATTATGCTCAAGGCAGTACGCGGCCTTGAAATAGGCGTTGACCACTTTGAAATGAAAAAATTCAAAGACTGGGACAAAGAAGCACTTCTTAAAGAAATTGCAACACCAACAGACGAAAGACTTTTTGCTCTTTGCGAAGCTATCCGCAAAGGTGCAACAAACCACGAAATCTGGGAAGCAACAAAAATTGTTGAACCATTTATCCAGACACTGCGCGAAACAATCGAATACGAAGCTGTTATCGCTGCAAATGTAAATGACACAGAAGTGCTGCGCAAGGCAAAGGATATGGGCTTCTCTGACAGCTA
>SVMV01000057.1 GCA_015067245.1 Oscillospiraceae bacterium | reverse complement strand
GTACACATTTATGGATACCGCTCAATGCCTGACGACTGGCAGGAGGAGTGTATCAAAATGCTGGAAATATTTGATGATGTGCATAAAGAGACACCAAATGTTGTGTTTAAACTTATCAATTAATTTGTTGCGTTATGCCCATTCTGACCACGACCATCGGGAAATCGGTGGTTTTTTGTTTTATAAAATGCAAAGCGTTATGCCGTTCTGAATAAAAAGGTCTTGCCCGATAAGGCAGGAGCTTATTTTTTTGCAAGCTGTTTTTATAATTTTGTGCATATCAGCAGGGAAATATCCACTGATGTTTTTTTGTAAAATACTTTGGATAAAATGTATATACCTATTATAATACAGATAAAAATATTTGACTTTTATTTCCAGTGTAGTAAAATATTAATGAATATTATTATCACATATTATTATATAAAAGCGAGAATCCTATGATAAATCATAATTCCAGTGTGCCTTTGTACATTCAGCTTGCAGCAGAACTGGAAGAGGCAATATACAGTAAAAAATATAAAGATGGAGAAAAGCTTCCGTCAGAAAACCAGCTGTGCAAACAGTATGCTTTAAGCAGAATAACTGTGCGTCAGGCGCTGTCCAAGCTGGAACAGAAAAACCTGGTGTATTCTGTTCACGGCAAGGGCACTTTTGTGCGTCTTGCAGATATGTCACAGAGCTTGGTGAAAATAACATCATTTCAGAAAACACTGGAACAAAAAGGCCTTACTGGTCACACAGAAATAGAAGAGTACAGCCTTAAAAAGATACCCGAACATATAAAATCAACTTTTGGTATAGACAATCTTGCAAGGCTTTGTCTTGTAGGCTATGCAAATGATTTGCCTATTGTATATTATAATTCTTATATGATAAGCACTATTGCATCAGAGATGTTTCCTATAGCACAGCTGTGGGAAAGTGAAAAACGTGCATTCTCCACATGGGATATTTATCCTGAAATAAGAATAAAAAATCTGCACATGGAACAAAAGCTTACTGCTGTTATTGCCGACGGCAACATTGCAAAGGTGCTTAAGGTTTCCAAGGGGGACCCTGTTATGAAGATGGAAACTCATGCCTACTCACACGGTGACCTGGTTGAGTATAAAGTTGCATATTACCGTGCAGACAAATATTCGTTCACTATAAAACGTCAGCTTGACCGTGAAACTTATGACAGCAGTTTTTAGTATAAAAACTTGTGCATAGCATATTTAAAACAGAATAATTGTATTTTTTAAACAGACAACCTGTACATTGGGCTGTCTGTTTTTTTAATTGCATAAAATCTATATAAAAGGTGGATAT
This sequence comes from Oscillospiraceae bacterium, assembly GCA_015067245.1. Taxonomy (GTDB): domain Bacteria; phylum Bacillota; class Clostridia; order Oscillospirales; family Ruminococcaceae; genus RGIG3102. The sequence continues at coordinate 9,552 of SVMV01000057.1, read as the reverse complement.
AACAAGTGCGTTGGGTTGTTATAAAAATTGTTGCTATTTTGTACAAAATGGTTTTTTGCATTTAGTTAAAACATAAAAATTAACAATTTATGAATTTTTTTGTTGATTTTTGATGGATTGAGGGTTATTATAATGACATAACTTGTTATAACAACAAATAACAAGACGGCGTTTCAATCATATTCCTAAGGAGGAAAAAATCATGTCCAAAGACACACTTAGAATCCACTGTTCCAACGGCCATTTAGGATTCGCACCAACAAAAGAAGAAAGTTTCTGGATCGGCGCAGAAACAAAACCAGACTACTACTGCTGTGACTCCGGTTCTGACGATATCGGTCCAGTGCCTCTGGGTACAAACAAATGTGCTTCCCACCCAAACCACCAGAAACACGACCTTGAACTTATGCTTCTTGCTTCCAGAGAACAGGGCGTTCCAATGATTATAGGTTCTTCAGGTGATACAGGTTCCAACGAAAAAGTTGATATGTATGTTGGCTTTATCAAAGAAATCGCTAAAAAGCACAAAATGAAAAACTTCAAACTTGCTTATTTCTATTCTGAAGTTGACAAAGAATACATCAGAAACAAAATGAACAACGGCGAAGTTATTGAAGGTCTTGACGGCAGAACAAACCTTACAATCGAAGAACTTGACGAAACAGACAGAATTGTTGCTGTTGCAGGTGTTCATCCATTTATCAAAGCTCTTGAAATGGGTGCAGACGTTATCATCGGCGGCCGTTCTTCCGACGTTGCAGTATTTGCTTCTGCATGTATCCACGAAGGCTTCCCAGAAAACATCGCTTACTACTGTGGTAAAGTTCTTGAATGTTCTTCTTTCTGCTGCGAACCATACGGCGCAAAAGAAACAATCATCGGTACAGTAACAAAAGACGATGTTAAAGTTACAGCTATGAGCCCATACCAGCGTGCTACACCAGCTTCTGTTGCAGGCCACGCAATGTACGAAAGAACAAACCCTTACTACGAATACGTAGCAGGCGGCATGATGGATATGAGCGAATGTGTATACGAACAGTATGATGAAAAAACATGCCGTATCACAGGCGCAAAATTTATCCCAATCGAAGGCAGAGTAAAAGTTAAACTTGAAGGCTCTGGCAAAGTTGGCGAAAGATATCTTGGTATGGCTGCAGTTCGTGACCCATACACAATCAAACATATTGACGAAGTTATCGACTGGGCAAAGAGTCAGGTTGAAGAAAGATTTGCAGGCCAGAAATATGAACTGAGCTACAGAATCTTTGGTAAAAACGGCGTAATGGGCGAACTTGAACCAATCAAAGAAACAAAATCCCACGAACTTATGATTATCGTTGAAGGCGTTGCTCCAACAAAAGAAGTTGCAGAAGAAGTAACACTTATCGGTATGCGTCAGATATTCTACGCAAGACTTCCTGAAGTTAAAGGTACAGCTGGTACAGCAGCATTTGTTCTGGACGAAGTTATCGAAATCAGCCCAGCTTACAAATGGACACTTGACCACACTGTAGAAGTTGACGATCCACTTGAACTGTTCCCAGTTACAATGATCGAAGTTAACGGCGAAGAATAATACAGGAGGACACGCACAATGAAAACAGTTAAATTAGTTGACCTTGCAAAAACAATCCGCAGCAAAAATGCAGGTACAGACAGAATCACTTTCGATATTATCTTCAGAGAAAAAGAAAATTACGAACTGGTTAAAAAATCCGGTGCTCTTACACCAGAAACAGTTAAAAAGCTTTATGGTATTCCAGACGAAAGACTTGCAGCATTTGTAGAATTTGACCCAGGCCTTGCAATCAAATTTACAATCAACCGTCTCAGACCATCCGGTTCCTTCGGCGAAGGCGACATCTTTGGCTGCCAGCAGTACGCACCGCTTCTTGATGTTGAAATCCCAGTTGAAGAATAAGGCAGACAGGAGTAATCAAAGCTAATCAAAGAAGGTAGATATTATGTCTTTGCAGTTAATTATTATTCTTGTATACTTTGCGGCTACAGTGCTTATCGGCCTTTATGCACAAAGTAAAGCCAAAGACTCTTCTGCATTTCACGGTGCACAGCTTGGTGTGCTGATGTGTGTTGCAGCGGGCACAGGCGAATGGCTGGGCGGCACAGCAACAACAGGTGTTGCAGAATACGGCTTTGACTTTGGTATTTCGGGTTCCTGGTACACAATAGCAAACGGTATCGGTGTTATATTCCTTGCACTGCTTTTTGCAAAGCTGTACAGAAGCATGGAATCGGTAACAGTTCCTGGCATCATAGGCAAGTTCCTTGGTGTTAATGCACGCACAGTTTCCAGTGTATTTCTCACATTTGTTATGCTGGCAGTTGGCATTTCCCAGATGATTGCAGCAGGCAGCCTGGGCGTATCCCTTATTGGTCTTGACTTTAACGTAACTGTTGTTGTGTTTGCAATAGTATTTATTGTATACACACTGGCAGGCGGCATGCAGGCAGTTGCCTATACAAATATTATGCACCTTATCTTTATGTATGGCGGCGTAATTCTGGCAATCTTCCTTGCACTTGGCAAGGTTGGCGGCATGGCAGGTTTGCAGACATCCCTCCCTGCATCCTACTTTAATATGACAAGCATAGGCGTGCCAAAGGTATCCAGCTGGGTTATTGCTTCCTTGCTTGGTGCATGTACAGCACAGGCGGGCATTCAGCCGATACTTGCAGCAAAAGACGAAAACGTTGCAAAAAAATCTGCAGTTATCACAGCCTTTGTTGCAGCACCGTTTGGTATATTTACCGCAATGCTTGGTATGATTGCAAAATCAATGTCTCTCAGCGGCACATTGACAAACACAGCAGGCGAAATCGTTACAAACGGCAAGCTTGCACTGCCAACACTTATGATGCACCTTCCACCTCTTGCAGGCGGTATCGTGCTTGCAAGTATCCTTGCAGCAATCCTTTCCACAGTGTCTCCGCTTATTCTGGCATCAGGCACAATGGTAACAAAGGATATCTATCAGGGGGTTATCAAACCTGATGCAAGCGACAAACAGGTTATGAAGATGAGCCGTATCACAACAGCCATCTCAGGTGTTATATGTTCGGTAGCAGCTATCATTATGAACAGCACAGGTATTAAAGTGCTTGATATCGTATATTTTGCATATTCCATGCGCGGCGCTTTGTTTGTGGTTGTGCTTTTGGGCATCTACTGGAAAAAAACAAGCGAAAAAGGCGCTATCTGGGGTATGATTGCCACAGCAATTGTAGGTTTTGTATGGGTTGCATACAACGCAGTTGTTGGCCATTTCCCAATACCAGGCGTTACAGAAACATATATTTCTGTTATCACAGCATTGGTATCCACTGTAGTGTTCAGTCTTATATTCAAAAAAGAAAAATAAAATTAAAAACATACGGGCAAACCACTCGTAATGCAGAAGGCGGTTTCTACTGCCGCCTTCTGCAAAAATAAAGGTTACTGGTGCACAGCACTGGTAACAGCGTTTTAAACTTTTATACTCCCCGCAAGTGAGATTAAATTTTTAAAAACAACATAATACTGTAATTCTTGTGATATTGCAAACGTAATTTTATATCACAGAATGATATATTGTCCCACGCGAAAAAATAAAAAAAGAAGAGGAGTAAAAATTATGCCTATAGAACTTATTTATCTTATAGTTTTATTAGTAGTTATCTGTTTGATATTCGTAGTGCTTAAAAGACCTATCTACGAAGCAATGTTTGTTGGCTACATCGCAATGATTGCATGTCTTGGAGCATGGGGAGACTTTGGCACATTCTTGCTCAAAATTTCCACAAACACACTGTTCTATGCTATCATCGCATTCCTTACAGTAGCACACATTTTCTCAACCACTGGTGTTATTGACGACTGTATCGACGTTATCCTGTCAATCTTCGGTCGTTTCACAGGCGGTGCTGGTTACGTAGCACTTATCGGTTCCACATTCATGGGTGCTTTGTCCGGCTCTGGTGCTGGTAACGTTGCAGCAACTGGCGTTTTCACAATCCCTGCAATGAAAAAATCTGGCTTCCCACCAGAACTTGCAGCAAACGTAGAAATGTCTGCATCCACAATGGGTAACATGATTCCACCAGCTGGTGTTATTACATCAGCATTTGCAGCTCTTGGCCTTGTATATCCTGATACATACGATATGTCTCAGCTTTGGATGGTTATGTGGGGTATCGCAGCATGGTTTATCCTTCAGAGAGCTATTACACTCTTTGCATTCTGCAAATACTACAAAGTTAAACCAATGCCAAAAGAAGATATTCCAAAACTTGGCGATGCACTTAAAAAAGGCTGGAAAGCTTTGCTTATCCCAGTGGTTATCTTCCTTCCATTCTGGCTTGACTCCCAGTTTAAAACAACACTTTTCAAAGATCTTATCGGCGACGGCGCAGCAGCAATGTCCAGCTGTATCCTTCTCTTTACACCAGGCCTTGCTGGTATGTACGCTCTGCTTATCTGCAAAGATAAGAAAAAAGCTTCCATCTCCAACCTTGCAAATGTTCTTTCCAACACAGTTAAAGGCATAGTTCCTGTTTCTGCAACAATCTACTTTGCATACGCAATTTCTGAACTGTTTGCAGCTAAAGGTGTTGGCGACGCAATCGGCGCATGGGTACAGTCCCTTGGTTTCAGCCACCTTGCACTTGCAATCTTTATCCCTCTGTTCTGTGCACTTCTTGGCATGGTTCTCCCTGGTTCTTCCCAGGTTGCAATCTTCGGCGGTATCTTTATCACTCTCTTTGCACAGTGCGGTCTTAACCCACTGCTTGCTTGTGGTATGCTGCCAGTTATCACAGGTGCTATGGAAGGTATGACACCTCCGCTTGCTCTGTGTATGTACACAGCTATGGGTATTGCAGGCTCTGACCTTAAGAAAACAACAATGAACTGCTTGATTTGGGTAGGTTTGCACTATGCACTGTCCGTAATCTGCTTGATGGGCCTTCTCCCAATCATTGGTTTATAATACAGGAAAGGAGAATTGAAATATGAAAGCAGCAGGAAAAGCATTAAATAAAGCATTTGGCTACATGGTATTTATCGCACTTATGCTGGGCGGTCTGGCATTCTTTGGTTTCGTTGTAGCATTCATCCTTGGCCCTGTAACAGGCGGCGCTCTTGGCGTATTCATCAAAGGCAAATACTTCCCATGGGTTATCAGATTTGGTACACTTACAATAGCAACAGGCCTTATCTCTATGTACCTTAATGGTGAAGAAGCACTTTCTCTTAAATCTGACAAAGCTGAAGCAGAAGCTGAACTTGCAGAAATTCAGGCAAATCAAGAATAATTTTTCTCTTGAAAATCCCTCTCTCAAATTTGGGAGAGGGGTTTTTGTTATAACAGTTAAATCCGAGGCGGAAATTGATGAAGCAGAACAAATCAATAAAAACAACAGCACAGCTGCAGCACATTAAAATGACGCAGACGCCAATACCAAAACTGGTTACAGCAATGGCAATACCCACAGTTACAAGTATGCTTGTCACTGTGGTGTACAATACTGCCGATACATATTTTGTGGCACAGATAGACAAATCTGCCTCTGCTGCCGTTGGTGTGGTATTTGCCATAATGGAGATTGTTATGGCATTGGGATACGGCGTAGGTGTTGGTGCAGGCAGCCTTGTAAGTCGCAAATTAGGCGCAAAGGAAAACGAAAAGGCTGATATATATGCTTCCAGCGGTATTTTTGCCGCTGTTGCAGTGGGAACAGTGCTTATGGTTATTGGTCTGTCTTTTCTTGACGTAATATTAAAGCTGCTTGGCTGTACCGACACAATGCTGCCACACGCGGCACCTTATGCAAAATTTGTTCTGCTTGCAGCACCGCTCAATTGTGCAACCTTTACTCTTAACAATCTACTGCGCAGTCAGGGCATGACAAAGCTTGCAATGATTGGCATGGGGGCAGGCGGTATACTAAATATAATTATAGACCCGCTGTTTATCTTTAACTTGGGATTGGGCACAGCAGGGGCTTCCATTGCCACAATGATAAGCCAGACAGCAAGTTTTGTTATACTGGCAAGCTGTTTTGTAACAAGACGTTCGGTTGTAAATCTGCGCTTAAAAAATATAAGCCGAAGGGCAGAGGAATATAAGGATATAGTTTCCCTTGGTATGCCTACAATGGTGCGCAATGGCCTTGCAAGCCTTGCGGCGGCAGTGCTTAACATTCAGGCAATAAAGTATGGCGGCGACACAGCTGCGGCAGCCATAACAATATCCAACAAACTGTATACCCTTGTGCGCAGCATAGCTTTTGGCATCGGTCAGGGCTTTCAGCCGGTTGCAGGCTACAACTATGGGGCTGGCAACAAAAAGCGCACATGGCAAAGTTTTGTGTTTACGCTAAAGCTGGGTACATTGGTCTGTGTTGCTTTTGCAGCAGGTATATGGCTGGGTGCAGATAAAATAATGCATTGGTTTTCCACAGATGTACAAGTGGCGCAGATAGGTGTGCAAACACTGCGGTTTTCCAGTACTATTATACCGCTGCTGGCGTTTTCCACCTATGTTAACCATCTTTATCAAAGCCTTGGCTTCAGGCTGCAGGCAACCTTTTTGGCCAGCTGCCGACAGGGAATATGCTTTTTGCCTATAGTTATCTTGTTGCCGCAAAAGATGGGCGTGCTTGGCGTTCAGACAGCACAGCCAATTGCCGACTTGTGCACTGCAATTGTTTCGCTGCCGTTTATACTGTATTTCTACAAAAAATATGTGAAGGAGCAGGCGTAAGCTGGCAAAATAATTTGCTGATGCACAAAGCTGTATTCTGACGGCAAGTTTGCATTGTGTTTTTGCGCAGTTTTTGCTATTATATTGCTGTTAAAACAATATATAATTTAAGGGGTTAAGTTATGGCTTGCTACAGAAACGCTGAAAAAAATGATTACTGCGAATTTATAGATTTGTCAAACTATGTATTCGGAGTGGATTTTGAAAAGGTTTTGCCAAAGACATTTAACAAGAATTTTGATTTTGAAAAAATAACAAAGGTTGCAGAAGATAAAAACGGAAAGCTTGTTGCAGCTGTGTGTGTGCTGCCGCAGCAGCTTACAGTTGGTAATTTCTGTTTAAAAGCAAATTTTCTTGGGGGAGTTGCTGTTCATCCAAGATACAGGGGCGAAAACCATATGATAACCCTTATAAATATGTGGCTTGATGAGATTAAAGGCAGCTGTGATATAAGCGTGCTGGGGGGCTTGCGCCAGAGATACGAATATTTTGGCTATACTCCTGGTGGCGTTCAGCTGGAATATCTGATTAATATCCACAATATAAAACATGCCCTGAAAGACACAGAAAGCGCAGATATCAGCATTAAACCGCTGGCAGAAGCGGATGGCGGCTTTGAGTTTGCGGCGAAGTTTAATAACAATAAAAATGTCAATGTTCACAGAGATGTTGAAAATACAGACAAAATAATGGTTTGCTACCGCCAGCATCCCTTTGGAGTGTTTGAAAACGGAAATATTATCGGATATTTTACAACCAGCCTGAATAGAGAAGAAATCAGCGAATTTGTTCTGTGCAGCAATAAAGACACAAAAAGAGTTTTAAAGGCATATTTTGAGTTTTTCAAAATAGAAAAAATTACTGTGACGGTGCCTGAGTACGAAACAGAACTAAACAGAGAACTGAGTGATTTTGCCGAGGAATACAAGATAGCCTTCAACTGCAACTATAACATTTTTAATTTTGCAAACGTTATAAGAGCATATCTTGAACTGAAAAACAAAAGCGGCAGATTGAGCTGCGGTAGATTTTCGGCAGTTATGGGCGGACAGCCTGTAACAGTAACGGTGGATGTCAACGGTGTTTTGGTGGAAAATAAAGCAGATGAAGATGCTTTTGTTATGGACAAAATGGAGGCACAGAGGCTGCTGCTTACAAATGCAGGCAGATATATGGATATTGATGTGCCAAATGACTGGTTTCCACTGCCGTTGTTCTGGTATCGTGTGGACCAGTTCTGATAAATAAAATGATATAAAAAAACCTGGCTTATCGCTGTGATAGACCAGGTTTTTTGTATGTGTGATATTTGACTGACAAAGCTAAATTGCTGCGTAAATATTGTAGATGTTAAGCAGGATAAGGGCAACAAGCAGATTGCGGAAAAATTTGTCTGTTTTTGCATTGTCCATTTTTTTTGCAATGGAAGAACCGATAATTGCACCGCTAATACCACCGATGCACATTATGGCGAGATGGAAAAAGTTTACCGCAGGTACAGTGTGTGTTGCAACTGTGGTTATAAAGCTGGTAAGCTGGGAAAACAGAATGATAAAGAGAGAGTTTTTGGCAGTTTCCTTTGCCTGTGTGGAAAAGAAAAATGACAAAACCACAATATTGATTGGGCCACCGCCTATGCCAAGGAAAGAGGAACTTACGCCAAGAATAAAGCCTATAACTACACAAACAGGCTTGTTTTTTATATGTTTTGTTTTGATGCCTGCTTTTTTTATAAGATACAGAAATACCAGCAGGTTTATTATCAGCAGCAAAACAGACTGTATCAGCTTTACGTTTGCTGTGGCATTGTCTGCTATAATTGAAAAAACGGTCTTGCCAAGCCAGCCGCCTGCGCATGCTCCCAAGGCCAGCCACAGAGTGGTTGAATAGTTAAGCTGTACCTTGTCTTTAAGCCCTCTTATGTAAGAAGAAAAAGCCATTGAAAGAACAGTGCAGCCAGACATAAAGCTGATTACACTTGGGGACAAATTGGTAAAGCAGTCCATTACAGGTTTTATTATAATTCCGCCGCCGATACCGCTTATGGCGCCAATGATACTGGCAAGAATAGCAATAGAAAAATATAGCATCTCAAATCTCCGTTTAAACTTGTTTATTGATAATTATTGACAATAAAATAATAGCACTTGTGCATTTATAAGTCAAACAATGCAATAAAAAAGCTGTCCGTGCGGACAGCTTTTTTGATATTTGATTATTTCATTTCTGGAAGAGATGCAGCAGCCATGGACTGACCAACACGACGGAATTTTTCGTCAGGGAGTGTAAGGTTAATTTTGTCTGCATATTCTGGGTACTCATCGTCCAGAACTCTGCGGCATGTTTCAAGAAGAATATCGCCGCCTTTACCACTCATAACACGGCCGAGAAGCAATACATATTTAAAGCCGTAGTGTTCAAAGTAGTAAGCAAGTGTATGACCAAGATATGTACCGATAGATTCGTAAACCTGAACAGCACGTGGGTCATCGTTTTCCATAAGTTTCTGTGTAACTTTAAGTTTTTCAGCAGGGGAAAGGCTTTCGTCAAGTTCAATGCCTGCGCGAGGTGCAAGTTTGTTTACGCCGTCCTGGCAGAAGTATTTAACGCCGCAGCCGATATCGCCAGACCATTCGTCAACCATTGCATTAGGGTTAGCGTCAACAGGAACAAATGCAAGTTCGTTGAGCCAGCCTGTGATGCAGCCGTCTTCGTTAACATAGCCAACAGCTTCACTTGTACCCATAGCGATACCAAGGATGTTGTTGTCGTTAAGGCTCATTGTACC
>SVMV01000056.1:4796-11111 GCA_015067245.1 Oscillospiraceae bacterium | reverse complement strand
AAGCTGTTTAAGCCGGTGTGATGGAATTGGCAGACGTGCTGGACTCAAAATCCTGTGGTAGTGATACCGTGTCGGTTCGACCCCGACCACCGGCACCATAAAAATCTCAGTCAGTTGACTGGGATTTTTTATTTGTATAGAGATTTTTATTTCATAGGGGGATTATCCCCCTTTTGACGTTAAATTTTACTGACAAAGCAGATAAAATTTAACTGTCACCCCCCCTTAGATGAAAGCGCGCGATGCCATACGGCCGCGCAGCTTGGAATACTGTTAATTTAATTTCATATAATAATCTGAAAAAAGGAGAAGCTATGCTTAAAAAATATTTTATTTTTGACAAAGAATATTTTAAAACACTTATAGCTGTGGCTCTGCCTATTGCAATGCAGAATGTTATCAACCACGGCGTTTCGGCGATGGATACAATAATGCTGGGCGAACTGGGTGACATTGCAGTTTCAGGGGCCAGCCTTGGCGGTCAGACATTCTTTTTGATGATGATTGCAGGCTTTGGTGTGTGCGGCGGTGCTTCGGTGCTTATTTCGCAGTACTGGGGCAAGGGCAACACGGATGTTATCCGCCGTGTTATGCGCATATCAACTCTGGCTATGTTTGTTGTGTCGATAGTATTTTCACTGGCAGGATTTTTCTTTACCGAACAGATAATGTCGCTGTTTTCCAACGAGGCAGAAGTTATTGCAGCAGGCGTATCCTATCTTAAAACCCTTTCAGTAGGCTTTGTGTTCTATGCACTGTCCAATTGCTATTTTCTTGCACTGCGCGGTGTTGAACAGGTAAAGGTAAGCACTACAGTTTACGGCATGTCCTTTTTTGTAAACGTAATTGTAAACTATATGTTTATCTTCGGTAAATTCGGCGCACCTGCGCTGGGCGTCCAGGGGGCAGCGGTAGGTACAGTTGCAGCGCGTATATTTGAATTCTGCTGTGCAGCGGTATATATGTACTTTATCGAGAAAAAGGTTGGCTTTAAGTGGCACTGTATGTTTAAAATTGACAGAACCCTTATCCCTGACTTTATCCATCATGCTCTGCCGGTTATGGGCAACGAGCTTATCTGGGGCATGGGCAGTGTTACAACAGGCATTATTATGGGACATATCGGTTCCACATTTGTTGCGGCAAACAGCGTTGTTACAGTTGTTTATAACCTTTCATCTGTGTTTACATTCGGTGTTGCCAATGCAGCAGCGGTTATATGCGGCAAAACAATCGGTCAGGGAAAGATGGAACGCGCCCAGAAAACGGCATTGTCCCTTAACCTTACAGCATTCTGCATAGGGGTTGTGATGTCAGCAGTGGTTCTGCTTATAAGAACACCGTTCCTTTCTATCTACAACATCACACCAGAAGCTAAACTTGCTGCTTTCCAGATGCTTACAGTTGTAATATGCATTCAGCCTTTGGCTGCTTTGGATATTGTAAATATCGTAGGTGTTCTTCGTGGCGGCGGCGATACAAAGCTTGCTTTGCTGCTTGACGGTGGCGGTATGTGGTTTATCAATATTCCGCTCAGCGTGCTTATGGGGCTTGTTATCGGCGCTCCTGCAGCATTGGTTTATCTGTGCATGCGCTGTGATGCGTTTATAAAAATTATTATAGAATTAAAGCGCATAGTTTCGGGCAGATGGATAAGAACCGTTACACGTGAAAACGCATAAATTTTTATAAATATAAAGTATTTATTGAATATAATTATCGTTATAACAATAAATAAAGTTTAAAACCATATTCGCTTGATTTGTACAAGTTGTTAAAAAATGTTTGACATAATGTGACTGTTTTTGTATAATGTATATGTTATAACAAGAACAGACACATTGTGTCTGTTTTTTATACAAAGTTTTCCGAGGTATCCAAAGTGCAAAAAGATATCCAGCAGTATGTTGCCAAAGCAAAGCAGGGCTCACACAAGGATATAGAATATATCTTTACAGCCTTTAAAGGCAATATCGCAAGCTGTGCACGCAAGCTGTGCACCGATAATTTTGATTTTGAAGATGCCGTGCAGGAAGGTAACATAGGTCTTTTCAGGGCTGTGTTAAGCTACAGTCAGGACAAGGGCGCAAGCTTTGAGACATACGCAAAAAAATGCATACTCAACAGTATGCTTACAGCGTATAAATCTTCCCAAAGCCAGAAGCACCAGATTCTTACAGCAGCAAAAAGCCTTGAGGACGAAGACTATGGCCACAATGTCGAAAACGACTTTATGGTCAAGGAACAAAACAAAGAATTTATAAAAACTGCAAAGCAAAGACTCTCCAAATTTGAATTTTTGGTTTTCAGCCTGTACACAATGCAGTACTCTTACAAAGAGATTGCAGCAATGACAGCTAAGGACGAAAAATCAATAAATAACGCAGTTCAGCGCATCCACAAAAAATTGAGGAAATAAGGACGTATGTCTTTATATATATGCCCTTTTATCGTTAAAGCAAGAGGCCTGCAGATCCGCAAAGCTATTGATTTAATCTATTTAGGGGATAAATACATTTTAAGGAGAGGTATCCTATGTACCAGGACAAAACTTTAGTTTGCAAAGATTGCGGACAGGAATTCACATTTACAGCAGGTGAACAGGAATTTTACGCAGAAAGAGGCTTTGAAAACGAACCACAGAGATGCAAACCTTGCCGTGATGCAAGAAAAAATCAGATTCGTGGCCAGAGAGAATATTTCACATCTGTTTGCGCTAAATGTGGCAAAGAAGCAAAAGTTCCATTCAAACCAAGAGAAGACAGACCTGTTCTCTGCAGCGAATGCTACGCTCAGGAAAAAGGCGAATAATCTGTTTTCCACCCGGCAAATACCCATTATCCCCAAGGCATAAAGTTAAATAGCACCCGCAAAAGCCGGTGCTTTTAAATTGACAGAATTAATTGTATAAAATCGAATAAAGATAAATACAATCATACAAGTTTTTGCCTGCAGGGCGCTATTATAAAAGATAGCATAAACAAAAAAAGAGCTTGCCAGATAAATGGCAAGCTTTTTTATTTGTATGTTAGTTACAGGGCGTTTTCTTGTCTACAGGTTGCTTTTGTACATCTGTTATTTTGTGCCAAAAATGCGGTCGCCAGCATCGCCAAGGCCAGGCACAATATAACCGTTTTCGTTAAGGTGGCTGTCCAGTGCAGCGCAGTACACATCAACGTCAGGGTGTTTTTCTGTAAGCTTTTTAACACCTTCAGGTGCAGCTATAAGGCAAAGAAATTTAATATTTTTTGCTCCGCGCTGTTTAAGCATTTTTATTGCGTCACATGCGCTGCCGCCTGTTGCAAGCATTGGGTCTACCACAAAAACATCTCTTTCGCCAATGTCGCTTGGCATTTTGCAGAAGTATTCCACAGGTTCCAATGTTTCTTCGTCACGGTAAAGGCCGATATGGCCGATTTTTGCAGAAGGAATAAGCTCCAGCATACCGTCAACCATGCCAAGACCTGCACGCAGGATTGGCACAATAGCCAGCTTTTTGCCTGCAAGCATCTGACAGCGGGCAGTTGTGATAGGTGTTTCTACATCCACATCTTCAACAGCAAGCTCTCTTGTTGCTTCATAGCACATAAGCATTGCAATTTCCTTTGCAACTGCTTTAAATTCTCTGGTGCCTGTGGTTTTGTTGCGCATAATTGCAACCTTATGTTTTATAAGAGGATGGTCAAGAATAACTGTTTTTGCCATAATATTCTCCTTGGTATATTTGTTAATGATTTTATTTATACAATAATGGGAGGGGGACACCCCTCCCGGTTTTATTATTCTGCTTCAATTGCCATAATTTTGCCAACTCTTGTTGCGTGGCGGCCGCCCTCAAATTCTGTTTCAAGAAACAGGTCAGCCAGTTCGCAGGCAATACCTGCGCCAACAACACGGCCACCCATGCACAAAACGTTTGCGTCATTGTGCAGACGTGTGTATTTTGCGCTGAAATGGTCGCTGCAGCAGCATGCACGGATGCCTTTGATTTTGTTTGCAGCAATGGATATGCCAACACCTGTGCCGCAGAAAAGCAGACCTTTGTCACATTCGCCGCTTGTAATTTTTGCGCAGGCTGTTTTTGCAACGTCAGGATAGTCGATACTGTCGGCAGAGAATGTACCAACATCTATAAATTCAACGCCTTTTGCTTCAAGGTGTTTTTTTACTTCTTCTTTAAGGTGGAAACCACCGTGGTCAGCAGCTAAAACTATCATTTGTTCTTCTCCTTCAATTCTCTTTCTGCCTGGGATAATCTCAGATAGCTTGGGCTAAGCTCAAAGTGAGTCTGCTGCGGCATATCTTTTGCCAGCAGGCAGGCGCCGTAAGCTATGCAGGGCATCAGCACAGAATGTGTTTTTACATTGTGATATTGATTAAATTTATTATAGCATACATCTTTGCCGTCGCCAACAAAATATATGTCTTTTTTACAGTCGCGCACAAAATTTTCAAGGTCGCTGGCCATAATGCAGTCATCCTCTGCAACAATTGTGCTGCCGTCGGTTATGCAGCAGTAAATCTGGCCTCTGCGTGCATCAAAGCTGGGGATAACCACGCCGTCAAGGTCTGTGCACTCTGCCATTGCCTTAAGGCTGGAAACACCAACGCAAGGTTTATCCAGTGCCATTGCCATGCCTTTTACAAGGGCAAGGCCGATGCGCAGGCCTGTAAAGCTGCCAGGACCAAGGGTAACGGCAAAAAGGTCGATGTCAGTTTTGTCTATGCCGCATATTGTAACAGCGTTTTCTATAAGGGCAAGCAGGTTCTGGCTGTGGGTCATATTGCTGTCATAAACACACTGATACAGCGGCTTGTCATCACGTACTATTGCAACACTGCCCTGTTTGGAAGAGCAGTCTATACCTAAAATAAGCATCAGAAATTATCTCCTTCTATGGTGATTTTTCTGGTTGTTTCACCAAGTTTTTCAAATTTTATAGTAACGGTATTTTCACTGAAAAAATCTTTTATATTTTCAGCCCATTCAATAGCGGCAATGCCGTCATAGTCCAGATAGTCATAAAAACCTATATTGTAAAGCTGGTCTTCGTTTTCTATGCGGTACATATCAAAGTGAAAAAGGCTTAAAGGATAACCTGTGTATTCGTTTACAATGGCAAATGTCGGGCTGGTAACGGTGGCATCTATGCCAAGTCCGTCGCAAAGGCCCTGACAGAAGGCGGTTTTGCCCATGCCCAGACCACCGTCAAAAAATATAATGTCGTGGTTATTTAAAAAAGGGACAATGCTTTTTGCAATTGCAACTGTCTCTGCCTTTGAATTGGAAATATACTCTTTCAAAACACTACCCTCCATTTTCACAGATTATACTCTAACATAATATACCATAAAAACAAAGAATACACAATTATAAAAGTTGATATATTTTTAATTATGTTATACAATACAATAATAAATAAAAGTTAAAAGGAGGGCTGATATGAACAGAAACGAATGGCTGCGTGAGTTTGTGGAACAGACAGATTTTGTTATTATAGGCATGTGCGCCGCCTGCAATGCAATCTCGGTTTACAGCCTTTATTCCATATATATGACAATGAATGCCATCGGTGATGTAAAGGTGGTTATTGTGCAGATGGCTGCAAGTATTATCGGCCTTACAGCAGCGGTGCTGCTTTCCATTATCGACTACAAGGAGCTTTGCGAGTGGTACAAGGTGCACATGGCCCTTTGCCTTGCGCTTATGGTGCTTACAGCCGTTATCGGCTTTGCACCACCAGGCACCACCAACAAGGCGTGGATATCATTGCCTGGCGGCATGTCACTGCAGCCAAGCGAACTGCTTAAAATAAGTATGATTATCACCCTTGCTCACTTTATGGAACAGAACAAGGAAAATATAAACGAAATCCATACCCTTATTAAGCTTGCTGTTGTGGCGCTTATACCTTTTGCTTTTGTTGCATATCAACGTGACGGCGGCACAATGCTGGTTTATGCCTTTATTATTGCATGTATGTTTTTTGCGGCGGGCATAAGCTGGAAGCTTATTGCCCTTGCAGGCGGTGCAGCAGTTGTAGGCATACCTGTTCTGTGGTTTAAAATTATGGAGCCGTACCAGCAAAATCGCATTCTTGCTCTTATTTTTCCTGATAATCCAGAGTATAAATCCATACTTGTCCAACAGAATGCAGGCAAAATTTCCATAGGCTCAGGCCAGCTTTTCGGCAAGGGCTTTCTGGTGGATAACCACAACAACGTGCCTTTGCCACAGAACGACTTTATGTTCTCATTTATAGCCGAAAGTGTGGGCTTTGTGGGCATACTTGTGGTTATCGGTGTTATTCTGTG
>SVMV01000056.1:0-4696 GCA_015067245.1 Oscillospiraceae bacterium | reverse complement strand
CAGCGACGAAACTGTGGAACAGCTTGTAGGTGTAAAGACCGAATACTATATGCCAAAATTTCTGGATATGCAATACAACAGCAAAAAGGTAAGCTGGAACTGGTGTTCGTTTCTTGTGCCTGTTTACTGGCTTTTGTACCGCAAAATGTATATGTATGCTGGCATATATCTTATTCTGTCTTTTGTGCTCAGTTTTATGGGTGGTTTGGGTATTGTTATGCAGATACTTCTGGGGTTGTTTGGCAACTATATCTATATGACAAACATCTACAGCCTTGCTGCCCAGGCAAAAGTATTGCAGGCGGCAGAAAAAGAAAAATTTATTGCAAAAAAAGGCGGGGTAAGCAAAACAGCTGTTATTGTCTGGATGGCAATCGGTGTAGCTGTGGGCCTGCTTGTTTCCACCTTTATATACACAATTTTGCTTTATGGCAATTAACCCTTAAAAGCAGGAAGGAGAAAATACTATGTTTTGTACCAAATGCGGAACCAAACTTGAAGAAACTGCAGCGTTCTGCCACAACTGCGGAATGTCTGTTGTAGCTGAAGCCAAAACCGAAAATACCACAAATGCCGAATTTGCATCTGCAGACAATGCATCAGACTACATAGACAGCGATGTGCGCAGCCTTATAGGCGCTGAAAAGGAAGTTTATTACACAGAGAAGTTTGCAAACATGAAAAGGCTTAATAAAAAAACAAGCTGGAACTGGTGCGCTTTCCTGCTCGGTCCTGCCTGGATGATTTACCGCAAGATGTATGTTTATGGCGGTTTATACTGGCTGCTTAGCATACTGATAATTGACAGGATTGATTATCTTGATATGGCAGTAAGCGCTCTTGCAGGTGTATTTGGCAACTGGATGTATATGGTTTGCCTTGAAAAGCTTGCAGTGGACGCAAAGGCTTTGCAGGAACCGCAGAAAAATGAATTTATAAAAAACAACGGCGGCACTTCTGCCACAGCAGTGCTGGTTGGTATGGGTGTTGTATTTACACTCAGCTTTGTGGGCAATCTGCTTTTTGGCGGATTTTTTGGCTGATAAAAATAGTTTAACAAAAAATAAAAGTCATTCTGAGCAAAAGCTAAGAATCTCATCGGCTGATAAAACCGAGAGATTCTTCGAAGCAAAAGCTTCTCAGAATGACATATTTTTATTTGTAAATATTTTTATGCAGTTATTTCATATCCACAGTATGTTTTGCATAAGCGTGGTATGCTGTTTGGCCTTCAACGGTTTCACCGTCAATCTGTATTGGTGTAGGCTGGCTGAACTGCACAGTAAAATCCTTGCCCTTCATAACAGTAACATTCTTTTTAAAACTGAAGTGCTTGCCTATAACAATA
Organism: Oscillospiraceae bacterium; assembly: GCA_015067245.1. Taxonomy (GTDB): domain Bacteria; phylum Bacillota; class Clostridia; order Oscillospirales; family Ruminococcaceae; genus RGIG3102. The sequence continues at coordinate 3,348 of SVMV01000056.1, read as the reverse complement.
CTTGCAAAAACAATCAGCGCTTTAAATGCGGGCAGATTGTGGGCAATAATAAATATCATCTCTTCGTCAGGGTGGTTGCGGTCCTGATTTGGCGATATCTTTACACCGCCGCCAAAATATCTGCCTTTTGTGGTTATTGCAAGCAAAACGTCCCTGAACTCATGACGGTTGCCGTCACTGTCGGTAACAACAGCATCACAGAATTTGTACTTTGTAAAGATGCACTTAACTGCAAGCAAAGCATAGTTGACACTTTTTTTGCCTGCTTTTTTAAGTCTGTCAGCTTCAAGGCAAACCTGGGCATCAAGCCCTATTGAAGCGCTGTTAAAAAATCTGCGCTCCTTGCCTGCAACAGTGACGGCAGGCAGGTTGGTTATGTATTTGCGCACATCAAAGGGTTCGCAATGCTTCTGTTTGCCTATATCACGGGCAAAGTCGTTGCCGCTGCCTGCTGGAAAAAAGTACACGTCCTGCGGTATATCACAGTAGTCGGTGTTGTTGATAAAATTGTTCAGTGTGCCGTCGCCACCTGCAACAATAATTTTATCGTCGGCAGGAATTTCGGCAAAAAAGCGGTCATAGTCTTCGATGTCGGTGACGTTCCAGTATTTAAGGCTTTCGCCGTGCATAATTTCGTCCAGCATGTGTGCTTCAAGTTCGCCTGTGTTGCTGCGTGAAAGTCTGTTGTAAAGAATGTGGTATGTACTCATAAAACCTCTTTGTAACACACGATAATAAAGAAATCTACGAAGTATACTGCAAAAGTGAAGTGTGTTTTTATACAAAATATATTTATACAATATTGTATAATAAAATTGTCGCCTGTGCAAGAAAAATAAAAATATCAAACTTGTTGCAAATACCTGTAAGAAAATGTAAAATATATATCGTATAGCTTTTAAAGCCATTGGGGTGTGCAATATGAATACAGAAAATATAACAAAGCTTGCAAAGATAGTAGAAAACAGCAAAAAAATTGTATTTTTCGGCGGGGCAGGTGTGTCTACCGAAAGCGGTTTAAAGGATTACCGCAGTAAAGACGGAATTTACAATACCTACAATAAATACGGCATATCTCCCGAAGAGATTTTAAGCATAGATTTTTTTAACGAAAATCCAAAGATTTTCTATCAGTTTTACCGCGAGTTTTTTCTGCACAATGTAAAACCAAACAAAGCACATATTGCTTTGGCAAAGCTTGAAAACAGTGATAAAAAGGTTACCGTTGTAACACAGAATGTGGATAACCTGCATCAGCTTGCAGGCAGCACAAATGTGCTGGAACTTCACGGTACAGCCGAAAAATATTATTGCACAAACTGCGGCAAAAGCTATACAAAGGAATATATAGCAGACAAATCAAAGGATATACCTTATTGCACAGGCTGCAATGACGGCATTGTGCGCCCTGTGGTTACGCTTTACGGCGAGATGCTGGACGACTTTGTAACCGAAAGGGCAATCCGTGCTATATGGGAGGCCGACCTGCTTATCATCGGCGGCACATCCCTTACAGTTTATCCTGCGGCAAGCTTTATCAACTATTTTAATGGCCCACACCTTGTGGTTATCAACAAAGAGCGCACAGCCAGTGACAGCCGCGCCGACCTTGTGTTTCACGACAGTATAGGTGAAGTGCTGGATGCAGTGTGCAAAAAACTTGAAATATAAAATGTTTTTTTACGGAGATAATAATGTCAGATACTTATTCACTTAAAAATACCGACAACAAAGCGGCTTTTGCCCAGGGTATGAAGGACGGTGTGCCAATTGCACTGGCATATTTTGCGGTTTCTTTCTCCCTTGGCATTGCGGCAAAAAACGCAGGCCTTAACCCTGTGCAGGGCTTTATTGCAAGCGCGCTTTGCACAGCTTCGGCAGGGGAGTATGTGGGCTTTACAATGATTGCGGCTTCTGCAACTTTAATCGAAACAGCCCTTGCAACTCTTGTTACCAATGCAAGATATTTTCTTATGAGCTGTGCCTTAAGTCAGAAGATAGACAGCAAAATGCCGTTTTTCCACCGTTTTATCGTTGCACATTTTGTAACTGACGAGCTTTTTGGCATTGCAATAAACCGCAAGGGATATTTTAATCCGTTTTATTCCTACGGCGCAATACTGTGTTCGGTACCTTGGTGGTCGCTTGGCACAATGCTTGGTGTAATTGCAGGCAACCTTATGCCGCTGCGCCTTGTAAGTGCTTTCAGCGTTGCACTTTACGGTATGTTTCTTGCCATAGTTATTCCGCCTGCACGCAAAGAAAAAGCGGTTATGCTGGTTGTGCTGGCAAGCTTTGTGCTTAGCAGCATCGGCTATTATCTGCCTGTGTTTGCTTCTGTTGCCGAAGGCACAAAAACAATTATCATAACAGTTATCGTTTCAGCAGCGGCTGCCCTGCTGTTTCCACATAAAGACGAAGAGGAGGCACAGTGATGACACCAGGAATATACGCTTATATATTTACCATGGCGGCTGTTACATATTTAATCCGTGTGCTTCCGCTTACACTTTTCCGCAAAGAGGTAAACAATCAGTTTGTAAAGTCTTTTCTTTACTATGTGCCTTACGCAACCCTTGCGGCAATGACCTTTCCAACCATTATCCACGCAACACAAAGTCCAATTTCGGGCATTGCAGCTTTGATTGTGGGCTTTGTAACAGCCTGGTTTGGCTTTGATATTTTCCGTGTTGCATTTTCCTGCTGCGGTGTGGTGCTGCTTCTGGAATTTTTTATCAGATAAAATTGAATACACAAACAAAATGTCATTCTGAGAAGTGTTGGTTTCAAAGAATGACATTTTTATTTATATTCTATTTTTTAATCAGTTTTGGCCGCATATAGTATTTATAAAGTATAAACATTTTGCTGCAGGCAAAGTCAAACAGCAAAAATGTGATGGTAAATAAAGCTAAAAATGCAATGCCAAACCAAAGGGTAAGCTCGCCGAATTCTTCGGTAAGCAGTGGTGACGGAAATACAAACAGCAGCAGGCCATAGCAAAGTGCGGTCATAATAGTGCAGTATAAAGCCTTAAGCAGATACTGTATAAATTTTGGCTTTATCCTGTCTGCACGAAACTTGAATACGCTGTACAGCCCAAAAACAAAAACATAGATAAGGGTAAATTCTTTTTCTGCCACCAGCAGCATGCTTAAAATGCTTACAACCAGATAAAGCATAAAGCCTGTTTTTTCGTTGTATTCGTGCACAATAGGCAAAATAAAAAATGCGGCTATGGCAGGGCACATATAGGTTGCCATAGGGATTATGGACCCCAGCAGCATGATGGTTATGGACAAAGCCCCAAACATACCGCACAGGGCGATTTTCTTTGTGTTTTTCATA
>SVMV01000055.1 GCA_015067245.1 Oscillospiraceae bacterium | reverse complement strand
TTTTGTTTTTGATTTTTATACTTTCCGTGGGCGCTGCCCTGTTTTATGTTTTGGATTTTTGTTTTTGTTTTCTTTGAATTTCCCTGTATACTGTCTGTGCTGCTCTGCTTAACTTAAACAAAGCCGTATTTTATAATAAACATCAATATTTGTAAATAGTCTGCGACAAATAATGCAAAATTAATGTTATATACTGCAATAAAAGCCCTTATATGCCAAGAATTTTTGGCACATGATATTCAACCATTTTGTACCACCAAGGCCAGTCGTGGTTTACATCGTGGCCCCAAAGGTCAACCCATACATTTGCACCAAGGCGGTCAAAGTTTTCTTTAAGCCAGCGAGCTGTGCCTGGTTCTTCCCAAGCGCCCTGACCGCCGCAGATAACGCCGCGGCCCTGGTTGTAAAGTTCAACATAATGGTGGTCAGGCTGCATATTTGCAAGATACATTTCAGGGCTGTTTTCGTAAAGGCGGTCGTCGATATAATCGCCAAAGAACATACCGCTGTTATAGATGCCGGCCATTGCAAGACAGCTGTCGAATATGTAAGGGAAGCGAAGGAACAGGTTTGCAGAGTGGTTTGCACCCATGCTGCAGCCAAAAACCATAATGCCGTTGTGGTTGTCCCAGCCGTTGCGCATTGCTGCCATATCGCGCATAAAAGGCACAAATTCGTCAACGATGTAGTGAATCCACTGTTCGTGCAGCCATGTGCGGTGACCAGGGTCTCCGTTTTTGTCGGACCATGTTTCAAGGTCGATTGTGTCGATGCTGAACACCATCACCCTGCCTTCTTCAATCCATTTTGCCCAGTAGTCAATCATGTGGAAGTTTTCAAAGTCCACAAATTTGCCGTCCTGGCAAGGAATAAAAAGCACAGGCTTGCCAGCGTGGCCGTAAACCTTGCATTCCATATCTCTGTTAAGACAGGAGCTGTATTGTTTGAAGTATTGAATTTCCATATTAATTTTCCTCTTCAGTAAAATATTTTTAGCCTTAAAAAGCTTTGTTTTAGGGGAATTGCTGTGCGAACAGCTAAAGGTGGGCAGATAATAATTATCTGCAATTAAAAGCAAGTCTGCTTTTTGCTTTTGCAAAAACGAACAAAGGTGTTTGGTCAATCTGTGTGGTTAAAGTGACGGCCAAAGGACAAAAGGGTTGAAGGGCTTGCCATTTTTGAATCTCTTTATAAACCATAAAACAAGGTTTCCATAATAAACGGAAGCTGTTTTTCCCAGCTGGCTTCGCTGTGGTTGCCGCCTGGAACCACACGGCTGTTAAGCAGTACGCCTTTTTTCATAAGTGCATTTGCAACACGGTTATAATGGCCCATTGCCTGTGGATGGGAAGAAAATTCTTCCTGGCCATAATCCATATACAGCACGCTGTCAGGAGCAATGTCGGCTGCCTTTATCATCTGCTCCACCTTTTTGATGGAAAAGCTGATTGCAGGAGATAAAGCTGCACCGCGGCTGAAGATGTGGTTGTAGTGACAAAGAGCATAAATTGTCATAAGCCCGCCCATGCTGCTGCCGCTGATAAAGGTGTATTCGCGGTCAGGCAATGTTGGAAAGCTGCGGTCTACAAAAGGCTTGAAAACCTTGCAGAACCAGTCCATTGTCTTTTTGCCGTTGCCCTTGATTTTGCCAACCTCGTGATAGTCAAAATCAAAAGGGGAATATTCGCTTAAACGTTCATTGTTGTGGCCATGGTTGCATTCTACAGCGGCAACAATAAGGGGAATATCTGCCTGCTGCAGAAATTCCAGCATACCCCAGCTTTTGCCGTAGGTTGCGTGGCTGTCAAAAAACACATTGTGGCCGTCAAACATATACAGCACAGGATAGCGTATGTCAAAGTTGGTTTTTGCCTCATCTGGCACATAGATGTATGCGCGGCGCTTTGCATTGCCTGTAAGATGAGGTATTGTAACTTTTTTAATATATATCATCGGTTGGGTTCTCGCTTTATATATAGATTTTTTGTGGAACAGATAAAATATTGTCCTGCTAAAATAAGTATATACATCTAAATATTAGCACAGTCCGACGACAATTGCAAATTTATCGCATCAATAGAGAGATATTGTAATATTCAGGCTATAAAAATACAAAATTTACAGTTTGTCAACATATATAAATGGGCTTGTATTTGACTTTTTATATATTATATATGTATAATAATAAGGATAATATTAGTATGAAAAAGTGTGCCCAGACCACTTTTGAAAGGTAAAAATATATGATTAGTATTGTTGGTTATTCAGGTTTTGTAGGCAGCAACCTCTGTGCAAGTTTTGATTTTGACGGCAAGTATGACAAAAGCAATATTGCCGATGCTTTTGGCACAAATCCTGACGTTGTTTTTTACAGCGGTGTGCCTGCGCAGAAATTTATTGCAAACAAGTTTCCGCAGGAAGATTTTAAAACCGTCCAGGAAGCTTTGGACAATATGAAAAAAATCAACCCTAAAAAAGTTGTTCTTATATCTTCGGTGGACGTTTACAAGGCGCCGAACGGCAAGGATGAAGACAGCTTTATGGACAAGGAAGATCTGCACCCATACGGCGCAAACCGTCTGTGGCTGGAAGAACAGGTAAAGGCAAACTTTGAGGATTATTTTATTGTGCGCCTGCCAGGGCTGTACGGCATTAACCTTAAAAAGAACTTTATCTTTGACTATTTAAACTTTATCCCAAGTATGCTCAATGAGACAAAGTTCAGCGAACTGGCAGCAAAAGAACCAAAGCTTAAAGAGTTTTACTCCCTGCAGGACAACGGCTTTTGGAAACTTAATGAAGGCGTTGACAGAACAGCGGCAAAGAAAATGTTTGAAGAACTTGGCTTTTCTGCCCTTAACTTTACCGACAGCAGAGGGATATTTCAGTATTACAATTTGAAATATTTATATAAAAATATACAAACTGCAATAGAAAACGGGGTAAAAGTGCTCAATATTGCCACCGAACCTGTTACAATAAGCGAAATTTACAACACAATTACAGGTAAGGAGTTTGTAAACGAGCTTGGCGGCCCAGTACCGCATTATGATTTTAAAACCAAAAACTTTGAGATTTTTGGCGGCAAGGACGGCTATATCCAGACAAAAGAGTTTGTGTTAAACGACATTAAAGAATTTATTGCAGAGATGCAGAAATAGCACAGACCGGCGTCTGTGGACTGCAGTGGCGAACAGTGTTTGCCCGTCTGTGTGCTTTTGACGCCAGCCGCTTATTGTTACAATGGGGCAAGCCCCCTAAACACCCCCCCCCATAATATCAAAGTTAAAAAGGATTGTTTATGAAACTTTCAATTTCCAATATTGCCTGGGGCAAAGAAGACGATTTTGCAATGTATACATTTTTGCAGCAAAACGGCATTGACGGCATTGAGATTGCACCAAGCAGACTTTTTGAAAATCCATACGAAAATTTAGAACAGGCACAGCTTTATGCCACAATGCTGAAAAACCGTTTTAACCTTAGCATAAGCAGCATGCAAAGTATATGGTTTGGCAAAGGCGGCAATATCTTTAATGCCGAAGAAGCAAAAGAGCTTTTGGATTATACCCAAAAGGCCATAGACTTTGCCAACGCAATGGGTATTAAAAACCTGGTGTTTGGCTGCCCGCGCAACCGCAATATGCCTGATGGCTGCAGTGAAGATGACGTTGTTGATTTTTTCCGCGAGATTGGTGAATATGCCAAAAGCAAAAACACCGTGTTTGCGCTGGAGGCAAACCCTGTTATCTACAATACCAACTTTTTAAACTATACCAAAGAAGCTTTTGAGTTCTGCAAAAAAATCGGCAGCGAGGGCATAAAGGTAAATGTGGATTTTGGTACAATTCTATACAATAAAGAAAATCCGCATATTATAAAAACCTATAAAAATTATGTAAACCACATCCACCTTTCTGTGCCTCATCTTGAATATGTTGAAAAGATAAAGGAACACGAAACTCTTAAAAAGGTGCTTGGAAAGATTGATTATGACGGTTATTTGTCCATTGAGATGAAAAACCAGAATGATATAAACAAGGTACAAAAGGCTGTTTTATACTTAAAGGAGAATTTTTAGTATGCTGTATCACAATATCAAAGGCGTGCCTGATTTTGAATGTCACGAATACGAAGAAAAGAAAAGCAGATATTGTCTGTGTATTCCTATCATCAACGAAAAAGAAAATATCCGCCTTGAGCTTCACCGTGCAAGAGTTAACAAGGTGCACACACTTTGCGATATAATTATCTGCGACGGCGGCAGCACAGACGGCGGCACCGACGAAGATATGATGCGCAGCCTTGGTGTAAACACCCTTCTGGTTAAAAAAGGCCCTGGCAAACAGGGTGCACAGCTGCGTATGGGCTTTTACTGGGCCCTTAAACGCGGATACCAGGGCATTATCACTATAGACGGCAACAACAAAGACTCTATTGAAGATGTGGTTAAGTTTATAGAAAAGCTGGACGAAGGTTATGACTTTATTCAGGGCAGCCGCTTTATCGAAGGCGGCCAGGCAATCAACACTCCAATCAGCCGTCATATAGCAGTAAAGCTTATCCACGCACCTGTAATCAGCTTTACAGCAAAGGAAAAATTTACCGACACAACAAACAACTTCCGTGGATACTCGGTAAAATATCTTACACATCCGCTGGTGCAGCCTTTCCGCAATGTGTTTAAAACCTACGAACTGCTGGCATATCTTTCCACAAGGGCAAGCCAGCTTAAGCTGCGCACCTGTGAAGTGCCAGTGACACGCGCTTATCCAAACAGCGGCAAGGTGCCGACAAAGATAAGCCCAATAAAAGGCAACAGCGAACTTATGAAAATTCTTTTGGCCAACGCAGCAGGAAGATATAATCCGTAAGCCAAGGCTGTTCTGATACAATTGATAGGGATGTTTAAAACAATGAAAATCTTGACAGAAAAACGGATACAAGTTGTAAGCAAAATTATATTTGTATTTTTATTTGTCGCTTTTTTGGCAGTTGCGGCAGATGTTTTATTTCTTGGCAGCATCACCGAAGAAATATGGTGGTCGAGTTATGCAATACCTACAATGACAAAAAGAGTCAATGTAGCGGCGGTGTTTGTTTGGCTGGCATTGCTTGTTTTATATGGATTTGTATTAAAAAAGACATCTTTTAAAGCTGTGGGTAAAAATGTGGTTATTGTTGCCTTTATGGTGTTGGTTATGACACATAACTTTACAACAGAAAAATTTGTCAACACATCATCAGAAAATGAACTTATATATGATGCATACAGTGAAAGTTTGATAATTGAAAAGATGGTTTCGGGCGCTATGCACGGAGAAGACAAAAAGGGCATGATGTTTTACCACGACAGCATATTTGGCGATATATGGCAAATTTACAATCGCGGAGGAGAAGGTATTACAAATGCCAATTTCAGCGAAGGCTATGCAGTTGGTGTGCCTGGGGGCATTTGCATTGCCTAATGTGGAATTTGCAAAGCAGGCGTTGGAAAACACAGCTGCAGTTGTTCTGGCACAAAAAGAATACAGGGTTACAACTCTGGAAGAAAACAGCGACTTTATAATGGTGTACACCGACTGCGACAGGGTTTTTACAACAGACCAGGACGGTGCCATAAGGCATATTGTGCTTAAAGATGAAAACGGCAAAGAGCTGGTTACCAAAAATACAAATGATTATAATTCTCAGTATGGGCTGCACGCACAGGCAGTAGAAGCGTTTTATCATTACATATATGGCAAATATACACTGGAGCTTATGCAGATTATTGCTGCAATAAGTCTTGCGGTGGTTTTGTCAATGATATGCTTTTTGATAAATAAAAAATACAATGCGCTTATGGCGGCAGTGTTCTTTATTACCTTTGCGTTTTCGCCGTATATAACAATTTTTGCAAAAAATCTTTACTGGCTTGAATTTTTGTGGTTTATACCTGTGCTTATCGGTCTTTTCTGTGCGGTATATACTGAAAATAAGGTGGCAAAAGGTTTAAGCTGTATCGCAATGTTTTTTGCGGTGCTTGTAAAAAGCCTGTGCGGATACGAATATCTGTCTACAATACTTATAGCGGCAATGTCTTTTCTGGCAATAGATATGGTATACGCTTTTTATAAAAAAGAAAAAGAAAAGGTGTGGAATGTGTTTAAAATCACAGTGGTTTTAAGCATAGCCGCATTGGCAGGTTTTTTTGTGGCGATAATTATTCACGGCTTTGCACTTGGCGATGGAAATATATTTGAGGGAATGTTAAAGGTGTATGAAACTGCTGGTGCCAAAAATTTAGCAGGTGGTTCAGGAGCTATCACAATGCCAGAACACTATGTTGTGGCATTAAGAGATCCGATATCAATGATGATAGAGGGGTATTTTAATTTATCTGCCAATATAGTGTATGGGATTTCAGGTAATTGGTTTGGTATTATTAGTATGTTGCCAGCAGTGTTTATTCTTTATGACCATGAGATTAAAGAAAGAACAGACATTAAAATGGTGACCATGTATCTTGTTTTTTTGATGGCTACATTATCCTGGCTGATTTTGGCTGAAGGCCATTCTGTGATTCATGGCTTTTTGAACAGCGTTCTGTGGTATTTTGGTTTTGTGCAGATATGCCTGTACATGATCATTGACAGAGTAATAAAATTTTTAAAGGGAAAGGACATACCGTCTTGAAAACTTACGACAAAATTATTATCGGTGCTGGGCTGTATGGGTTATACAGCGCAGAATACTGCGGCAAAAAAGGCGAAAATGTGCTGGTGCTGGAATGTGACGACCAGGCATTTTCCCGTGCTACATATATAAATCAGGCCCGTGTACACATGGGTTATCACTATCCGCGCAGCATATCAACTGCCGTTAAAAGCCGCAATTATTTTGACCGTTTCTGCGAAGACTATCCCGAAAGCATCAAAACCGATTTCAAAAAAATATATGCAACCAGTGCAAATTTCAGCTGGACAGACAGGGATCAGTTTATTAAATTCTGCAAGGACAGCAATATCCCCTGTGTTTCCATAGAACCTACAACATACTTTAAACATGGTATGTGCGACGGCGCCTTTGAAACACTGGAATATACTTACGACTGGCATATACTGCGCCAGGGGATTCTTGCAGAGATTGAAAAGGTTAAGGACAATGTAACAATCCGCTACAACAGCCGCATTGTTGCCATAGACAAAGCAGACGAAAACTGGAAAATCACACTGGCAGACGGCGAAAGCTTTTTGGCGCCTTTTGTGCTCAACAGCACATACGCAAGCGTTAACCAGATAAACACCCTTGCAGGCTTTGAAACTTTCCCTATCAAATACGAGCTTTGCGAAATTATCCTTTGCAAAATCAACAACAATCTGCGTGATGTGGGTATCACTGTTATGGATGGGCCGTTCTTCTCCATTATGCCTTTTGGCAAAACAGGCTATCACTCCCTTACAAGTGTTACCTTTACACCACACGTTACCTGCTATGACAAGCTGCCGAAATTTGACTGTCAGCAGGGTATAGAAGACTACTGCAGCCCAACACATCTGGGTAACTGCAACAACTGCCCTCACAAGCCTGAAAGTGCCTGGGGGTATATGTCCCAGCTGGCAAGAAAATATCTTAAAGAAGAATTTAGATTTGAATATTCACACTCTTTATTCTCTATGAAGCCTATTCTCAAACTCAGCGAAATTGACGACAGCCGCCCTACACTTGTAAAGCAGTTTTCGGCAAATCCAACCTTTGTAAGTGTGCTTTCGGGCAAAATAAACACAGTTTACGACCTTAAGGAGATACTGGACAATGATAACAAATAAAGAAAAAAACTTTGTTTCTGCCGTTGTGTACTGCCACAACTGTCAGAATGCTATTTCTTCCTTTTTAGGCAGCGTAAATACTGTTTTAAAGGACAATTTTGAAAAATACGAAATTATCTGTGTCAACGATTCTTCCACCGACGATACAGTTAAAGCAATAAATGCCTTCTGCGATGAAAACACAGTTAAAAGCCTTACTGTTGTAAACACCAGTTTTGCACAGGGCCTTGAAAGTGCAATGATTGCAGGGCTTGATATTGCCATAGGCGATTTTGTGTTTGAATTTGACAGCGCAGTTATGGACTTTGAGCCTGATATGATAATGGAAGTTTACCGCACATCACAGCAGGGCAACGATATTGTTTTTGCCTGCCCAACAAGCGGTCAGCGCTGGACAAGCAAGCTGTTTTACAATCTGTTCAACCGTTTTTCTGACTCGGAGCACAAAATCAAAACACAGCGCTTTTCTGTCATCAGCCGCCGTGGCATCAATCGTGTTAAATCCATGGGAGCAAAAACAGTTTACCGCAAGGCAGTTTATGCCTCCTGCGGCCTGCCGGTAAAACATATAGACTACAAGCCTTTGCAGAGTGCTACTGTGGCAGACGGCGCAAACAAGGTTAAAAGAGAGCTGGCCCTTAACAGCCTTATTCTCTTTACCGACATCGGCTACAAAATCAGCCTTTTCCTCACTGTTGTCATGGCGGTTGTTCTGGCAGCGGCAGGGGTTTATACAGTGGCGGTGTTCTTCTCTGCAAACCCTGTTGCGGGCTGGACAACCACAATGCTGGTTATGTCCTTTGGCTTTTTTGGCCTGTTTGTCATTCTTGCCTTTGTGCTTAAATATCTTTCTGTAATACTCAACCTTGTGTTTGTTCAAAAACAGTATATTGTTGAAAGCGTTCAGAAGATAACAAAATAAAAAGAGTAGCATCCTTAACCGCTTAAGGCGTTGCCTGTGCCTTTTGACGTCAAAAGGCACCAAAAGCGCCGCTGATTGCGACGCAGCCTCTACGAGCGAAGAAAGCGATCATCGCAATTGCGGCGGCTTGGGGCGCCACCTTATTGCTCGTAGCTTTCTCTTCCTCCGCCTTGCTGTATCTGCCACTGGCAGCGCTTCGGCTTCGTCACCCACGCCGAACAATGTACCGCAAGGTCGATTAAGTGTGGCGCTTCCGCAGACAATCTGTCTGCAACGCGCCGCATTTTTTGTGAAAATGGGGCGACGATACATATTTGATACAAGTAGATGCCCGCATCTCCTTTCACCTCTTGGAAATATCCTTAAAATAAAAGGTGTTTATATATGAAACAAAAAACAAACGACATATCAAAATCACTGTTAATAGTAATTGCACTGGTGCTTACGGTGGCAAGGCTGTTTATTGCCTGGACGCAGTATGCAACTGTTTATCCGCCGCTGGCGCCGATAGATGACCATTTTATGTTCACCACAGCACAAAACATTGTGGCGGGAAGGTGGTTTGGTGATTACAACTATCTCACACTGTCCAAACACGCATTTTTTGCGGTATGGCTGGCATTTCTGCATATAATCAAGGTGCCTTTTATGGTGGGCAATGCTGCCTTGTGGGCGTTTGCAGCCTTTGTGTTTGTAATGGCGGTTTCTCCAATGCTCAGTCGCAACTGGGCAAAGCTGTTTCTTTATGCAGGCATGCTCTATAATCCGGCAATCTGGGCTTGCTTCTCCACACGCATCTATCGTGACAGTATCTTTCCAAGCCTTTGTGTGCTGTTCTTCAGCTGTATTGCGGCAGTGGGCATCCGCTATAAAGAACCTATAAAAAAATGGTGGCCTTATCTTGTGGGCTATGGCATTACATTCGGTCTGGTTTATCTTTCAAGAGAAGACGGTATATGGGTGCTGCCTTTTGCGGCAGTTGCCTTTGTGGTCATGACAATTATATGGATTGTGGAAAAACAGCCGCAGCTTATCCGCCGTGTTATCTGTCTTGTGCTGCCTTTTATCCTTTCGGCAGGCATCGTTGCAGGTTACTGTGGTATGAACTATAAACATTATGGCCGTTTTATTGTAAGCGACTTTACCAGTGAAGAATTTAATGCGGCATACGGTGCTCTCATGAGTATCGAACACGAAAACTGGCATCCGCTTATTGCTGTGCCGCAGGATGTGCGGGAAAAATTGTACGATGAGGTGCCTTCCTTTGCTTTTATGGAAGAAGCACTGGAAGAACCTATTCTTAAAAACGGTTATTTCCGTCCTGCACTTGACGATTTTCAGTCTGGCGGTTTCTACTGGGCGGTAAGAACTGCTTTGCAGAACAACGGCTACTACGATACTCCAGAAAAGGCAAAAGAGTATTACCAAACCCTCCGTGCCGAAATTGAGCTTGCGGTGGCAGAAGGCAGGCTTGAAGCAGACAAGCTTTATTCTTCTGTTACAAGCCCTATAAAGCCAGAATATATATGGCCTGTTATCAAAGAGGGCTATGCAGGCCTTAAAGCTGCAATGCTCTTTGAACAGTGCGACCCACTTGCAGAAAAGGCTGTGGGCAGCCCTGAAGAAATAGCCGAAGTGGAAAACTTTATCCACCAGAAAGGCGGCACGGTTCTCAAGGAAAATTCCAACGAAATTTATCTGCCTCCAATCCAGCGCCTTACACACACATTTATGCGTGTGATGAATATGGTTTACAAAATTTTTATACCAATTATGTTTGTCATGGCACTGATGTGGCAGGTTAAACAGCTGCTTTGGGATATAAAAAACAAAAAGCTGTCCAAAGAAGGTATGCTCAACATTGTTCTGCTTGGGCTTTTCCTTATGGCGCTGCTGCGCTGCTTTATGATTGCTTATGTGGAGGTGTCTGCTTTCAACATCGGCACATACGGTATGTACCTGTCTACAGTTTATCCGCTTCTTATAGGTTTTTCCTTTGTGGGTACACTTAAAAACTTTGAAAAATAACAAATGTATAATATATAATACAATACATTATATATAGAAATATTGTCATTCTGAGCAAAGTGAAGAATCTCTCTGTTTTCAATGTGGTGAGATTCTTCGCTTTTTGTATACTGGCTTTATTTAAATCAACATTTGGTGGTGAAAATACTTTATTAACACAATTGATTGAAAGAAAAAATATTTTTAAAAAAATTGAAAAAAGTTGTTGACAAAATTAAATAGCTGTGGTAATATATTAAAGCTGTCACCGAGAGGGGATGGCAAGATGACCAAAAAAGTTCGAAAAAGTTTTAAAAAAGTCACAAAAAAGTGTTGACAAACTTACGGACATGTGGTAATATATAAAGGCTGTCGCGAGAGTGGCA
>SVMV01000054.1 GCA_015067245.1 Oscillospiraceae bacterium | reverse complement strand
CTGGCTTTCGCTGCCGCTCAAGCTCTTTTGGCTAAAAACAGTGTACCACACTGTTTTCTTAACGCCAAAACCTTCGCAGGTTCGAATCTGTGTTTTGTGAAAAAAAATAAAAACCACTGAAACAATGTTCAGTGGTTCTCATTGGCTGGGGTACTAGGATTCGAACCTAGGGAATGTTGGAGTCAGAGTCCAATGCCTTACCGCTTGGCGATACCCCAATGACTAACGCTCATATATAATAGCACATCATTTGCGATTTGTAAAGGGTTTTTTTGAAAAAATTGCAAAATTTTTTAATAAAATTCAAAATTAAGCATTTTTACCTTTTTGATTTATATTTGTTGTTAATTATTGTGCAATGTGATAATTAACAAAATAATATTTTTGATGGGCATTAATTTAGTATATGGCAAAAATCCAAAATCAATAGCTGTGGATATATTTTTTAACAAAAACAATATTTTTTTGTTGACATTCTCGATAATCGAGAATATACTGAGACTGAAGATAATGTCGAATATCGAGAATGGAGGGTGTAATCTTGCCAAGAGCTAAATTTCACACACTTACAGAGCAGATGTTTTATATTTTGCTGTGCCTTAAAGAAGAATGCTGCGGCATGGATATATTGGACAAAGTGCCTGCAATGACAAATGGCAGGGTGACTGTAGGTTCTGGTACACTTTACAATCTCCTGGAGCAGTTTCTGGAAGAAGAATTTATAAAAGAAACAAGGGTAGAAGGCCGCCGACGCAGTTATATTATCACAGCAAAGGGCAAAGAAATGCTGGACAAGGAATATGCACGTTTGCTGGCGCAGATTGCCGATTATAACATAATATTCAGAAAGGGGGAAGCATAATGAGAAAAAGCAAGAGAGTTTTGGCACAGTTTACATTTTTTGACCGTACAGGCATACAAAGATTTTTGGAAAAGCAGGCACAGAAAGGTTGGCTGCTGGAAAAAATATCTTCTTATGGATGGAAGTTTCGGCGTATAGAACCACAAAAAATAAATTTTGCTGTTACGTATTTCCCCGAAGCATCTATATTTGACCCTGAGCCAACAGAAAATCAGAAAAGATTTTGGGAACTTTGTCAGCATACAGGCTGGAAACTGGCTTCCCACAATGCTCAGATGCAGATTTTTTATAACGAAAAAGAAAATCCGATTCCTATAGAAACCGACCCGCAGACAGAACTGGAGACCATAGAAAAATCTGCAAAAAAATCATATCTGATAAGCTATTATCTTCTTACGGTGTGTGCTGTGCTGCAGATGGCTATCGGCGTATGGCAGTTTTTCACAGACCCTGTAGAATACCTTTCCCGCAATTCAAGCCTATTCTCCGCAATTTGCTGGACTGCACTGCTTGCAATGTGCCTTATGGAAATTTTGGGATATTTTAAATGGCGTAAAAAGGCAAGAAAAGCGATAGAAGAAACAGGTGCATTTACAGAGACAAAAGGCTACCGCAATATTCAGCTTGCACTTATGTGGTTTATACTTGCGGTGTTTGCAGTTTTCCTTGTGACAATCGGCGGTAAAATGGCGGTAATTGCTGTGATAAGTGCTGCTGCGGTATCACTTGTTGCATCGCTGGTGTGGGGCTTTTCCAGCCTGCTTAAAAGGTTTAAAGTTTCGGCAAATGCAAACCGTATAGCAACAATAGCAGCAATAATTGTAATGTCCTTTGGTGTTACAGGTTTTCTGCTTTTTGCTGTTATCCGCGGCATAGTATCAACGGGCTGGTTAAAGGACAAGCCAAGTGATACATATTATTACAAAGGTATGGAATGGGCAGTGTATGACGATGAACTGCCGCTTAGGGTAGAAGATATTATAGAAACTGACTACGAAGGTTATTCAACCAGCTGGTACGGTGACGAATCTTTGATTATGTCAAAGCACAATGCGTACCAGCGTCCAAGAATGGATGACCTTGAACAGCCAGATCTGCAGTACACACTGGTCAAGGTAAAGGTGCCGTTTTTATATAATCTTGCATATAAACAGATGCTGGATGATTTTCCGCGCAACTTTGGTGTGACCTATAAAGAATGGGAAATTTTTGAAAGAGCAGTAGAAATACCTGCATCGGAATGGGGCGCAGACATTGCATATCAGCTTTATCTTGGGGACGAGCCGCAGAACGAATATATGCTCTGTTACAGTGACAGCATAGTGATCCTGCGTCCAGATTTTAACATGGCGATAACAGCCCAGGCAAAAGCAAATATTGGCGCAAAGCTTGGCGGTGTAATAGTGTGCCATTAAAAAGAAACGAGGCGAAATATATGAAAAGCAAAACACAGACAATCTGCACAGCGGCACTTTTGCTTGGTGCGGTAACAGTTATGGCAATCAATTTTTCTGCAGGCTGGAACGGCGGTCCGCCACAGGCTGTAAATATAGCGGCAACAGTGTTTTATCTTATCTTCTGGGTGCTTATGCTGCGCTTTAAGCCTGCGGCAAAAACTTCGGCGCTGTTAAGCTTATATACAATGATTGGCTGCATAATCGGTTTCTGTTCAGTTGCTGGAAACTGGGGCGGAGGCATAATTACAGTACTTATTGTACCTGTTATTTTTCCGCCAGCATCGCTGTTTTACGGCTTAAGAATTGTTGGTGGCTATCAGATGTTTTACATACTTTCGGCAGTGATTTCTTTTGTTATAATGATTTTCAGTCTTATCACTTTGGTAAACAAACCATCAAAAACTGAATAACTGCTGAAATTCACACATAATACACACTTTGATTGTTTACAATTAATATGTAAAGGTATATCAACGGAGGTGCAGCTATGAATTTTGTTTTTAACACAGTTTATGATATGGATGCCTTAACCGCAATGGCAAGGGCAGTGCGCAAAACCACACACAAAAAGCATTCAAAAAGAAGCCACATTTTTGGATTTATAGTAGTGGCACTGGCTGCGCTGTTGGTAGCAGTGTCGGTTGCGGCAGGTAAATTCAGTTTTAACACATTTATCACGGCGCTTGCTGGTATAATTATACTTATGGCGCTTATATTTGAAGACAGAATGAATGCATTTATTGCTTCAAAACGTATGCTCAAAGGTTCGGAGCGTGGTACAGTTGCATTTAATGAAGATAACTATGTTTCTGCAACGGATGTTGGCACAACCGAATTCAAGTATAAATCTATCGAGGCCATAGCACGCCGTGGTGACTACATTGTGTTTGTATTCAGCCGCCGTCACGCACAGGTTTATGATTTGACAGCAATGTCCAACGGAACACCAAAGGAATTCTGCAGATTTATCGAGAAGAAAACAGGACTGGAAATTCAGAAGATATAATCAGATATACATTTAAGGAGGTACCAATATGAAAGATACTTTCTTTAAACATCAGTTCCGCAATGCAATATTAATTATCATAACAGGTGTTGTGCTTTCGCATCTGTTTAAAATCGGTTTATTCTCAAACATTGCCTGGCTGATTTACGGACTGATTTATGTTATTCACCCTTTGGACTTAAACAATCAGCCGCTTACACCAAAAGGTGCTGTTGCAGTGCGCATTGCAGGAGCAGTTATAGCAATAATTGGTGTTTTGACACGTTTTGGAGTGTAAAGGGGCGTGTTCTATGGATTATTTACTGACCTTAATGCTTGAGATAATACTTGAAGGCACATTCAGCGCAACCGTAAATAAAAAGGTACCGTTTGTTGTCCGCATAATTCTGGTTGCACTTTTAATATCCTTGTGGCTTGGTCTGTGTGTTCTGCTGTTCAAAGCAGGTATCGGCACAGGCAGATATGCACTTGTTGTTTTGTCAGCAGTTATTTTTGTGGTATATATTGTGATAATAGCAGGTAAAATTAAAAAGTTGAAAGGGTGATATTATGAAAAAATATTTTGCAGTGCTCCTTGGCTTTATAATTATTTTTTCGTTGCCGCTTACAGCTTTTGCTGATATTGGCCCAAAGCCGTCGGTGCGCATAACCTTTAACGGCATAAATGACAGCACAATATACCAAAACGGTACGGTATATTATGGTACTTTGCTGTCAGAACACAAATCCACAGGGCCTTCATCAGCGTGGGACGGTGTTGCAGGCCACGAAGAATATGACGGATTTGATAAAGAAATATGGCATAAATTTGCAGATTATACTGACAAAGACGGATATTATTTTTTACAGGAAATATGGGACTGCACCGAAACACATCAGCTTAACTGGACATATTATCCGCCAAGTAAATTTAAAATACTGCTTTATTTCCCTGAAACAGACATATATTTTATGAGTGATATTTACGAAAGATATGCTTTTGACAGCTATTATACAGTGGATATTATTGGTGATATGTATGCAGGGCAGATGCTTAAGGCAGAACAAAGCTATGACTTTACCTGGGAAATAATATCCCTTCTGGCAAGAATAGCAGCAACCATACTTATCGAAATACTCATCGCAGTTGTATTTTTCTATCGCGAAAAACGCACGCTTAAATTTATTGCAATTGTAAATATCATCACACAGATAGCACTGAATGTAGGGCTAAATATTATAAACTACAATAAAGGCTCAATGGCATTTACATTTTACTTTATACTGTTTGAAATTGCAGTTTTTGCAGCAGAGGCTGTTATATACAGTGTAACACTTAAAAAGCTTTCATCAAAACCTGCCAAACCTGGCAAACCTGCAGCTTATGCCTTTGCCGCAAACCTTGCAAGCTTTGCAATCGGCTTGTGGATAAGCCATATTGTGCCTGGTATTTTTTAAAATGATAAAATTGTAAGAGGGTAGAAATACCCTCTTTTTACATTTAATCCATCTTGCGCCTATGGCAGTAAATATAGTATAATTTTATAGATACAGTTTTTATAAAAGGAAACGATAATATGTACAAAATTCTTAAAAAAGATTTTTTAAACCCAACAGTGTGCAGAATGGTTGTGGCAGCGCCCCTTATTGCAAAAAAAGCACAGCCTGGCCAGTTTGTAATTCTGCGTGCATTAGAAGACAGCGAAAGAATACCTCTTACAATCTCTGACTATGATGCAGAAAACGGCACAGTTACAATAATTTTTCAGCTTGTAGGCGAAGGCACAATGGAGCTTTCCACCCTTTGTGAGAATGACAGTATCTGCGATTTTGCAGGTCCTTTGGGCAGACCAAGCCAGCTTGACGGACTTAAAAAAGTTGCCGTTATCGGCGGCGGTGTTGGCTGTGCAATAGCTTATCCTGTTGCAAAAAAGCTTAAAGAGAACGGCTGTTGTGTGCACAGTGTTGTTGGTTTCAGAAATAAAGACCTGCTTATTCTTGAAAAAGAATTTATAGCTGCAAGCGACAAGCTTGTGGTTATGACAGACGATGGTTCTTACGGTGAAAAAGGCCTTGTTACCGCAGCATTGGAACAGCTTATAGCTGAAGGCAACCAGTATGACGAGGTTATTGCAATCGGTCCGCTGGTTATGATGAAGTTTGTCTGCAAGGTTACCGAAAAATACAATATAAAAACCACCGTTTCCATGAACCCTATTATGATTGACGGCACTGGTATGTGCGGAGGCTGTCGTCTTACCGTTGACGGAAAAACGCAGTTTGCCTGTGTTGACGGCCCTGATTTTGATGGTCATAAAGTTGATTTTGACGAGGCTATCAGCCGTTCTTCTATGTATAAAGAATTTGAAACATACAAAAGGGAAGCAGCCTGCAACCTTTTGAGCAAGGAGGCAGAATAATGGCAAATATGAGTCTTAACAAATGCCCAATGCCAAGTCAGGACCCAATGGTGCGCAATAAGAATTTCAGCGAGGTTGCCCTGGGCTATACACTTGAAATGGCAATGGACGAGGCAAAACGCTGTCTTAACTGCAAACACAAACCCTGTATAAGCGGCTGCCCTGTGTTTATTGATATTCCTGCCTTTATTGCCGAAGTTGCAAAAGGCGATATAGAAAAAGCCTATGAAATTTTGTCCCAGCAGACAAGTCTGCCTGCTGTATGCGGTCGTGTCTGCCCACAGGAAACACAGTGTGAAGGCAAATGTGTGCGTGCTGTTAAAGGCGAAAGTGTGGCAATAGGCCGCCTTGAACGCTTTGTTGCTGACTGGCACCGCGAACACTGCACCAAAAAACCACAGCCTGCTGCATCAAACGGCAAAAAGGTGGCTGTTATCGGTGCAGGCCCAACAGGGCTTACCTGTGCAGGCGAGCTTGCAAAAAAAGGCTATGAAGTTACAATTTACGAAGCTTTGCACACAGCAGGCGGTGTATTGGTATATGGTATACCCGAATTCCGTCTGCCAAAGGATATTGTTAAATACGAAATTGATAACCTTAAGGCACTTGGTGTAAAAATCGAAACCAATATGGTTATCGGCAAAATACTTACAATTGATGAACTGTTTGAAAACGGTTTTGAAGCAGTATATATCGGCAGCGGTGCAGGTTTGCCTAAATTTATGGGTATTCCTGGCGAAAGCCTTAAAGGTGTTTACAGTGCAAATGAATATCTAACGCGTGTAAACCTTATGAAAGCTTATCTGCCAACCAGCAAAACACCAATACGCAAAAGCCGCAATGTTGCAGTTGTGGGTGGCGGCAATGTTGCAATGGATGCGGCACGCAGTGCAAAACGTCTTGGTGCCGAAAATGTTTATATAGTTTACCGCCGCGGCATGCAGGAACTGCCGGCGCGTCTGGAAGAGATTGAGCACGCACAGGAAGAAGGTATTATCTTTAAGCTTCTCACAAATCCTGTGGAAGTTATCGGTGACAAGCATGGTGAGGTAAAAGCAATCAAATGTGTGGAAATGATGCTTGGTGAACCTGACGCATCAGGACGCAGACGCCCTGTTGTCAAACCCGACAGCGAATTTGTTATTGATATTGATACAATGATTATGTCAATAGGCACAAGCCCAAATCCGCTTATTTCTTCCACAACCCAAGGCCTTGAAACAGATAAATGGGGCTGCATCGTCACAAACGGCGATGACGGCCTTACAACCAGAAACGCAGTTTATGCAGGCGGTGATGCTGTTACAGGTGCAGCAACGGTTATTCTTGCAATGGGGGCAGGCAAGCAGGCAGCAGCAGCGATTGACAAAATGTTAAGCGAAAAATAAAACAATAAATTAAGTATATACATACAAAAAACAGCCTTTCCGTTTGGAAAAGGCTGTGATTTTTTGTGATACTTAATTAAGAACGGTGCCATGCTGATGGGCTGAGCAATACTAAAATAGGGAAAATTTCCAGTCGGCCTATTATCATACAGAAAGATAAAAAGCCTTTGGAAAAACCTGAAAGTGTTGCAAAGTTGCCTGCAGGGCCAAATGCACCCAAGCCAGGACCGATGTTGCTTACACAGGTAAGTGCAGCAGTAAAAGATTCGCTGAAACCAAAACCGTCAAGAGAAACAACTATTGCACCTGCAAGTATAACCATAACATAACAGCAGGCAAAGGTGAGAATAGAGTTTATGGTTTTTTCTTCCACAACCTTGCCGTCCAGTTTGATAACTTCAACAGAGCGCGGATGTATGATATGGTGTATTTCTCTCCTTATAGTTCTGAAAATTACCAGGATGCGAGAACATTTCATGCCGCCCCCTGTGCTGCCTGCGCACGCACCGCAGAACATAAGCAGAATAAATATCATCTGACAAATCTGCGGCCAATATAACCAGTCGGTTGTTGAAAAACCTGTTGTGGAAATTATAGAACAAACCTGGAAGAATGCATAACGGAAAGTCTCGGTCCAGTCAGCATAAAGAGGACGGATGTTAAAGCACACTACAGCTGTTGCTATAAAAACTACAGAAAGGAAAAATCTTAGTTCATCACTTTTTAAAACTTCTTTAAATCTGCGTGTAAGCAGCAAAAAGTACATTGCAAAGTTAATAGAGAACAGCAGAATAAATATAGAGATAATCATATCTATTGCCATGCTGTCATAAGCACCTACACTGGCATTCATGTTGGAGAAGCCACCAGTGCCTGCTGTGCCAAAGGCATGTATAAAACTGTCATACCATGGCATACCTGCAATTTTAAGGCACACTGCTTCAGCAACAGTAAGAAAACAATAGATGGTATATAAAATTTTAGATGTCTGTGCCTGCTTTGGAACAAGCTTTGAAAAAACAGGGCCTGGGGATTCGGCCTGGGTAAGATATTTGGTTCTTATGCCGATAGTAGGGATAAGTGCAGTTGCAAGCACAAGCACGCCCATACCGCCCAACCAGTGGGTGAGAGAACGCCAGAACAGAATGCCTTTAGGCAAAGCTTCTATATTTGTCAAAATTGAAGAACCTGTTGTTGTGAAACCCGAACAGGATTCAAACAGGCAGTCCATAAATGTTGGAAAGTATCCCGAAAAATAAAACGGCAATGCACCAAAAAATCCTGTGGCAAGCCAGATAAGCCCTACAGTAAAAAAGCCTTCGCGTATAAAAAACTCTTTTGTGGCGTTGATGCTTGCAAGCACAACACCAAGAAAAAGCATAAGAACAATGGTGATTATAAACGGTTCAAGGCTTTCACCATAAAAAAGGGCAACCAAGGCAGGAATAAGCATAACAATGGCTTCCATTGTTATGACACGACCTACAATCTTTAAAACAACCTTAAGATTCATCAGATAGAACCTCCGCTGGTGGTTTCGTCCATATAAATGTCATTAAGGTCCAGAATAAAGCTGCCGCTTGTGATGATAATTATATTGTCATCAGGTTCAAGGCAGGTGGAACCTTCAGGGATTATAATTGCGCCTTTGCGCACGATAACAGCCAGAAGAACATTAGGTTTAAGTTTAAGATCTTTAAGCGGAATACCAAGATTTTTGGTGTTGGATGTTACTTTAAACTCCATTGCTTCTGCATCGCCGTCAGCAATTCTGTGCAGACTGTTCATAACACTGCCCTGACTGTTTTTCATACCTCTTACAAGGTGCAGGATGTGAGAAGCGGTAACATATTTTGCCGAAACAATGCTGTTAAGCCCCATGCTTCTTGCAATGCCTATATAGTTCTGTCTGTTACATTTAGTTATTGTTTTTGCTACACCCTGCTGCATAGCATAAAGAGAGATTATAAGGTTATCTTCGTCACGGCCGGTAAGGGCAACAAAAGCGTCATATGACTGCAGGTTTTCTTCTTCCAGCAGTTCGTGGTCACTGCCGTCGCCGTTTATTGTGATTACATCAGGAAAAAGCTTTGCAATATCGTTGCATTTTTCAAGATCTTTATCCACAACCTTAAGTTTAATGTTCATATTATGCAGCATTTCGATAAGGTAGGACGAAATTTTGCCGCCGCCAACCAAAAATACTTTTTTGATTTTTGGAGTATATCTGCCAAGAAGACGGAAAAACTTATCCAGACCAAAAGGCTGGCCGATAATATAAAGTTTGTCACCAGCCTTAGGCACAAATGAACCTTTTGGTATACATACATCACCGTTGCGGTCAGCAACGCAGAACAGAAGCTGCAGTTTTTTAACCTGTGGAGGTAAATCCATAAGACTTTTACCAATAAGAAAGTCACCTTCCTGCAGCACAAAGCCCATAAGCTCAACCTTGCCGCGGCAGAAGGTTTCTATATCTGCAGCAGCAGGAAAACGCAAAAGACGCGCAATTTCTGCAGCGGCAGCGCTTTCAGGGTTGATAACAACATCTATTTTAAGGTTTTTCTTAAGCTCAACAATGCTTTCGGTGTATTCAGGTGTGCGTATGCGGGCAACGGTATATTTTGCACCCAGCTGTTTTGCAGTAAGGCAGCACACCATATTAACTTCGTCACTGCTTGTTGCAGCAATAACAATATCAGCATTGTCTGCGCCTGCTTCTGTCAGTGTAGCTGGCGATACACCATTTCCCTTGATTGTCATAATGTCAAGGGTGTCATAAGCTTTTCCCAAAGCTTCGTCATCAAAGTCAATAATGGTTATATCGTGCTCTTCTTTTACAAGCTGTTCGGCAAGAAAAAAACCAACCTTGCCACAGCCTACAATAATAATATTCATAAATACTGTATAATCCTTTCCAATAATAAAGAATGGATGCTTTATCTTACAATAAATCAACTTACATTATATTACTATAGTCAAAAAAGGTCAATATCATTAAATTTATGTTTGAAGAAAATATGGGCCATAACCGTAAAATAAAAGGTTATAGCCCATATTTTTTAATAAAATTCAATATTAAATTATTTTATCACAAATATATTTTGGTATCGCCATTCTCACAGTAAGGGCAGGGTCCACCACCTGGCAGAACTGCAAATCGCCTGCAAGGCTTATAAGCATGCCAGCTTTATTAAGGCTGTATCCAAGTTTATCCTGCAAAATTTCTGCCATTGTCTTTGTTGCACTGTAAATTGCTTTTTCAATGTCAATATCAGAAGAAATTGTGTAGATATACTCTTCGTCTTCCAGCCTTGGCTCTTTTATGGAAACTCCTTTTATAACTTCAAATTTAAGGCTTATTTTTGCAGGAATTTCCACACCTGTAACCATAATTTCACCGTCACCCATACCTGCGTGGCAGTCACCGCAGGAAAGGTATGCACCGTCGTGAAAAACAGGCAGATAAAGTGTGGCTCCTTTTGCTATCTTTGTGTTATCCATATTGCCGCCGTGGTTGCCAGGTACACCGCATGGGATAGGCTGACCTTCAGGGGCAACACCAATAACACCAATCATTGGTTTAACAGGTATTTTAAAGCTGTCAAATATTGCGCAGCCGTCCACAATTTTAACTTTTTTTGCTTCACTTTTTTCAACGTCGTTGCCAAGAACACCACTGCCTGGCAAAGCGCACATTGTACCTTCAGTGGCAACGTCAATATCAACTATCTCAATTTTAAGGATATCGCCTTTTTCGGCTCCTTCAATATATGCAGGGCCTGTTGCAGGGTTAACATTGTCCCAGTCCAGACGGTCCATAACATAGCTTTCGTCAGGAATCTGATTGTTAAAACCGTCTCGGGCATCAAATACAACAATTTCGCCCTGCTTAACGTGTACAGCGTTTTCCTTACCGTCACCCATTCTAAAAATAAAATTGTCCTTGATAATCATATATTAACCCTCCTTAGAGTTTTCTGCTTTTATATTACCACAATAAACAGTTGCGTGCAATTTATAAAAGTAAAAAATATCCATTGTGGACAAAATGTGGTCAATACCACAGATTTTATAGCTTTTTTGCACAAAACTGCACAAAAAAAGAGCCACTCAAAATGAGTAGCTCTTG
>SVMV01000053.1 GCA_015067245.1 Oscillospiraceae bacterium | reverse complement strand
ATAATTATTTTGGGTACTTGCCATTATTTGCTGTTGAGTTTTCTGTCTTTTTCAAGCACTGCGTTTTCCATATCAATCTTCATCTGTGCCACTTTTGCAGCAAGGCCTTCGTCAGCCAGTGCCAGCATCTGCACAGCAAGGATAGCTGCGTTTTCTGCACCGTCAATAGCCACTGTTGCAACTGGGATACCGCTTGGCATCTGCACTGTGGAGAGAAGTGCATCAAGACCGTCCAGTGTGGAAGATTTGATTGGCACACCGATAACAGGCAATGTTG
This sequence comes from Oscillospiraceae bacterium, assembly GCA_015067245.1. Lineage (GTDB taxonomy): Bacteria > Bacillota > Clostridia > Oscillospirales > Ruminococcaceae > RGIG3102. The sequence continues at coordinate 10,982 of SVMV01000053.1, read as the reverse complement.
TGTGTGCTGCAAGCACGCCGCCAAGATGTGCTGCCTTGCCTGCTGCTGCAATGATAACACCAAAGCCGTTGTCTTTTGCATTTGCACTAAATTCGCTTGCTGCTGCAGGTGTTCTGTGTGCAGACATAATTCTCATTTCGTATTCCACACCAAAGCTTTCCAGCTTTTTAGCTGCTTTTTCCATTACGCCAAGGTCAGAATCACTACCCATAACAATTGCTACTTTTTTCATAGTTGGTACCTCTCTCAAAAAAGAATAAAAATAATATTTTTATAAAAAATCAAAATATAAAAAGACGCAGAAACAGTATACCCCGTCCCTGCGTTTTGACACAAAACCAACAGGACAGTTTTCTCTCCTCTTAAAAAACTGCCTTGTTCCATATCAAAATCAATAGTCGCATTTTTTGCGGAAACGCGGTAGAGACGTCAGGGCCATATCCCCCGATATATATTGATTTTTATTCATTTTTTTACAAGCTAAAGTCATTCTAGCCCAGCTTATAATTATATATTACTATACTTTTGCCCTGTTTTTCAATTGTAATTAATTCTAAACAAATTTACTGTTTTTGTGCATAGTTTCCACATATTGACGAATTTTATCAAAAACCAAAAAAAATATTGACAAAAAAACACCTTTTTTTACTTTTAAGGCCACTTTGCCTTGTTTTTAACACATCTTTCATCAGCCAATTTACATTTTACACAATGTGTTTTTCCAATTGTTTTTAACGTATCTTTAAAAATGCAAGATATAAAAAATATAATTACATATACTTTCACCCATTCCGGTCACGCCGTGTGGCATGTTCTGCTGGCATTTAGATAGGTAACAGACAATTTGCAGGGCTGTGCGAAGCAAATTGTCACCGCCAGGGGATACTTTCCCTGCGAAAAAAATCCTAAAAAAATCAAGGCCCCAACTTTATACGTCAGGACCTTTTTGGAGCTGGTGACCGGATTTGAACCGACAACCCGCGGTTTACGATACCGCTGCTCTGCCGTTGAGCCACACCAGCATATTTATAAAAATATTTTACTCCTTTATTTTTATATTTTCAATAAAAAGCTGTTATATTTTGCCGCCTGCGTCAAAACTATTTTAAACTATATTGCAATTACTTTTGCAGAGAGGTGAATATGCAGTCAGTAAAAACATTTTTTATAACCTTTTTATCTTCGGTATGTGTTGTGCTTTTTTCTTTTTTGGCACTTTACTGGTCACTTGCACCAGCCAGCAAGTCGGCAGGCACAGCGCAAAATGATATCCCGATAGCAAAAGCCGACAGCACCGACAACAAAACCACCCTTGTGTTTGCCGATACCGATACACAAAGCATATTTATGCTTGTCAAGCTTAACGCCGTGGATATGCAGGTTACAGTCACCGCAATACCTGCAGACTATCACATCGGCACAGCAAACCGCACTTTAAACCAAAGCTTTGAATACGCCGGCATAATGCAGTGCGTGCAGGATTTGTCAGTCCAACTGGATATTGTTATCGATTATCACATATATCTTGAGCAGGAAGATATAAAAAAACTCTCTGAATCTTTCGAAAACACCAGCACCGACAGCATTCTGTCTTTGGATAATCCCCAGCGGCTTGCCTTTTCGGCAGTCCAGGCAATAAAAAGTAATATGACCGACATACAGGATTATGTCCTTAACCATATTCCAAAAGAATTTTCATATCTGTCCACAAATATAGGCAAAACCGAAGCCGCAAAGCTCAACCGCATTTTAACCATTTTGCAACGCAGCCAGACCGAATACAAATACACCGTTTTAACAGACAGTAACCAATAAACATCAAAAACAAAACAGGAAAGGTTCAAATAAAACTTTCCTGCTTTTTTATATCAATATTTTGTTTTTACGACTGGCTTTTGCTTTTTGAAAAAAAGCTTGCAATAAGTGCAAAAATCAAACTGGCGGTCACACCGCCGCTGCAGGCGGTTATCCCCCCTGTAAAAATGCCCACAAAACCACTTTGGGCCACCGCCTTTTCCACTCCTTGTGCAAGTATATGTCCAAAGCCCAATATAGGCACGGTTGCTCCTGCACCTGCAAAATCCACCAGCTTTTCCCACACCCCAAAGGCAGACAGCACCACACCGCTCACCACAAAAAGCACCAATATCCTTGCAGGTGTAAGCTTTGTAAGGTCTATAAGCAGCTGTCCTGCAACACATATAAGTCCGCCCACAACAAAAGCCCACAGATAGTTCATTATTGCTGTATCTCCTTTTTGGATTTTATATTTACCAGATGTGCAATACAGGGTATACTTTCGCCCTGCATGGTGGTAGAAGGAGACAATAGCGCCCCTGTTGCCACAAAAAGAATGTTGTCAAGCTGACCGTTTTGTATCTTGGGCAGTATGTCTGCCGCCAGCACCGTTGCACCGCAGCCGCAGCCGGAAGCACCGCTTTGCACATTCTGGTTTTCAGCAAAAATAACATTGCCGCAGTCGATATGGTTTGTCAGCACAATATTTTCCTTTTCCAGCAGCTGCCACAGCAAGCGGCTGCCCACCTGCCCCAGGTCTCCTGTATAAATTGCATCATAGTCATCGGCCTTTGTGCCGCTGGCAAGCAGGAAGTTGCGTATTGTGTTTGCTGCCGCAGGCGCCATTGCCGCGCCCATATTGTTGGCATCGGTTACACCAAGGTCCACAACCCTGCCAACCTGCGCCGCAACTATAAAGGCCGAATGCCCCACCCTTTCCAGCAGCATACTGCCGCAGCCTGTCACCGTCCACTGCGCTGTGGGTGTGCGCTTGCCGCCATAATCAAGCGGAGTGCGAAACTGCCGCTCTGCCGTGCAGAAGTGGCTGCTTGCCAAAGCCAGTGCATTGTCAGCAAAACCGCCGTCAATGGCACATCCTGCCACAAGCAGCGCTTCCGCCATTGTGCTGCAGGCGTTGTACAGTCCCACAAACGGAAAGGCAAACCTGCGCATTGTAAAGGACGTGCTTGTTATCTGGTTGGTCAGATCGCCGCCAAAAGCCACATTTATATCTTCGGCAGAAATACCTTTTTTGTGCAGCAGATGTCCTATACAACGTCCCTGCAGTTCCGTCTCTGCCTTTTCCCATGTCTGCTGTCCAAAATAGTCGTCTGCAACCCTTTCGTCAAACTTATCGGCCAAAGGGCCTTCCCCTTCTTTTTTGCCTGCCACCGATGCCCATGCTGTTATAGCCACAGGCTTTTTGTATTTTATATACATTTAAATGCCGTACCTCGCTTTCACAAACAGCACCGCACCGTAAATCACACTTGCCAGAGTGCCGTAAACAATAACAGGCCCCGCTATAATAAACATTTTGCAGGCAACCCCTGTCACAAAGCCCTCGGCCTTAAATTCTATGGCAGGGCTTACCACCGCATTGGCAAAACCTGTTATAGGCACAAGGGTGCCCGCCCCTGCACGCCGTGCAATGCGGTTGTACCATCCCACAGCCGTAAGCAGTGCAGACATCCCAACCAGCGTTATGCTTGCCAGCTGCCTTGCATCCCCCACAGAAAAATTAAAATAAGCCGTGTACACCTTTATCAGCACCTCACCCACAAAGCAGATTGTGCCACCCACAAAAAACGCCCATATACAGTTGCGCAGAATGTGGGATTTGGGCGATGAGTTTTTAACCATTTTACTGTACTGTTTTTTATTTGTGCGCATAGGCTAAATCTCCAGATGATTTGCCAGCAGAGTGCTGGTCAGCACAAGCAGCTTTTTCTGTGTATCGTTAAGAACTTCATCTCCCTCACTCACCAGTGCCACAACCCCTACACCGTCACCCGCGGCAATAACAGGGGTTGCTCCAACAATTTTCAGCTCGCTGTGCATATACGGCAAAACTGCTTTTTCGCTGGCATACTGTCTGAAATAGCTTGTTCTCTGATGCAGCATCTCCTCAACATCCTTTGATGCGCCAAGGCCGATAATATCTTTTTTGCCCTGACCTGTAAAAGCTATAATTTTATCGCTGTCAAACACAACGCAATGCAGACCGCTCACTCTGTAAAGGCTGTCGGCATAATTCTGGCTGAACTGGCTTAACTCTGCCATAATGGAATATTTTTTAAGGACAATCTCTCCCCCTGCCCCTGTAAAAATCTCCAGCGGGTCCCCCTCTCTCATACGCATTGTTCTTCTTATTTCTTTTGGTATAACAATTCTGCCCAAATCATCAATACGGCGTACAACACCTGTTGCTCTCATATAAAAACTGCTCCTTAGTCATTTTTATATATTATCTGCCGCCAAAGGTGTTTTTATACTTTTATGGAAAATTATTTTAACTGTTACATCTGTTAAACCCAAAAACTGTTTTTTACTTTGTGATAAAGCAAATTTTCACAAAGAACTTTAATTTTTTTAAATTTTTTAAAAAAACACTTGACAAACCTGCCACTTGGTGCTAATATAATATGGCAATATGCGCTGGTAGCTCAGCTGGATAGAGTACTTGACTACGAATCAAGGGGTCAGGGGTTCGAGTCCCTTCCAGCGCACCATAAAGCAGGTAACTTCGGTTATCTGCTTTTTTGTTTTATATCATTTTAAAACCAAAAAGCCCTGAAGCTTTATAACTTCAGGGCTTTATTGCTATGTATTCATTCTGTTATCTGCCAAATTCACTGCAGCAGTTGCGCACAATCTTTTCCATTTCGTCCATCTTTGCAAGCATATCCTTTGCAAGAGCAGCCTGACATCTTGCACGCACAAGGTTGTGGTCAGGGCATTTTATATTAAAATACAGGTCTCCGTTAAGATAATCTGCAAGAAAACGTGTTGCAAGCTCAACAGCAAGCACAAAACAGCTCAGCGGCAGTGTTTCTATCTCTTTTTCTGTCATAAACTGCAAAGTCTGTGACAAAAAGCCTTCCGTAAAAGCGCGGAACACAGCAAGATTAACACCAACTTTTTCAAGGTTTCTGCTGTCTTCTTCTTCAAAGTTTGCCGCAAATCTTATTGCGTCGCCAAAGTCGTGGCCCAACAGCCCAGGCATAACTGTGTCCAGGTCTATAATAACCATTGGCTCGTCTGTCTGTGGGTTAAACAGAACATTGTTTATCTTTGTGTCATTATGTGTTACACGCAAAGGCAACTCACCTGCAAGGTACATATCTGTCATTTTGCAGGCCTGTTCTTTTACGCTTAACAGAAAATCAATTTCTTCCTTCGCCTGTGCCACACGTCCTGCCCTGTCTTCTTCAATTGCTTTGCAGAATTCGTCATATCTCTGGCGTGTCTGATGGAAACCAGGTATTGTTTCAACCAGATTATTAATATCAAAATCTGCAAGACTGCGCTGAAAATCGCCAAAAGCTATGCCTGCATTTCGCACAATATCCATATTGTGTGCCACATTGTAGGTCACCGAAGGCACATAGTTTGTAAGTCGCCAAAAGTTTTCGCCGTCCAGCACATAGGTTGCCCTGTCTGCTGTATGGTGAAAATGCAAAGCCACCTGCCCGCTTTTTTTGCCGCGGATATGTTCGGTAACTTTATCTATATTGCTCATCAGCCCTTCAGGGTTCTGGAATGCGTATGTATTTACATTCTGTATCAGATACGATTTTGGGCTGCCGTCAGCTCTTTTAAAATTCACCTTATATGTCTGGTTAACATTGCCTACCTGAATAGTTTCATAACCAAGATATTCGTGCTCTATTCTGAAAAGTCTGCTCACTTCCAGCAGCTTGCTGTACAATTCCATCGATATTTCTCTTTCTTTTGTTTTAATATAAAAAGGACATAATTTTACAATTTATATTTTACACTTAAATATGTACATAGTCAATATAAGATTATCTGTAACCGCCCATTACTGCCACCAAAAAGCAATGCAACCCCTTCATTTTCTTGCTTTAAAGCTGTAAATATGCTTCAATATTTATATACAAAAATTACACACACCCTTTGGGGAGATTTTTATGCAGAATATTATCCATATAACAGATTTCAGCGCACCGCAGCTTGATGTTTACGCCAGATTAAGCGAAAACCAGCTGCTGCATTATAACGAACCACACGGCGACGGCATTTTTATCGCCGAAAGCCCAAATGTTGTTTTGCGTGCCCTTGATGCAGGCTATAAACCACTGTCTTTTCTGGTGGAGGATAAGCACCTTGACACACAGGCAAAAGAGATACTGGCACTTTATCAGGATATGCCTGTATATACTGCACCTTTTGACACTCTTACACAGCTTACAGGCTTTAAGCTTACAAGGGGTATGCTGGCTGCAATGCAGCGCAAAGCATTGCCTTCTCTGGAAGAAATCTGCCTTGGCAAACGCCGTATTGCCCTGCTGGAAAATGTGATGAACCCAACCAACGTGGGCGCAATCTTCCGCAGTGCCGCAGCCTTAAACATGCAGGCTGTGCTGCTTACAGACGGCTGCAGCAACCCGCTGTACCGCCGCGCCAGCCGTGTAAGCATGGGCACTGTTTTTCAGGTGCCGTGGACCTTTGTGGAAGACGACTGGCAGCAACGCCTTAAGCTGATGGGCTTCAAAACTGCCGCCATGGCCTTGAGCGACAATTCGGTAAGCATAGACAACCCACAGCTTATGGCAGAAGAAAAACTTGCGGTTGTCCTTGGCACCGAGGGTGACGGCCTTGCCGCAAAAACCATTGCAGACTGTGACTACACCGTTAAAATACCAATGGCACACGGGGTAGACAGCCTTAATGTTGCCGCTGCAAGCGCAGTTGCTTTCTGGCAGCTTGGCAGATAAACATTTTTTCTAAAACACTGCATCGGGCGGAGGTATACTTATGCTTTTCAATGCGATAAATGCAACTGTAAAAACCGATAAATTTTCCATGGACTATGTGCGCTTTGGCAAGGGCAAAAAGATACTTGTTATGCTGCCTGGCCTTGGCGAAAGTCTGCGGAGTGTAAAAGGCACCGCACTGCCAATGGCATTTATGTACCGCAAGCTTGCCAAAGACTACACCGTATACATATTCAGCCGCAGGGACAATATGCCACAGGGATACACCACCACAGATATGGCTGCAGACCAGAAAGCTGCATTTGACGCTCTGGGCATAAACAAGGCCTGCGTAATTGGGGTTTCTATGGGCGGTATGATAGCCCAGCATTTTGCAGCAGATTTCCCTGGATATGTGCAAAAGCTTGCCCTTGTGGTTACCTGTGCTAAGCCCAACTCCACTGCCGAAAAAGCTATTAATCACTGGATTACCCTTGTAAAAAAAGGCAGCTACAAAGCTTTTATGGACAGTAACGTAAAACTTATCTATTCGGATAAATATTACCGCAAAAACAAGCTGCTTGTTCCTTTTGTAAGCATTGTCACAAAGCCAAAAAGCTTTGACAGATTTTTTATTCAGTCCAGCGCCTGCCTCGAACATAATGCCCATGACAAGCTTGGCCGCATCAGTTGCCCTGTTTTTGTAATAGGCGGTGAAAAAGATTTGGTTGTCGGCGGCGATGCAAGCCGCGAAATTGCCGCAGCTATAAAAGGGGCTACCCTTAAAATGTACAGCCAGTGGGGGCACGGTCTGTACGAAGAAGCAAGTGATTTTGTAGATATTGTGGCAGAGTTTTTTAGGCAGTAACCAGATAGTTTACAAACAAAAAAGTCATTCCGAATTTATTTTCAGAATGACTTTTTATTTTTAATCTTTACATAACCCTTGTGCCGTTGATATTCACTTCAAAGCCTGCACCAAAATAGTCGGCTGCACGGCGGCAAAGCATCATGCGGTCAAGAAAAATTTCAAAATATTCGCTGATAAGGCTTATGCTTTCGTCAATTGTGATGTAAAGTGTAAGCTTTTTGTTTTCATCATCAAAAGCAAGCTTGGATTTTTCCACCGCAAAATTTACACGGTCGTGAATATCGGTGCTTATGGTTGCACGTTCTTCCACACGCACACGGCTGCGGCGCACGTCGCTTTTATCGGCAAGGATAAGTGCTGCAGCAATTTCGTTTACAGGAAATGCTGTTTTTTCGTCGTGGTTGCCAATGGCTGTTACAATGCGTGAGATTTCTTCAGCTTTCATGCCCATTTTGTCCAACAGTCTGAATGCCATAACTGCACCTGACTGCGCATGGTCAATGCGGTTTACCACATTGCCTATATCGTGCATATATGCGGCAATCTGCGCCAGCTCCACCGTTCTATCGTCATAGCCCAGTTTTTGCAGTATCATTCCTGCTGTGTCAGCACAGCGCACAACGTGTGCAAAGCTGTGTTCGGTAAACTTCATGCTGGCAAGAGTTGCATCCGCCATTTTTATGTAGGTTTTTATATCTTCGTTTTCTCTTACTTCTTTATAGGTAACCATACTTTCACCTCTTTATCGCAATATTAAATCTATTACAATTTATTTTACCATAACGGTGCCATATTTCAATGCCGTATATGTGTAAAAATTGCAAAACAAAAACCTGCATCGCAAGACGCAGGTTTAAATACAGCAATATTACAGCAGCTGAATGCCGTGTTCCTTGCAGTAGTCAATTTCGCTTTGTGGCCAAACGGAAGACTGCACTTCGCCGATATGTGCCTTCTGAAGAAGAAACATACACAGACGGCTCTGGCCAACACCACCGCCAATGGACAGTGGCAATGTGCCGTTGACAATATTTTTGTGGAAATCAAATTTAAGGCGGTCAAGAGCATTTGCTTCTTCCAGCTGTTTCATCATGCTTGTTTCGTCAACACGGATACCCATGGAAGAAAGCTCCAGCGCAATATCAAGCAGCGGATAATAAACAAGGATATCACCGTTGAGCTGCCAGTCATCATAGTCTGGTGCGCGGCCGTCATGTTTTTTGCCGCTGTTGAGCTTGCAGCCGATTTTCATAAGAAATACTGCGCCGTGTTCCTTTGCAATTGCACGTTCCTTCTGTTTGTCTGTGTAATCTGGCCAGCGGTCTTCCAGTTCCTGTGTTGTAACAAATGTAATCTCATCAGGCAGGATATCCTGAAGCTGCGGATATCTTCTCTGCACTGCCTTGCTTGTCATTTTGATTGCACCGTAGATATCACGCACAACCTGTTTTAAGTATTCTTCTGTGCGGTCCTCACGTGTGATAACCTTTTCCCAGTCCCACTGGTCAACATAGAGAGAGTGGATAGCATCGCATTTTTCATCACGGCGGATAGCGTTCATATCTGTGTAGATGCCTTTGTGTGTTTCGATGCCGTATTCGTGCAATGCATAGCGTTTCCATTTTGCAAGGCTGTGCACAATTTCCATAACTTCGCCTGTTTCCAGCACGTCAAAGGTTACAGGGCGTTCAACACCGTTAAGGTTGTCGTTGAGACCGCTGTTTACGTTAACAAACATCGGTGCAGATGCACGGTTCAAATCCAGTGCGTCGCAAAGTTCTGTTTCAAATTTATGTCTGAGAAACTGGATTGCTGCCTGAGTTTCTTTTATACTGAGTTTGGACTGATATTTTTCCATAATAGTTGCCTGCTTTCAATTTTTAATATCTTTACAATATATAAGTATATTTTTAATATATTACACCGCCAAAGGCAAAAGTCAAGCCGATGGGGAAATTTTGATTATATTTTGTTATTTTTTCCTATAAGTAGTGTTGGTTTGCTGATTTCTCCGTCTTTTTGCCATAGCCTGTTTGCGCTTTCTCTCTCTTATTCTGCGGCGGTTTTCCATAATAACCAGCTGACGCAGCATAAGCCATATAAGCCTTAACACCAAGGCACCAAGAGCAGCATACAACAGCCAAAGGCCGATTTTTAACACTAAAGGCATCTTTTTAGGCTGCACATTTACCATTGCTTCCCCCAGCATAACCGAAAATCCGTGGGTACCGCAACTTATTTTTGCGCCGTTTTCCATATAGAACACTTCCACCTGACCTGTGGCAACGGTTTTGTCACTGTTTGGCACAACAGTGCTGAAATCATATTTCAAATCGTGCTCGGTAAGATTTTTGGGTATTGTAACCGTAAAGCTTTCGGCAATATAGTTTTCGGCAGGAATTTCTGCCACAACACCTTCGTGAGTTGTTACGGTTGGATTTACTTTACCTTTTATAATGTCATTGTTGATTTCCAGGTTATAATACTTTTCAAATCCGTAATCAAACAGGGCAATTGTATCGTCAAATTTTTCCTGCTTGTGTTCAGACGACATAACCACTGCAACAAGGGTTACTCCGTTTCGTTCTGCCACTGTAACAAGAGTGTGCATCGCTTCTTCTGTCCAGCCTGTTTTGCTCATAAGCAGACCTTCCACACGGTCATAACCGTTGATAAAATTGTTTGCATTCCAGAAAGAGCGTGTCTCGCTGCGGATATTGGTGGTGCCCATATCGTATCGGTTGGTGTTAAAGTATGTGCAGAAACCATCTTTTTTTATTGCTTGTGCTGTTATAAGCGCCATATCATAAGCAGTTGTATAATGCTCATCTTCAGGTAATCCGTGAGGGTTTGTAAAGTTTGTGCTGTTTGCTCCCAGCTGTTTTGCACGCTGTGTCATCATTGCTCCAAATGCTTCGTTTGACCCTGCAATATGCTCGGCAAAAACATTGGCAACATCGTTGGCAGATTCAATTGCCAGTGCATAAAGTGCGTCTTTAACAGAAATCTGTTCCCCTGTGTCCAGCGCAATATGGCTGGAATTGTAAGGCAGACTATGCACCGAATTGTAGCTTGCGGTCATCATTTCATCAAGGGTGCAGTTTTCCAGCGCAAGCAGCCCTGTCATTATCTTTGTGATGCTGGCAGGGTACATTTTTTTGTTCATATTTTTATTGTAAATCACCGTGCCTGTGTTTGCTTCCATAAGCACAGCGGTTTCACTTTTTATATATGTAACATCGGCAGCTGCAGCCTTAAAAGGCACTGCAACAACTGCTGCCGCTGCAATAAGTGTTAAAAATAAAGCTGATAATCTTTTCATAAAATCCTTATAAAATTTTTATTTATAGATAGACAATATATTTTAACATAAA
>SVMV01000052.1 GCA_015067245.1 Oscillospiraceae bacterium | reverse complement strand
TCATCAAGCTTGAATTTGATGCTGTATTTTTTTTCGATGGCAACAAGAAGGTTAATCTGTTCAAGGCTGTCCCAGTCTTCGATGTCGTCGCTGTTTGTTGCTTCTGTCAGCACAATATCTTCGTCATCAAAGATGTCCTGAAAGATAACTTCAAGGTCTTTAAGTATTGTTTCTTTTGTCATATTTATACCTCTTCCATTTTAATAACTTCGTTTTTGTTCTGATAATCTGCAGGGACTGCAAATGTATATTTCTTTTCGCTTTCACTTTCGCTTACAAGAGTAAAGCCAAGTTCTTCGTAGAAGTCCTTGATAATAACATTCTTTGCAGTTGGCAGATAGCTTGCATTAACTGTTGTAATGCCACGCTGTGCACACTGTTTTACAAAATAGTCAAACAGTGCAAATTCAAAGTGACGCTTGAATACGCGGCAGCTCATAACCCAAAGGTCAATTGTTGCTGTTGTATCTTCAACAGATGCGATAAAGCAGGTGGTAATGCCGTTGTCGCCAAATTTATCCACCAGCTTTGCATAGGCAGAGATGTACTTGTCAGGGCTTGCGATAATTTCCTCAACTTCACCCTGGGTATATCTGCGGGTTGTAAAGTTAAACTGGTTTGTTTTGTTTATAAGCTGTGTGATTCTTTCGCAGTGTGCTGTGCTGAAAGCACCTATTTCGCCGCTCATATCAAGGCTTAACAGATAATCTTTGTAGTTGCCAAAACTTGCCTGTGCCTGTGCACGCTGAGCATTCTGCTTGTACATTTCGTTGCGCTTTGCATCGTCCTTTGTAAAAGCTGTAATTTCAAAATATCCTGCGCGATCTATTGCTTTTATATATTCTTCAGGGCAGGATACTTCAGGTACTGTAACAGCAAGGCTGTTGCGCACAATGTCTCTTTCAACAGGGTTGTCATCGATAAATACAAAGCTGTCTTCGCCTATATTTATTTCTTTTGCGATGTTTGCAATGTTCTGATGCTTTGGCTCCCAGTTTGCTTTAAAGCAGATAAAGTCTTCCACGTTCAGCGGCGCTTCTTTGCGTTTTTCAAAGCCCTGCTTTGCAATTGCTTCTTCATTTTTTGAACAAACGTTAAGCATAATGCCAAGGCCTGTAAGCTTTTTAAGATAGTTTTGGAACTCGGTATAGCTCATACCTGCAGGCTGTTCGTTGCCTATGGCAATGCCTTCTACACCGTCATCGCCGATGATGCCGCCCCAAAGGGTATTGTCAAGGTCGCAGATAACGCTCTTTTTGTTTTTGCCTAAGGCAGATTTGATGATCTTTGCGATACTGAAAGTAAGCTCTGGTATTCTGTCCACCGAAACTGCATATTTGTAAAGATACCAGTTTTCAAGATTAAACCAGTTGTCAAGGCCTGCAATGGCGGAAAGATAATCAATATCATTGATATATAAATTTTCGTGCTGGTTTGCAAAATCTGCAACCATAAGGTTAAGGCGTGTTGTGTAGTTAACCACGCCCTGGGGCACAACTGCATCCTTGTTGCCGTACATACGGTAAAAAGGCTTTTCAAAGTTGTTTGCAATAACAATTGCGCCAAGATTTAATGCTGCCTCATAACAGGTTTTGAACTTTGCAAATTCATTTTCCAGCTTTGCATTTACATCTTCGGCATTGTCTGTTGGCAGCGGCAGATTTTCAAGGTTTTTGGCTGTTGTATGTATATATATAAAATCTGGTGCAAACTCTTTAAGCTGGTCACTTTCAAAAACAAGATTTTCGTAATATCTTGCATACTGTCCCTGCCAGAATACAGGTTTAATGCCATAATTAAGCAAAAACAGTTCAAGGATATTCTGTACTTCACCAATTGTGGAACCGCTTAAAATTGCAATTTTCTTTTCTATAAGTCCTTCCTTAAGCAGAAGTTCTTTTTTAAGTCTCTTTTTCTTTTGCAGAATAAGAGCATTGTCAAACGGATAATCTAAAACTGACAAAATTCAACACTCCTTTGTCAAAATAGCAATTATAATTATATCTTAATAAATATATCACATACCGCGCAAATAATCAATAAACAAGAGATTTAATGTTAAAAAAATAACTATTGTAAATGTGATAAAAATATAACATCAAATTGTCACTATTTTAGTGTTGAATTTTGTCAGCAAAAAACGTATAATAACATAGAGTATTTATATTTTAATGGGGTTTTGCGTTTTGCGGCAAAAAATCAAAGCCCAAGGTCCTCAAGGCAGGTCTGCAGCTGTTCCTGAGTTGTAACTTTTATACCCTTTCTAAGCAGTTCAATGTCGTTTTCGGGCAGCAGATGGGTATAAATTTCATATACAACCAAAGGGGAACTGCTTTCGTTTTCAAAAACGGCAACCTTGCCGCCATAGTCTTTAACAGTGTATTCAACGGTATTTTCTGTTATCGGCTCTGGCTGCTTTCGCGGCAAAAATGTATAAATGCTTACCATTATCAAAATGGTGCAAAATATTGTAGAAAGTGCAATAATCAGTTTTTTCATAATATAACCTCGCTTATGTATTAGAATTGACGGTTTTGCAAAAAAAATACAATAAATCCTATACATATCATATATGTATAAAATAGGGGGTAACGGCTATCAAAAAGTATGTAAAAAAACCAACAACGGCCAAAAAAGCTGATACTGTTAAAAAAGCATCTGACAGCAGCACAGCTGCCAAAAAGCCTGCAGCGGCAAAAAGAACAAAGAAAAGCAAAGGCAAAATTATAAAAGCTATTGTATATTGGTGTGCAGTGGCAGCTTGTGTTTGCGTTATGATTGGTTCTGTTGCAGCGGTTGCACTTGCAGCATATCTTGTTGATGTAACAAAAGATGACGACAGATACTTAAACCTTACAAACGTTAAATACAACCAGTCTTCACGTCTTTTCCATATTGACCCTGCAACAGGCGAATATGTGGAAACAGTAACACTGCAGAACGACACCGAAACAAGAACATGGGTTGACCTTGACGAAATTTCTCCGCACATTATCAACGCTTATGTTGCAACAGAAGACCAGAATTTCTACAACCACAAAGGTGTTAATATCAAGCGTACAATTGCTGCAATGATTAACGAATACACACCTATCAAGCTGTTTTCATCCCGCCAGGGTGCTTCCACAATCACACAGCAGCTGGTTAAAAACCTTGTTGATGACCGCGCGGTAAGCGGCCTTGACGGTGCACTGCGCAAGGTGCGTGAAATTTTCCGTGCATTCACACTGGAAAAGAACTATTCCAAGGATATGATTATGGAAGCTTATCTCAACAAGATAAGTCTTTCGGGTATGCTTGCAGGGGTGCAGGCAGGTGCAGAAGTTTACTTTGACAAGGATGTAAGCGAAGTTACACCTGCAGAAGCAGCAATGATTGCAGGTATCACCAAAAATCCAACTGAATACAATCCGTTCCTTAACCCTGAAAACTGTCTTGAAAGAAGAAATGACGTTCTTTATTTTATGTTCAATAACGGCTATCTGACACAGGCAGAATATGACGAAGCCATTGCAAGTGACCTTGGTCTTGCTGAAAAGCATACAATGCAGCAGACAAGCAATATCAACAGCTATTTTACAGATATGGTTATCGACCAGGTTATCAACGACCTGATGGAAGAATACGACTATTCCCGTGAAACAGCCACACATATGCTTTATAACGAAGGTTTGCGCATTTACACAACAATGAATCCTGTTGTGCAGGCGGCTATGGAAGAAGAATTTGCAGACGAAAGCGGCACATTCAGCCAGTATGCAAAGGAAGCTGTTGTAAAAGACAAATCAACAGGTGAAGAAAAAACTGTTACACCACAGGCAGCAATGGTTTCCATTGACTATGACGGCCGTGTTGTCGGCGTTGTGGGTGGTGTTGGTGAAAAAACAACAAACCGCAGTCTTAATCGTGCAGTAGACTCTGCCCGTCCTGTAGGCTCTACAATGAAACCTATCGGCGCATACGCTTTGGGTATTGACTATGGCTATATCCATTACTCCTATGGTATGGAAGACAGCTATTTCAAACAGATTGAAGATGAAGAAACAGGAGAAATGAAAGACTGGCCGCGTAACTACTCAGGTGAGCCAAGTGACACAATTGTTCCTGTTGTAACAGCAATTGCAAAATCCCTTAACACAATTGCGGTTAAAACAGTTGATATGGTAGGTGTTAAAAACTCCTACAGCTTTGTTAAGGATACACTTCACGTTTCTACACTGTCAGAAGGCGATATCAGCCACGCACCAATGGCACTTGGTGCTATGTCCTGGGGTATCTCTCCACTGGAAATGGCAGCAGCATACGCAATGTTCGGCAACGAAGGTGTTTACACAACACCACACTGTTACACAACAGTTGAAGATGCCGAAGGCGATGTAATACTGGAAACAAACGTTACAACAGTTCAGGCAATTTCTCCTGAAACTGCATATATTATGAACCGTGCTCTCAAGCAGGTTGTAACAAGCGGTACTGCTGCAGCAGTTGGCGGCCCTGCACGTATGGAAGGTATTGGTAAAACAGGTACAACATCCGATGATAAGGACCACTGGTTTATAGGTCTTACACCTTACTACTGTTCTGCGGGCTGGTGGGGTTATGACGACCAGATTCCGCTTACAGTTAACTATTCCAAGCATCCACCGACACAGGCGTGGAAAAACGTTATGACAAAGTCCCAGGCGGATTTGCCATACAAAGAATTCCCTACAACTGAAGGTGTTATAGCAATGAATTTCTGCGGTGACACAGGTGATCTTGCAGGCGAAGCCTGTCCAAACCAGCAGCTTGGTTATTACACACAGGATAATCTGCCAAGCATATGTCTTGTTCATTAAAATAACATGTAAAACTATGTCATTCTGAGGATAATCAACTCTTCAGAATGGCATTTTTATTTGTCTGATATTTTTGTCTTTCCAATAATGTGCTGCATCAATCTGTAAAAGTGTGCGTCACAGACAAACAAACTGTTGCAACTTGTGTGAGAGTTGTGTATAATAATATAAATATATACCGAAATGTGCAAAACTTTTAGGTATATTTTACAGTTACATAAGGCGAATATCAGAGGAGAAAATTATGGCAGGTAAATTTTTACTTGTAGACAGTGAAGTATTACCGGAAGTTTTTCTTAAAACTATTGAGGCAAAACAGCTTTTGGCTTCAGGTGAGGTAAAGGGGCTTTCTGCAGCATCAAAGGCAGTGGGTATATCACGCAGCGCACTGTATAAATATAAAGATAAAGTTTTTGAAGCTATTGAATCACAAAAAACTGTTGTTACAGTTGTGGTTGTGCTCAAGGATGTATTGGGCGCATTGCAAAGCCTTTTAAAGCTTATTGCAAGCTATCATATAAATGTTGTTACCATCACACAGTCGGCACCTTCAGACGGTGCGGCAAGTGTATCACTTGACCTGCGTGTAACCGAAATGACCGAAAGTCTGGAAACTCTTCTAAAAGATATCAACTCTCAAAGTTTTGTTATTTCAGCAAAGGAAGTTATTAAATAATGGCATATATTGTCCAGTATATAAAAGATTTTTCTGACAAGGAAAAGGTTTGCGCAGCCTGCCGAAAATATACAGGCCTTGCATACAAGGTAAAAGTTTTTACCCACAGAGAAAACACTTGTGATTTGGCGGTTGACAATGTAACATTTGAATATACAGATAACCCAATGGAGCAGGCAGTTTTGTCTGCTCATCAGCTTTATGCAGAAAAATGTCAGTTTTATATGGAGCGGGGCGGAATATATTCCGTTGACCCATTACTTTATCCACAGGCAGAGAAGATAAAGGAAATGGATTATGACGAAGCACTGGAGTTTTCGGTAAACGGATACAACGATATAAGCGATACGGTTATTCACACAGCAAAGCGCAACAGCACAAGGCTTGAAATTTTGTCCTTTGACGACGATGAGCTCACAACAATCAAGGAGGTGGCAGGCGTGAGTGAAAAAATTATTCAAAGCATAACAAAAGACAGCGACCTTGCTGTTGTAACCCTTACTGAAATTCCAGATAAAAAAGGCACAACCTACCGTATTTTTAAAGCGCTCAGCGATGAAAAAATGTATATAGATTCCATTATGTTGCCTGCGGCAAACCAGCACCAGCAGGATATCAGCTTTTGCATAAATGCATCAGACAGACAAAGGGTAGAGCAGATTTTGCTTGCCAACCAAAGCCAGCTGCAGTTTAAGGATATAATTGTCAAATCCAATGTGGCAAAGGTATCGGTTATGGGGGCGGCATTTCAGACACAGTCTGGCATTGCAGCAAAACTGCTGGAAGTGTTGTATGAAAGCGATATAAATGTTATGTCTATTTTTACCAGTGAGATAAAAATATCGGTGATTTTAGAGCGTTCCCATGCCGACTGGGCAATACACGAAATACACAAAAAACTTGTAAGATAAAGGCAAAGGGCCATAATTTATATCAATGTCATAAGGTTAAGAAAAAATACGTCATTCTGAGTAACGTAAGTGACTAAGAATCTCTCGGCTTAATCAGATAAGGAGATTCTTCGCTGGCTCAGAATGACATTTTACTTTATTATGCTAAATTTGTGTTCTTCGTTTAACTTAATGACATTGATAATTTATATGTCCCTTTTTACATTTTACTGGATTTATACACAATTATTTGGTAAAATATTATTTTATAGTACACAATGCAAATAAAGGCTTTCGGGCCTGTCATATATACGGAGAAAATATGAAAAGAGAAACAATAAAAGACAACGTATTTCTTACATTTTTACCTAACGAAAAATTCAAAAGAAACCGCATAAGCATCAGCTTTATCCTGCCAAATGAAAAGGAAAAGGCAACAATGTATGCTGTGTTGCCAACCCTTATGGAACGCGGATATCAGGATTATCCGGATATGTGTATGTTTTCTAAAAAACTTAACGAAATGTACGGCGCATCCTTTTCTGCAACAACAGCAGTTGTAGGCCAGAACCGTGTGCTGCGTTTTACCATTCAGGGAATAAAAAACGAATACTGCCTTAACGGCGAAGATTTGCTGGCAGAGATGACAGATGTTCTGCTGGGGGTTATATTCCGTCCCTGTGTAGAAGATGGCGGCTTTATCAGTGACTGGCTGGAGGTTGAAAAGGTTAAACTGCGCGAAGAAATCGAGGGCGAAATCAACGATAAGCGCGGCTACTGTGTAAAGATGACACAGCGTAAATTTTTTAAAGACAGCAAAAGCGGCGTGGAGCGTCTTGGTTATCTTGAAGAGGTTGACGGCATCAACCCAACCGACCTTTACAATTGCTACAAAGATATGCTGGCAAACAGCACGGCAGAAATTTTTGTCACAGCACAGCAGGACGATGCAATCACTGCTAAATTTGCAGAAGCATTCAAAAATTTCTGTAACGGAAATAACAGTATTCTTCCAATTGAAGTTATGGATAAAACCGAGGCTGAAACATACAGCGAAAGTATGAACATTGTTCAGGGCAAGGTTTGCCTTTACTATACAACCGAAAGACAGCTTACCGAAGAAGAAAGATACCACATGCTTGTTGCAAGCAGCATCTACGGCGGCACAGCAAGCAGCCGACTGTTTAAAAACGTGCGCGAAAAGCAAAGCCTTTGCTATTATTGTGCAGCGGCTTACAACGGCTTTACTGCTTCCATGCGTGTGGACAGCGGTGTAGAGCACCAAAACTGTGACAAAGCGGTGCAGGCGGTGCAAAAAGAGCTTTGCGAGCTTATAAACGGCGAAATAACCGAAAAAGAAATTGCCGAAACAAAGCTTGTTCTGCTCAACAGCCTTGATGCAGTTCAGGACGGGCTGCACGGACTGGAAGCATGGTATCTCAACGAAGCTATCCGTGGCACATGGACAGCACCTGAAGAGGTAAAAGAAAAAGTGCAGGCGGTTACAGCACAGCAGATAAAAGACGTTTTAAGCCTGCTTCACCTTAACGTAGTATATAAACTTACAAAGTAAAAGGATAAACTATGGAAAAACAGATTATAAAAAGTGATATATTAAACGAGCAGTACAGCCTTATAAAAGCTGACTGCGGCCTTGCCATTGCCTGTTATCCAATGCCAAAACACAACGGTATTCACGCAGTTTTTGCCACAAAATTCGGTTCTGTAAACCGCAGATTTTCCGTTGACGGCGAAGATATGGAAATCCCTGCAGGTGTGGCTCATTTTCTGGAACATAAAATGTTTGAAAACGAAGATGGTGATGCCTTTGAAAAATTTGCAAAGACAGGGGCAAATGCAAATGCCTTTACCAGTTTTGACAAAACCTGCTATATCTTCTCTGCAACCAGCAATATAGAACAATCCCTTGATATTCTTCTTTCTTTTGTGACACAGCCATATTTTACAAAGGAAACTGTAGAAAAAGAGCAGGGCATTATCGGTCAGGAAATCAAAATGTACGACGACAGCGCATCCTGGCGTGTGCTTTTTGGTGTGCTGGAGGGACTGTACCACAACCATACAGTCAAAGATGATATTGCAGGCACAGTGGAAAGTATTGCACAGATAACACCTGAAATGCTGTATAAATGTGCACAGGCTTTTTATTCTCCAAGCGAAATGATACTTTCTGTTGCAGGCAACATCACCGAACAGCAGCTTATTGAC
Organism: Oscillospiraceae bacterium; assembly: GCA_015067245.1. Taxonomy (GTDB): domain Bacteria; phylum Bacillota; class Clostridia; order Oscillospirales; family Ruminococcaceae; genus RGIG3102. The sequence goes on along the minus strand of SVMV01000052.1, from coordinate 2,984 downwards.
GCAGTGGAACGTGCAGGCTTTACAGCTGAAAAACACAGCGTTATCCGTGAAAAAATCACCGAACCTGAAACTATTGTGTATTCTGAAAAAAGTATAAAAATGCCTATTTCCCAGCCGCTGGTGGCTATCGGCTTTAAAGAAAAAGTTGAAGGAGAAGTTACCGCAAAACAGGGTATTATCGGCGATATTATAATTGATATTCTCACAGGTTCCACAAGCGAGCTGTTCAACAAGCTTTACGACAGCAATGTGGTCAACGGCACCTTTGAAGGCGAAATTTTTGCGGGCAGCGACTATTATGCAAGCATTATCAGCGGTGAAACAAACGACCCTGAACTGCTTGTACAGGAGGTTCAGCAGGCAATTGACAGAATAAAGGAAAACGGAATTACCGAAGAAGAATTTGCAATCAGCAAAAATGCTATGTACGGCAGTATGGTTGTGGATTTTGAAAATGTGGAAGAGGTTGCAACAAGTGTTGTAAACCAGTATTTCAAAGGCAACAGCGTATACAACTCACTTGAAATTTTTAAAGAAATCACACTGGAGGATGTAAACAGCCAGCTGCGCACCATGTTCAACATGGACAAACGTACAGTGTTTACAGCCTATCCGTCGGAGGTTTAATATGTTCAACGTTCAGTTTCCAAAACTCGGGCTTGATATGCAGATAAGCCGTGTGGCTTTTTCGCCATTTGGCTTTGATGTTTACTGGTACGGTCTTCTTATCGGCATAGGCGTAATGCTTATGCTGCTCACAGTTTTTTACCGCACACCAAAACTGGGAATAAACACCGACCATTTTATTGATGTTATCCTTTGCACAACAGTGGGTGCTGTGGTTGGTGCACGCGCATACTATGTGGCTTTTGCACCTTTTGAATATGACAGTTTTTTGGATATGATAAATATCCGTGACGGTGGCCTTGCAATATATGGCGGTGTTATCGGCGGATTGCTGCTTGGCTTTGTGGGCTGCAAAATCCGCAAAATCAATATTCTTGATTACTGCGATATTATCCTTGGGGCAACGCTTATCGGCCAGTCTGTCGGCCGCTGGGGCAATTTTATGAATCAGGAAGCTTTCGGTACAAACACCGATGGCTTGTTTGGCATGATAAGCGAAGGCACAACTGCGTATCTTAAACGTGTGCAGCCAACCTTGGCAGCACAGGGTATAATGGTGGACCCATCGATGCCTGTGCATCCAACATTTTTTTACGAATCTATGTGGTGCCTGCTGGGTTTTGTACTGCTGCAGCTTTATTTTAACCGCCGCAAATTCAAGGGCGAAATTGCCTGTCTTTATATGATTTGGTACGGTATCGGCCGTTTCTTTATCGAAGGATTACGCACCGACAGTCTGGAAATTTTTGCAGGATTGCGTGCAAGCCAGCTGGTAGCAATCGTTTCTGTGGTTGCAGGTGCTGTGATTATCATATATAATAGATTTGATTTTAAAGGAAAAACAAAAACAGATGCCGAAATTGACCAGATGTACAGCGACAGAGACAGACAGAGAAAAATCGGCAGATAGGCGGTAAATATATATGTACGAAGAAAAAATTATCAGCGGCAAAGAAGTAAGTGCGTTTGAAAAAGAAAAAATTTCAGAAAGAGTAAAAGCTCTGCGTGCAAAAGGCGTTGTGCCAAAGCTTTCGGTTATTATTGTGGGCGAAAACCCTGCAAGCCAGTCTTATGTGCGCGGCAAGCACAAAGACTGTGCTGAATGTGATATAGAATCTGACAATATTGCGCTGCCTGAAAACACCACACAGGAAGAACTGCTGGCTGTTATAGAACAGCTTAACAACGACAGTTCTGTTCACGGCATCCTTGTGCAGCTGCCTGTGCCAAAGCACATTGACGAATATGCTGTTATCAATGCCATTGCACCTGAAAAGGACGTTGACGGCTTTACGGCGCTTAATGTTGGCAATATGAACATCGGCAAGGACTGCTTTATCCCTTGCACACCCCAGGGCTGTGTAAATATGCTGGAATATGCAGGCATTGATGTAGAAGGAAAGGACGTTGTGGTTATCGGCCGCAGCAACATTGTGGGCCGTCCTGTTGCAACTTTGCTTACACAGAAAAGTGCAACGGTTACAATCTGCCATTCCAAAACAAAAAACATTGCCGAAAAAACAAAAATGGCGGATATAATTATCATAGCTATCGGCCGTGCAGGTTTTCTTACAGGCGATATGATAAAAGAAGGCGCGGTTATTATTGACGTTGGCATAAACCGCAATGCCGAAGGCAAACTCTGCGGTGATGCCGATTTTGACAGCTGCATCGGCAAGGTAAGCAAAATTACACCTGTACCTGGCGGTGTTGGCCTTATGACAAGAGTTAACCTTTTAAAGAACACCGTAAAATCTGCAGAAAACGTAGAAAAATAGCCAGAAAATTTGTTAATTATGCTTGACATTTTGTGTCAGTTATAGTAATATATTATAGCCGCATGTAAACGGCTTAAGTTGTACCCGTCGGGTACACGCCAGGTTCAGCGAGACTTATTTAATGAGAGGATTATAAACATGAAAGCAGTATTTGTTACTGGCGGTAAACAGTACACAGCTACAGTTGGCGATGTATTGTTCATCGAAAAACTTAACGTAGAAGCAGAAGAAACAGTTGTTTTTGATCAGGTTTTGCTCGTAGGCGAAGGTGCAGAAGCTAAATTCGGCACACCAGTAGTTGAAGGCGCAAAAGTTGAAGCTAAAGTTCTCAAAAACGGCAAAGGCAAAAAGATCAACATCATCACTTACAAACCTAAAAAAGGTTCTGCAAGAAGAATGGGTCACAGACAGCCTTACACAAAAGTTGAAATCACAAACATCGTTGGTTAATTTTTAAGGGAGGATATAGACATGGCACATAAGAAGGGCGTAGGTTCCACAAAAAACGGTCGTGATTCCGAATCCAAAAGACTCGGCGCTAAAAGAGCAGACGGCCAGGCAGTAAAAGCTGGTAACATC
>SVMV01000051.1 GCA_015067245.1 Oscillospiraceae bacterium | reverse complement strand
AATTGTTGCCGCAAAACTGCCGTAAGGATAATAGCGCTTGTAGTCTTCCACAAGGTTAACACCGCTTATTTTTTCCTCCTGACACCACTGGCGGATAGCATCAGCCTGCGGCTTATCTATTTTATATTCAATTATTTCGTAGTAGCTGCCAGTCTTCTGCAGCTTTGCAAGAGTTTTTTCTCTGTCTGCACCAAGAATTTCCTCCAGTTTTTCAGCAATACGGCCGTGCTGCTCGCTGTCGCTTTCAGCAGGAGAAACAAAAACTGTCCACACAGTAGCGCTTTGTGCAAGAACCTTCATATTTCTGTCGTAGATAGTGCCGCGCTTTGGAGAAATTTTTGTATCACGCAGCTGAATTGAAGACGCCTTTGCCTTGTATTCTTCGTAGTTTATAAGCTGCACCTTAACCATATTGGAGGTGATAAAACCCGCAAACACAAAAAACGCCAGCACTACAACTGCCGCTTTCATGCGCATATTTCTTGTTACTCTGTTTGAGTTTCTTGTTGGTTTTTCTTTCAAAACTTTAACCTCGCAAAATGTCTATATACAGAAAACAGGGCTTACTGTTAAGAGGTCTACACGCAAGCTATGGCGTGAACCCCTAAGTGTAAACCCTTGTTAGTTATGTATATTTTTTTACTGTTCAAAATATGATAATACTGGTTGAACAGCTTCTTCTATTCTGTCTCCCAGATTATCACTGTTTAATTCCACTTTATTTTCGCTTTCTATTTCTATATATTCAACCTGTGTGGAATCCATCTTTACCATACCCAGCACGTTAACTGCATAATCTTCTATTTCGTTAAGGCTCATACGGCTTTCGAGTGTAAATTCAAGATAAGCTTTTTCACTTTCAAGCTCTGTGATTTCCCTTTGCACCTGAGAGATATTTGTTGTGATTTCGGTTATCTGGCTGTTTGTATAGATAACACCGATAATCATACTTACCACAACTGCTATAGACAAAACACTTAAAGCCGTTTTAAAGGCTTTTTTATTTTTGAGTTTAACAGTTTTTGCCTGCTGCTGCGGTTTTTGCTGTCTTTCTGGTCTTTGCTCCAGCAAAGATTCGTACATTGACAAATCGTATGCAACATTCTGTCTGTCCATAGCTTTCTCCTTTAAATAATTACTTTCCGTTGCTGTGTATTACAGCTTTTCTATTATTCTTAATTTAGCCGAACGGCTACGGCGGTTTTCTTCCTGCTCCTGCGCGTCAGCTTCTATTGGTTTTTTGGTTATCAGTTTGCCCTTTGCCTTGCCGCCACAAACACATATTGGCAGCTCTTTTGGGCAGGTACAGGAAACTGTAAGGTCTTTAAAATACTGTTTTACCATTCTGTCTTCAAGAGAATGGAAGGTTATAATGCACATTCTGCCGCCTGGGTTTAACATATCAAACAAGTCTTCCAGTGCATCCTTGAGTGCGCCAAGTTCATCGTTAACCGCAATGCGCAACGCCTGAAACGTTTTTCTGGAAGGATTTTTGCTTTTGCGGCGTTCGGCTGCAGGGTATGCGCTGTTTACAATCTCACTCAACTGGGTTGTGGTTGTAATAGGCTGTGTTTCACGGTATGCAACAATCTTTTTTGCAATGCCGTAAGCAAACTTTTCTTCGCCGTATTCTCTCAATATATCTGTTATTTCCTGCAGGGAAAGTGTGTTTACCAAATCTGCTGCAGATGGGCCTTCCTTGCTCATACGCATATCAAGGTAAGCTTCGGCATTATAACTGAAACCGCGCTCGGCAGTGTCCAGCTGATAGCTTGAAACACCCAGGTCCAAAAGCACGCCGTCTATCTTTTCCACACCCTCTTTTTTAAGGGCATATTTTGCATCTCGGAAATTTGTCTGTATAACCTTGGCAGGCAAACCATTCAGTCTTTCGGTTGCAACTGCAACGGCGTCAGGGTCCTGGTCAAGCCCGTAAAGCATACCGTCTGTAAGATGTTTTGCAATTTCTTTGGAGTGGCCTGCACCGCCACATGTGCCGTCAACATAAATACCCTCTGGCTTAATTGCAAGGCCGTTGATACACTGTTCCAGCATTATTGATTTGTGGCTGAATTCGCTCATACTAAAACTCCAGTTCTTCCATTGCTGCTTCGATATCGGCAAAGTTCATCTCATTTTCCTGTTTTTCGTAGGCTGCTTTGTCCCATATTTCCACATGGTTGCCTGCGCCGATGATAATAACATCTTTTGTTATGTTAGCGTGGTTTTTAAGGTACTGCGGCAGCAGTATGCGGCCCTGCTTGTCTGGTGTAACGTCCATTGCATTTGCATAAAGCATGCGCTGGATATCTCTGGTTTTAACCATGCTTTTTGCCTTTAATATTTCGGCAATGCGGTTCCATTCTTTTTCGGCGTAACCGATGATACATCCGTCCAGCCATTTGGTGATATAGAATGTTTCGCCAAGTTCGGCACGCAGTTTTGGAGGAAAGTTAACACGGCTTTTGGCATCAAGTGTATGTTCGTATCTGCCTATAAGCATAAACTTTACCTCCTTCTTAAAAAATATCAATTTTAGGCAATTTTTAAAACTTTCACCCACAATTGCCCACAACTACCCACTTTTATACCAAAATAATACCATAAAACGCTGTCAAATGCAATATAAATATACAAAATTAGCAGATAAATTTTTGTGAAAATTCTACATTTTTTGCTTTGTTTATCTGTAACTTTTATCATAAAAAGTTTTCAACTTTAAGCCCGGGTTTTGTTGATAAAAAGCCGCTGAAAAGCTATAATTATAGCAATAAACTTTTACAGCGGAGCATATATGAAACAGCTTAAAAAGAAATTTTTCGCCCAGGACGCATACACTGTTGCACAACAGCTTATAGGCAAATGGATATGCAGAAAAATTGACGGAGAAATATATAAATTTCAGATAACCGAAACCGAATGTTACATCGGCAGCTGCGACACTGCCTGCCATGCACACAAAGGAAAAACCGCCCGCACGCAGATTATGTGGCACGAGGGCGGCGTTTGTTATGTTTATCTGTGCTATGGAATACACTGGCTGCTTAATTTTATAACAGGCAAGGAAGGTGAAGCCGAGGGTGTGCTTATACGCGGCGTAAAAGATGCTGTCAGCCCTGGAAAAGCCACCAGAGCAATGAAGATAGACAAGTCTTTTTATGGTGAAAGTTTACTGACCAATGAAAGAATATGGGTGGAAGATGACGGAAAAGCATATAGCTTTACCGCTTTAAAGCGCATAGGCATCGGTTATGCCAGTCAAGAGGACCAGGACAGACTTTGGCGGTTTGAACTTGCAGAATAGCCTTTATATCACACAAATGTCATTAAATTAACAAAAAAATGTCATTCTGAGCGCAGCGAAGAATCTCTTTGTCTTATCGAACAGAGAGATTCTTCGGCATAAATGCCCCAGAATGACATTTTTATTTTTAATGTTTAATAATTTTTACGCAGTTTACGGTGATATACTGCAGGGCCACGGCTGGTTTTTGGCACAACCTGCAGGATTTCGCTTTCGATAAATTTATCCATACGCAATGCAATAAAAGCATCACCTATGCCAAGCTGGTACTTGCCCAGCACATTGCCTATGACCGTCGCCTGAATAAATTCTTCTTCCGCAAGGTCAATTTCGTCCCATATATATTTATCATAAATATCTTCCGACACACTGTGCACCCTGCCGTTAAGCACAGCGCGCAGGGAAGAATTTTCTCTCATCAAATTCCACCACTGCTGTGCATAGCCCCAGCATTCCTTGGTTTTATCTTGTGCATATTCAAGACACTTATGCCACTTTGCAGGCTCAATCTCAGCCCAGCCAAGATATTCGGTAATGGTGTTATTTTTTTCGTTATACATATATTTTGGCAGCTTAACCATATAAACTTTGCCGCTGTAATTCTGCACCCTGCGCAGCGTGGCCATAAACCAGAGCATGCCGCAACGTTCGGATGGGTTGTCGCTGTACCACACGCGTATATCCTCGCCTTTTTCAGCGCGATTTACAACCGACTGCAAATCTGCTTTTGCTTTATCAAACTGCATCTTTGCACCCTTTTGTGTATCATCGTCATAAATGCTGTACAGGGCATTAAGCACATCAAGGCGCTTATCCCCCACTCCTTCCTGGGATATATCGCCCATATCCCAGGCCAGATCAAAGCAAAAAACATCGTCAGGGCTGCCGCCTATTGCAACGGAGTTTTCCCATTCTTTGCGTATTTTTTCCTCTGCCTGCCGCTGTACTTTTTCAATTTCTGCAGTTTCAGGCTGGCTGCCGTCCCTGTTTGTAATTATCACACCTACAACAGCTCCCTTTGGGCTGGCGTTCTGTGCACATTTAAGGGTGCCTGCCGCACTTTCGCTGAATAAAATTTCTATCATAATTGTCCTCCATTTCAGAAAACAAATCTGTCATTAATTTATATTATATCATACTTTGTCTGTTATTCCAAAATAAAAAGGGCATTTTTAAATGCCCTTTCACCATGTATTAAACTCTGTAATAAAGTTCTGTCACATAAGCCATATATCTGCAGGCTTCGTCGTCAAACTGTTCAGCTTTAAGTCTCCACTGCCAGTTGCCAACTGCTGTGCCAGGTGTATTGATGCGTGCTTCGTCACCAAGTTCAAGATAGTCCTGCAAGGATACAATGGCAAGGTTTGCAGGGGATGAAAGTGTGTGGCGGATAAAGCGGTTTTTCTCCCATTCTTCTGTATAGAACATCATATACTGGCCCGAATAGTTCTTTTCTTCCCAGCTTAAAGAATCGTACCAGCCCTTTGATGTCTGATTATCATGTGTACCTGTGTAAACTACGCAGTTTTTAATATGATTGTGGAGAAGGTATTCACTTTCCACACCTTTTGTAAAACCAAACTGCATAATTTTCATACCAGGATAGCCTGTTTCGTCAAGCAGTTTGCGCACCCCTGCTGTGATATGGCCAAGGTCTTCGGCGATAATTTTAACATTGCCAAGTTCTGCCTTGATGGCGTTGAACAGTTCAATGCCAGGGCCTTTTTTCCACTTGCCGTTTTCAGCAGTTTCGTCTTTTGCAGGGATAGAGTAGAATTTTTCAAAGCCACGGAAATGGTCAATGCGCACAACATCGTACATTTCAAAGATAGCTTTCATACGGCTGACCCACCATTTGTAGTCTTCTTCTTTGTGTGCTTTCCACAGATAAAGCGGATTTCCCCAAAGCTGACCTGTTTTGGAGAAAGCATCAGGCGGACAGCCAGCAACTTCTTTTGGGCTGCCGTCTTTTTTAAGGTCAAACAGGTGCTTATTTGCCCAAACATCTGCACTGTCAAGGCCAAGATAAATTGGAATATCTCCGATAAGCTGAATACCGTGCTTGTTTGCATATTTTTTAAGCGCTGTCCACTGATTAAAGAAAATAAACTGTACAAAGCAGTAATAGCCTGTTTCTTCGGCCAGGCGTTCCTTTGCTGCTTCCATAGCAGCTTCTTCTCTTAGCATTTCGCCTTTTTTCCACTGTGTCCAAGGTGCATTGTTTTCGTCACGAAGTGCCATATACAAAGCATAATCTTCCAGCCAGTGTGCATTTTTTTCTGCAAATGCTTTATATGCCTTTGTTTTAAGTACATCTTTACCGTTGTTATATGCAAGTTTAAGCAAAGCTTTTCTGCCTTTTGACACCGCATCATAATTTACATGGGATGGGTCGTCACCCCAAAACACAGAAGTGCAGTCTTCCTCTGTAAGATAACCGTCTTCCACCAGCATATCAAGGTCTATAAAATAAGCATTACCTGCAAAGGTGGAATAAGCCATATATGGGCTGTCGCCAAAACCTGTTGGTCCATGCGGCAGCACCTGCCAATAACTTTGTTTACCAGCTTCCAGTTTGTCTATAAAGTTATACGCCTCTTTGCCAAATGTGCCTATACCGTATTTTGACGGAAGGCTGAATACAGGCAGAAGCACACCTGCTTTTCTTTTTTCGAAAACCATAAAATCTGTCCTCCGATTTTCTTATATTTACAGCATCAGCTGTCTGTATCTTTTTTGTCGGCCGTTTTTTCTATTATAAAGCGCGGGCCGTATTCGCTTTTGGGGCTGTCGTCTATTTTAACCGAGATAACTTTACTCTCTGTTATAATTTCTGCTGTTTTTCCATTAAGCAATTTTACCGCTGTATCTTTATCTATAACAGCAGCATAATTTTTAAGCTGCAAAGGTTCTTTCCATATTGTGAACTTACAGTTATGAGGCTGCGGCCAGTTTACACAGCCAAAGCCTCTTGTGTTTTCCACAATTTCTCCGCCGCACCTTGGGCATTTACCAATCACAGCATCTTTATATGGCGGCGGTGTGTCAAATTTATTTTTGCCTATAGCAAAGGAATACCGCTGGCTTATTATGCTGTTTACCGTTTCAAGTACATCGTTGTACAAGTCCTGCGGTGTGGCTTCGTTTTCTTTTATCTTTTCCTGGATAGCCCACCATTTAGCTGTCATATCAGGCTTTTTTATTTCGTCAGGCAGGCAGTTGTACAACTCTCTGCCCTTTTGGGTTGAAACAAGATTTTTGCCCTTTTTTGCTATGTAACCACGGTTGATAAGGTTTGTTATAATGGCTGTCCTGGTGCTTTCGGTACCTATGGAACCTTTGTCTTTGTCGCTGTCCTTATCTTTGCGCAGCAGCAGCTGACGTATTTCGGGGTCTTTAACATACTTTGCCACCGAAGTCATATCCTTGTTAAGTGTTATTTCCGTATAACGCTTTGGCGGTTTTGTTTCTATTTCTTTTATCTCGCCATCAACAACATTTACAGTATAATCCCCTGCTGCAGCCTTATCAAGTGGAGTTTTCTCGGTGTTTTTTTCTTTAAAATACTTTCTCCAGCCCTGGCTTTCACACAAAAGGCTTTGTGCCTTTATACTGTTATTGTTTTTAAGCTGGGCAAAAAGTGTTGTTTTGCTGTCCACTGCTTCAGGCAAAAACTGGGCAAGATAGTACATACATATAGACAGATAAACGTTTTTCTGCACCTCAGTCAGTTTGTTCAAATCCACCTTTGTTCCCGTTGGGATAATTGCGTGGTGCGGCTCTTTAACCTTGCGGAAACAGCTGGATTTTATGCCTAAATCCAGGTCGGGCAGTTCAAAACCTGTTATACCCAGCACAGCACTTACCACCCTTGGTGCATCGGCATAATGCTCCTCGTTAAGATAGCGGCTGCTGGAACGATTGTATGTGATTGCCTTGTAAATCTCTCTCAGGTCCTGGGCAGCCTTTGATGTTTCTTCCAAAGAGTAGCCAAACTTATTGCCGCAGTAGGTCTGCAGTTCCACCTGGTTAAACGGCAAAGGCGGTTTTTCTTTTGCTTTGCTTTTTTCTATCTTAACTTCCAAAGGCGTTTTTTTAAGATAGTTTAAAGTTCTCTCCAGCATGGATTTATCCAGCACCTTGCCGTTTTCGTCAAGTATCGGGCTGTCAGGGTTTGGATAAAATTTTGCTTTTACCCCAGTTAAATCTCCGTCAAAATCCACATAAAGCTCGTAATAATTTATCTTTGTGTGGTTTTCAATAAGCATATCTCTTGCCACCACAAGCCCCAGAGTAGGCGTCTGTACACGGCCCACATTCATAAGGTCACGAGTGCGGTTAGAAAGAGTGAAAAATCTTGAATAGTTTATACCCACAATAAAATCGGCAACACTACGGGCCCTTGCAGAATATCCGTTTGGCAGATGCAGTGTATTGCTTTCCATTTTGCCAAGCTGTTTGCGGATGTATTCAGGGTTATTATCGTTGGTGGAAAGACGCATAACATTGCCCTTATAATTAAAATATTCCAGTATTTCGTCTATAAGCAGCTGCCCTTCGTCATCAGGGTCCCCTGCATGTATAACCTCATCTGCCTGTTTAAGCAGGCTGCCTATAACATTTACCCTGCCGATTTTACTTTGGTCAGGCACTATCTGCCAGTTTTCAAAAAATATAGGCAGATCACCCTTTGTCCATTTTTTGTACTTTATATCATACTCTTCCGGCTGTTTAAGCTTAAAAAGATGACCAAAAGCAGAGATAACGGTGTATTCGCCGCACAGTATGCTGCCATCTTTTTTTGCAACAGGTTTGTCGGTTATTGCGGCAGCAATGGCCTTGCCAAGCTCTGGTTTTTCTGCAAGAATAAGTTTCACTGTTAACTCCATATAAATATAATCTAATAGTTAATATTGTACCATAAAATTGTGTTGTTTTGCTATTTAATATCGTTGCAATTTGTTATTTTTATAAATAAACGATATTAAAATTTATTACTTTTTAATATATATTATAGCTATTAAATGTGATACAATATATTTTGTTGAAATATGCAAAAAATTATTTTAATATACAGGAGATACTATTATGATCAGATTTGAATGCGACTACGCAGAAGGCGCACATCCAAGAATTCTTGAAAGAATGATGGCAACAAATATGGAACAGACACCTGGTTATGGTCTGGACCCACATTGCGACAGAGCAAGAGAGCTTATCAAAAAAGAATGCGGCAAGGATGTTAATATTCACTTTATCGTTGGCGGCACACAGACAAACCTTATTGTGCTTGCTTCCTTGCTTAAACCTTATCAGGGTGCTCTCTGTGCTTCTACAGGCCATATTGAAGCTCACGAAACAGGCGCTATTGAAGCAACAGGCCACAAGGTTATGACATTGCCAAGCCCTGACGGCAAAATAAAGGCAGAACAGATTGCAAAAGCAGTAGAATGGCATTATGCACAGGGCAACCGTGAACACATCACACAGCCTGGCGCAGTTTACATCAGCCACCCAACAGAAAACGGCACAACATACACAAAAGAAGAACTTGCAGAAATCAGTGCAACCTGCCGCAAATACAATCTGCCACTGTTCCTTGACGGCGCACGTCTTGGCTATGGTATGGCAGCACCAGACAGCACAATTACAATGAAAGACCTTGCAGAATACTGTGATGTATTCTACATTGGCGGCACAAAGGTTGGCGCACTCTTTGGCGAAGCTGTTGTATTTACAAACGGCGGCGGTGATTTTGAGTTCCGTTACCACATCAAACAGCGCGGTGCCATGCTTGCAAAGGGCAGACTGCTTGGCATTCAGTTTGAAACACTGTTTGAAGACGGTCTGTATTATGAAATCTCCAAAGGTGCCATTGACAAAGCTATGCAGATAAGAGATGCATTTGCAGCAAAAGGCATTAAATTCCTTTATGATTCCCCAACAAACCAGCAGTTCCCTATCCTTCCAAACGAAATGCTTGCAAAACTCAACGAAAAATATGCTTCAAGCTACTGGGAAGATGTAGGCCCTGACCACACAGCTGTTCGCTTCTGCACAAGCTGGGCAACAACACAGGAAAATGTTGATGAGCTTGTAAAAGATATCGCAGCCCTTTAATCCAGATAACAAAATGCAGTATCAAAACCGATACTGCATTTTTTATTTATACTTTAATTTATTTGTGCTAATATATTTATATATATCATTTATATATCATTTGGGAGGAACAGATTATGCTTAAGGAAATACCTTTGGACAAAGTGCAGATATCCGATAAATTTTGGTCCTTTTATATTGACACAATAAAAAACAAAACCATTCCTTATCAGTACAGCGTTTTGGACAATTCTCCTTTTGTAAATATAGAAAACGAAAATAAAAAGGATTATTTTGATAACGAGAAGAGCAATGCTCTGGAAAATTTCCGCGTTGCTGCAGGCAAAACCGATGGAAATCATTACGGCATGATTTTTCAGGACAGTGATGTGTACAAATGGCTGGAGGCTGTTGCCTATAGCCTGCAGGCAAATCCCGACAGCAAACTGCAGGAAACAGCCGACAATGTGGTAGACCTTATTGCCGCTGCCCAGACAGATGATGGATATATAGACACCTATTTCCAGGTTAAAGAACCACGGCTAAAATACCGTATGCTTTATTCTGGCCACGAACTATACTGCATGGGGCATCTGCTTGAAGCTTTGGTGGCGTACTATCAATCCACAAAAAATACAACCGCTTTGAAGGTTGCACAAAAGGTTGTAAACCATATAGACACTGTTTTCGGATACGAAGACGGCAAAATTCACGGCAGTGACGGCCATCCTGAAATTGAACTTGGCCTTATAAAATTTTATGAACTTACCAAAGACAAAAAAGCCCTTAAACTTGCAGAGTTCTTTTTGGATATACGCGGTAAAAACGTTGACTTTTATGCCGAGGAGATGGCAAAAAACAAAAAAGACGGTCTGCCGATAAAAATGATAAAGGTGCCTCATCTTGAAACCTATCTTGTTGCACACAAACAGCCTAAGGATATGACCGAGGCTGTTGGCCACGCTGTGCGCATGCTTTATCTTGCCGCATCTATGGCAAGAATTGTGCACCATAACAACGACAGTGAAATGTATGCAGCCTGTAAAGCGATATGGGATAATGTGGCACACAAAAAAATGTACATAACAGGCGGCGTTGGTTCCACAACCGACGGCGAAGCCTTTACAGGTGACTGGGACCTTCCAAACGACATTATGTACTGCGAAACCTGCGCCTCAATAGCTCTTGCCTATTTTGCATACGATATATTTAAAATCTCACCTGATACAGAATATATTGATGTTATTGAGCGCACATTATACAATGGCATTCTGTCTGGTGCTGCACTGGACGGCATACACTTTTTCTATGTAAATCCACTGGAAGTTCACGGCAATATCAACGATGCCAACCCTGACCACGGCCATGTAAAACGTGTAAGACCACAGTGGTACAGCTGTGCCTGCTGTCCGCCAAACTTTGCAAGAACAATTGGTTCGGTGCAAAGATATATTTACACAGCAGATAAAGAGAACCAAACAGTTTATCTTAATCTGTTTGCCAAAAGCCGTATTGAATGTGACGATATAACCATTGTTCAGAACACAGATTTTCCTAATGGCAATTCTGTTAGTTACACTGTTTCCAGTGACAGCCCGTATACATTAAAAATCCGTATACCTTACTGGTGCCGTAATGCAAAAATCACAGTTGACGGCGAAACTTTTGATAATGTCAAAAACAGCCGATATTTTGAAATAAGCAAAAAGTGGAACAGCAGCAAAATCACCATAACCTTTGACACACCAGTTATGTCAATTAAAGCAAACAGCAAGGTTATTGCCGATGCAAACCGTCTTGCCGTGCAGTGTGGGCCGTTTGTGTACTGTGCCGAACAGATTGACAATGACAGCCCTTTAAGCCTTTACCGTGTTTCTGCACAGGATATACAAAATGCTGTGCTTTGTGCCGAAAGCTGTTCTATAGGCAAAATTCCATTTATAAAAATAAATGCACGTATTGAAAACACACAGGAAAGCGGTTTGTACACATATAATCCGCAAGCTGAATACACCGCCGCCACACTTAAAATGCTGCCATATTACGCCTGGGCAAACCGCGGCAGCGAAGACATGATGGTGTGGCTGCACCAAGGATAATAATTGAAATAAAAAATTATGCAGCATCTGACGATGCTGCATTTTTGTGCTAAAAAATATATAACAGTTATAAAATGGTGTTCGGAAAATTGGAATTTATCGAACAGTTTGCCATTTAAATATCTTTGGTACAATTACGGCATATTCGGGACGAATAAGCTGTAATATACCTTTAAAACCATGCAATATAACTTAAAACATAAAATCCCTTCTTCCACCGTTATGGTGGAGGAAGGGATTGTTTTTTAATACAATTATTCAAATATTTATAATTTCCTGTTAAAATATCCGAATTATTATATCTTCACCATTTTATATCGGTAGATTCAAATATTGCTGCGCCGCCAAGAGCAGTAACCGCAAGCAATACCGGCAGAACAACGCAGGTCAAAGGGTCACACCC
>SVMV01000050.1 GCA_015067245.1 Oscillospiraceae bacterium | reverse complement strand
GTTGGTTTTTCAAGGCCAAGGGCGTCCAGCACGGATTTGATTGTGGCTTTAATTTCTTCTTCGTCCATCTGTTTTGGCAGATAAACTGTGTAAAATTCAAGTTTGGCCTTGCATTCTTCAACAACAGCTTCATATCCTGCAGGTGCAGTGTCCATTGTTTCTTTAAGCTGCTTAACTTCGCGCTGAACAACCGCAATTTCTTCTTCAGCAGTAAGGTCACTGCGTTTGTCAATAGCTTTGGATTTAAGTGCTGCAAGCAAAGCGGACAAGGCTTCTTTCTTCAAAGTATTTTTTTCTTTCATTGCAGCCATCATTTCGCTGCGTACCTGATCTATAAGTGCCATAATGATTTATTCCTTTTACTCTGGGTTATATAAAATACAAAGGGGCGAGATGTGTCCGCCCCTGGTAAATTACTTATGCGAACATACTATAACAGCACGGAAAGATTAAAACAGAAAAGAAAATCAATCTGCTGTTACAAGATTCTGGCAACAGCGGAGAAAGCTGCTGCAATGCAAAGCATTGAACTGTGCCAGCAATTTTGTCAGGTTATTATTTGTTGTAAACCTTGTTAAATGCGTCAGCCTGTTTGTTAGGTGTCATAATAACTTCTGGCAGCTGAACGTTTTCTGGCAGGTTGCAAACATAAGCAACTGTTTCTGCAATATCGTCTGGTGTAAGGCTTTCAATGCCTGTGTAAACAGCTTTTGCTTTTTCTTCATCACCGCGGTATCTGATTACGCTGAAGCCTGTTTCAACAATACCTGGTTCGATGTTTGTAACTTTAATTCTTGTGCCCATTGTGTCAACACGCAGACCATCTGCAATGTATCTGAGCGCCGCTTTGGATGCACAGTAAACTGCGCCGCCTGCATAAGCAAAGTTGCCTGCAACACTGCCCATTGTAACAACCATACCAGGCAGGTCTTTTTCCACCATCTGTGGCACAACTGCTTTGATTGTGTAAAGAGCGCCTTTAACGTTTGTGTCGATAACTTCGTCAAATTCTTCAATTCTGCCTTCGTACAGTTTTTCTGTGCCTCTTGCAAGACCTGCGTTGATAACAAGAATTTCTATATCTGCCCATTCAGCAGGCAAACCGGCAACCTTGTCCATAACATCTTTGGAATCTCTTACGTCCATAACAAGTGGCAGTGCTTTTGCGCCAAGTGCTTCAACTTCCATTTTAACAGCTTCAAGCATGCCTGCTCTTCTGCCTGTAACAATAACATTGCAGCCGAGTTTTGCAAGTTCTCTTGCGCAGCTGCGGCCGATACCGCTTGTTGCACCTGTGATTAATGCTACTTTACCTTTGATACGACTTTCCATAGTTGTATTCTCCTTTTATGTAAATTATTTTATTCTGTTAAAACAGCATATCGCTGCTGATTTCACCAATATTTTTTGCGCCGCACATTGCCATAACATCGCAAAGCTCGGCTTTAAGCTTGGCAACATAGGCTTCAATGCCTTCTTCGCCGCCACCGTAAACTGCAGTTACAAACGGCCTTGCAATCACAACGCCGTCAGCGCCCATTGCCAAAGCCTTAAACACGTCAAGACCGCTGCGTATGCCGCCGTCAACAAGGATTGTCATTTCGCCCTTAACGGCTTTAACAATCTGCGGCAGAACTTCTGCTGTGCTTGGTGTGCCGTCCAGCACACGTCCGCCGTGGTTGGAAACTATAATTGCCGCCGCACCTGCCTGTTTTGCTTTAAGTGCGCCCTTTACTGTCATAACGCCTTTAACGATAAACGGTGCAGGTGACATATCAACAATCTCCTTAAGCTGCTCTGCTGTCTTGCTGCCTGCAGGAGGTGTCATATTTTTAAGAAACGGCAGACCTGCTGCATCAATATCCATTGCCACAGCAAAGCATCCGCTGTCTTTAACCAGTTCAAACTTTTCTCTTACTGTATCTGCGTTCCAGGGTTTTATTGTGGGCACACCGCAGCCTTCATATTTTTTAATCATTTTGGCGGCGCTTATCATAACCTCGGGGTTGGTGCCGTCACCTGTAAATGCTGCAATGCCGCATTTTTTTGTGCCGCTTAAAAGAATATCGTTGTATTCAAGGTCGGTATACCTGTCTCCGTAATGCAGCTTAACCGCACCCACAGGGCCCGCAAACACAGGCAGGCTGAATTTTCTGCCAAAAAGTGTAACAGATGTATCAACCTCTGCGTTTTCACAGATAGTGTCCATATTAATCCTTACTTCTTGCCATTTCTGCCAGTTGCGTATTGCCACATCACCCATACCTTTTGCTCCAGGGCCTGGAATGGTGTTTTTGCACACAACGCCGTTGCACACATAGCAGGCTTTGCAGAACGGGCCTATATTGCCCCTTGCATTGTCGCAAACCTGTTTAAAATCCATAATTTATCCCTCCGATAAATCATTATTATCTATAATATATCATATCACATACAGCTTATATATTCAAACAAATAAGGCGTATTTTTTGGTGTAAATATTCTGTAAGTTTATAAATTTATTTTATTACGGTGTTTCTATAAAAGAATATAGTTTTAAGCGATGTTTTATTGCAATTGTCATCACTTTGTGCTATATTAAAACTAATCAGAAGTAAATAACTTTACAGGTGTCAAAAGCTTGCCGCTTTTGGTGAAAAGGGAATCAGGTGCAAATCCTGAACGTACTCGCCGCTGTAAAAAGGGAGTGCTGTCCACCGTGTCACTGGCCACAAGGCTGGGAAGACGGACAGTGCGCAGAACTTTAAGTCAGAAGACCTGCCTGCAAAAGAATGTAAAAACCACGAGTAATTGGTTAATGCATAATATCCCTTTAAGCACTTGCAACAGCGCTCAAGGCCTATAATGTTTTTAATAGCCTCTTACCGACGGGTAAGGGGCTTTGTTTTATCTGTGCAGATAAAACAGTTTTTACCGTGAACTTCTGATAAAAGACTTTTTACAAAACAGGAGGAAACGTAAAAATGAAAAACAAAAAAGGTCTTATAGGTATTATCGCAGCAGTAGCTGCAGTTGCAGTGTTGGTTTTTGCCTACACAACCTTTGCACCAAAAACACAGCAGGGTGCAAAAAACATCACAATAGAAGTTATAAACGAAGCACAGCAGAGCACTGTTTATGAGGTTAACACCAATGCAGAATTTCTTGAACAGGCATTTGCCGAAACCGATGGGCTGGAAATCACCAACGAAGAAGGCCCTTACGGCATGACAATTGTTGCGGTTAACGGCGAAGAAGCAAAATGGGAGGTTAACGGTGCTTACTGGTCAATTATGGTAAACGGCGAATATGGCATGTACGGTGCAAGCGAACAGGTAGTTGCCGACGGCGATGCCTTTCAGCTTGTGTTCACAAAAGGCTAAGGTGTGATTTGTCTTGAAAGAAAACAAAAAACTTACAACCCGCGACATAGCCTTTATCGGCATGGCAGTGGCAGTAATCGAAGCCTGCAAGGTGGTTATGCAGGGGTTGCCAAATATTGAGGTAACAACATTTTTTGTTATGATGTTCACCTTGGTGCTGGGGCGCAAAATGCTGTTTGTGGTGCCTGCATTTACCCTTATCGAAGGCTGCCTTTTTGGCTTTGGTATATGGTGGGTTATGTATCTTTACGCATGGCCTGTGCTGGCACTTGTCACATGGTTTGTGCGCAAAACCGATTCGGTTATGATTTACAGCCTTATTGCAGGCTTTTTTGGTTTGTTTTTCGGCGCACTGTGCTCGCTGCCATACTTTTTTATCGGCGGCTTTTCCATGATGTTCAACTGGTGGATTGCAGGTATACCTTTTGACCTTATCCACGGTGTGTCCAACTTTTTGATTATGCTTTTGCTGTACAAACCTGTGCGCAGAGTTATGGACAGAATTCTCCAGAATGGCAATACACAATAAGATATTACAGGAATGTGCTTTCCATTTGCACAGCCTCACAAAAACAAAGGCAGACGTTGTAAAAACGTCTGCCTTGCCTTTTATTAAATTGTATCCCCAAAACGCTTTTTAATGCTGTCTTTAAACCAGAAGCCAGACAGATAGTAAACTGTAAAGATTATTGCTGTAAGGCACCAGGAGATAGGATAGCTGATAATTGCTGTGATAAGGGTGTTGTTGAGCGGCAGTATAACCAGAATCCAGAAAACACGGAACACGCATATACCCATAATGGTAAGAATGGTAGGTGCAATACTGTGGCCAACGCCGCGCATAGCGCCCGAAAAGTTTTCGATAAATACAAAGGTAAAGTACAGCGGCACCATAACCTTTACCATTGTTGCGCCAATTTCGATAACGGCGGCATCCTGTGTAAAGATGCGGTAAAGGAACGGGTGACAGGTAAGCATTACGCAGGTAAGTGTAACTGCGGCAACAATGCTGAGCACATTGCAGGCGCGCACCGATTTTTTAACCCTGTCAAAGTTCTTTGCGCCAAAGTTCTGGCCTACAAAGGTGGTGGTTGCAATACCGAACGAACCAACTGTCATCCAGAACATTGCATCAATCTTGCCAAAGGCTGTCCAGGCGGCAACGGTGTCGGTGCCGAAAGCGTTTATGCTGGACATAATGGTAATGTTGGAGATGGAAAAAGCAATGGACTGAATGCCGTTAGGGATGCCGATTTTAAAGATTTCGCCGCACATGCTTTTGTTAAGCTTAACCTTGTTCCACAAAAGGCGGATATCTTCCGGCAGGCCTTTAAGTGTTGCAATAACCAGCATTGCGCTGGAAAATTGAGCGATGATTGTTGCAAGGCCAACCCCTGCAACACCCATGCGGAATATAACCACAAAAACAATATCCAGAATGATGTTTACAACACTTGCAACAATCAGAAAGTAAAGCGGCTTTTTGCTGTCGCCCATAGCACGCAGTATACCGCTGCCTATGTTGTATATCAGGTTGAACACAGCACCGAAGAAATATATGCGGATATAAACTGTTGCCTGCTCAAGTATATCGGCAGGTGTGCCCATCCATTCAAGGAATTTTGGAGAAAACGGAATGCCGATTGCCATAAGTATAAGGCCGCCTGCAACAGAAATTGCCACGGCAGTGTGGATGGCGGTATCGGTTTTTTCAACGTTGCGGCTGCCATAGTACATTGCAATAACAACACCTGCACCACTGGAAACACCAACAAAAAAGTTAACCAGCAGATTGATAATTGTGCCTGTAGGGCCGCCAACGGCAGCAAGGGCTGCCTTGCCCACAAAGTTGCCTACAATAACGGCGTCAACAGTGTTATAAAGCTGCTGGAAAAATGTGCCGAACCATATAGGCAGAAAAAACAGCATAATGTTTTTGTATAAGCCGCCTTCAAGGATTTTGTTTTGTTCCATAAAGCCTCCTTAATTGTAATATGTATATATAAACAGAATTTTTTCGTAAATAAAAGCCGTTGTCCGGACATGGCGGACAAAGGCTGTGAGAAATTGATGTAGCTACTGCAAGATTAATACTTTTTTTGTTAAAAGTCAATAGATGTATATATAAAATATTCCTTTCATATTTCTTTGAATTTTGCATTGAAGATACAACATAAAAATGCAATATTGCAATTGCAAAGTATACTATGTTGTATTATACTTAATTAGTATCAATTTAAATACAAGAGGAAACAATGAGACATATATCTTTAAAATTTTCCGCCCTGCTTATTCCTTATTATGCAATGTGGGCAATAGGTCCGGGCTTTTTTGTGGTGGTGCTGGAACAAAAGGGCATTGCCGCAAACGAAACGGCAATATTTACCTGCCTTATATCCCTTACCGCTGCAGTTGTGCAGCCGCTTATGGGTTTTCTGTGCGATAAAACAGGCAAAGCCAAAACAATTTTGTCTGTCTGCTGTGCACTGTCTGTTCTGGCTTATGTGTGGCTGTACTTTTTAAACGGCACCTTTCAGCTGGTTTTGTGCAGCGTGCTTATAGGCAGCACAATCAATGCAATGTACGGTTTCAGCGAAGGTTGGCTCTCCAAGCTGGACTGCACAAAGCTTGGTGTAAACTTTGGGGCCGTGCGCTCGGTGGGCTCCCTTGCATACGCAGTGACAGCGGCGGTTTACGGCCAGCTGTTTGATATTTTTGGCAGCATTTCGCTGCCTGTTGCAATGGCGATAAGCTGTGTTGTGCTGGTGCCGCTGGCGATGATTTGCCCAAACCCACAGATAAGCGAAAAACAAAAAAAGGAAGGTCAGTTTGCTGTTGCCTTTAAAAAACTTATGCAGAACAGGCGCTTTGTGCTTATGGTTATCTGCTATGCGCTGGCTGTTCTGCCAACAGGTGCGGCAACAACCTATTATGCGCTGCACATCCGTCATCTTGGGGGAGATGCAGGTGATGTTGGCCTTGCGCTGCTTATACTTGCAGGCAGCGAGTTTGTGACAATGCCTTTCTACAAAAAGCTGGAAAATAAGTTCGGCACCGAAAAACTGCTGGCATTTGCTTTTTTTATGTACGGTGTAAAAAATGTGTGTATCGGGCTTTCCACAAATGTAACTGCGGCAATACTTGCTTCGGCAACACAGGGACTTTGTTTTTCTTTTTCACTTCCTGGTGTGCAAAGCTATGTTGACCAAATTACTCCGCGTGAATATTCTGCAACTGCACAGATGGTAAGCAACACAGGGGGCCAGATTATAAGCCAGATTGTCGGCCTTGCAATTGCAGGTGTTATGACAACCTTTATCCCTGTTGGTACAACAATGGCAATACTCAGCATTTTTGCCTTTGCAGGCTGTGCAATATTTGTTATTGGCTTAAAAAAACTTAATAAGGCGTAAAAAAATGTCATTCTGAGACTGTACTCAGAATGACATTTTTGTTTGTGAATGTTATTTTACCATTACTTCGCAGATTAAATCTGTAAGTTCTGTTGGGTTTTCGATAGGCAGCCCTTCTATAAGTCTTGCCTGTGCGTAAAGAATTTCGGCATATTTTGCCAGGGTTTCCTTATCATTTGCATAAAGGTCCTTAAGTTTTTCTGCAATAGGGTGGTCCTTGTTTATTTCCAAAGCCAACTGTGCTTTTACGCCCTGGCTGTTAGGCAGGCTGTTTAAAACCTTCTGCATTTCAATGGAGATATCGCCTTCGCTTACAAGGCATACAGGATGTTTGCGCAGCTTGTGTGTAAAGCGCACATCTGCAGTTTTTTCGCCCAAAGCTTCTTTCATTGCATCAAACATTTCCTTGTTTTCTTCGTTAAGGGTGTTGAGCTGTGCCTTTTCGTCCTCTGTGGAGATGTCAAAATCTTCACCAGAGATGTTAACAAACTTTTTGCCCTTGTATTCAGATAAAATCTGTGCAACAAATTCGTCAACAGGCTCGGTCATGTACAAAATTTCAAAGCCTTTTTCCTTTGCAAGCTCTGTCTGTGGCAGCATATCAATCTTATCCACGGTTTCACCGCAGGCATAGTAGATATTTTCCTGCATTTCGCTGCAGCGGTCCACATACTCGGCCAAGGTAACAAGCTTCTTTTCGTTGGAAGAAACAAACATCAGCAAATCTTCCAGCACATCACGGTTGGTGCCAAATGCGTTGTAAAGGCCAAACTTAAGACCAAGACCAAAGCTTTTAAAGAATTTTTCATAATCTTCGCGGTTTTCTTTAAGCAGCTTGGTAAGCTCGTTTTTAATTTTCTTTTCTATGTTGGCTGCAATAATTTTAAGCTGACGGTCGTGCTGCAGCAGCTCGCGGCTTATGTTAAGGGATAAATCTTCGCTGTCCACAAGACCTTTTACAAATCCAAAATAATCAGGCAGCAGGTCTGCGCATTTGTCCATAATCAGCACACCGCTGGAGTAAAGCTGCAGCCCTTTTTCAAAGTCTCTGCCGTAATAGTCTCTCGGTGCATTTTCAGGAATATAAAGCAGCGCATTATAGGTTGCGTTGCCTTCCACTTTGTAGTGGATTTCTTTAATCGGCTTGTTGTAATCGTGAAAATTATCACTGTAAAAGTTTTCGTAATCTTCCTTGCTGATATCTTTTTTATCCTTTTTCCAAAGAGGAATCATGCTGTTTACTGTTTTTTCTTCAACATAATCTTCCCACTTGTTTTCTTCGCCTTCAACCTTGCGGCTGCTCTGCCAGTCCATCACAATAGGGTAGCGGATAAAGTCTGAATATTTTTTGATAATTCTCTGTATGGTGTACTGTTCAAGATATTCGTCAAAGTTTTCTTCGTCGGTATTGTCTTTGATGTAAAGGGTGATTTTTGTGCCCACATCGGTTTTGCCGCAGTCGGCCATGCGGTAGCCGTCAGCCCCTTCGCTCTCCCAGCAATGTGCTGTGCTTTCACCGTATTTAAGGCTTTCCACAATCACCTTTTTGCTAACCATAAATGCGCTGTAAAAGCCAACGCCAAACTGGCCGATAATGTCTATATCATCCTGTTTTTCGTTTTCCTGTTTAAAATTAAAGCTGCCGCTTTTTGCAATTGTGCCAAGGTTTGTTTCCAGCTCGCTTTCGCTCATGCCAATGCCGTTGTCAGCAATTGTTATGGCGCGCTGCGCCTTGTCGAGTTCTATTTTAATGCGGAAATCATCACGATTAAGCTTGATATTGTCATCTGTAAGGGACATAAAATACAATTTGTCCATTGCGTCAGAAGCATTGGAGATAAGCTCGCGCAGAAAAATTTCCTTGTGTGTATAAATGCTGTTAATCATCATATCCAAAAGCTTTTTGCTTTCGGCTTTAAACTGTTTGGTTTTTGCCATTTTTTATCACCTCAAACAAATAATTAGCAGTCAAACCTGCCGACTGCTAATTATTATAATGCTTACGCAAAATCTTTTCAATAGTTTTCGCAAAACTTTAACAATTGTGAAAGCAGGCATCAAAACCTGCCAAAAAACTGCATATAGTTTCAATAGAAAATAACCATATTCAATTGCAGAAAACCTATTGATATTTTAAAAAAATAATATTAATATAAAAGCAAATATATTGTTATCGAAAAGGAGTTTGTTTTTATGGAAAATACATTTTATAAAGGCAATCGTGAAAAGCTTTATGCTTCCTTGCCAAACGGCACAATGCTGGTAACATTTTCTGGCAAAGAAGTTATCAAAACAGCAGACGAATTTTATCCGTTCTTTGCAAACAGAAACTTTGTCTACCTTACAGGTACAGACAGAAAAGAATTTATCCTTGCAGCATTCAAGGACAAAGACAAGGTGGAAGAAAAAATCTTTATTCAGCCTAAAAATATGATGGTTGAACGCTGGACAGGCACACGCCTTTCACCAGAGGAAGTGGCTGAAAAGTCTGGTTTTGAGATGAAAGATATCCTTTACACTGAAGCATTTACAGACTTTTTTGAAAGAAAATACAGTGCAGGCAAAATCAAAAACCTTGCCTGTGACCTTTATAAAAACTCAACAGGCGACCGTGACAGCGAAGATGTGCTTTTTGCACGCAAAATCAAACAGTCCAACCCATCCATCAACATCATAGATATTATGCCACAGCTGCGTAAACAGCGTGTTATCAAGCAGCCTTGCGAGATTGAAGCAATGCGCAAGGCAGCATGGGCAACAAAAGATGCTATTGTTGCAATGATGAAAGCTTCTAAACCTGGTATGTACGAATATCAGTACCGTGCAGAATTTGACTATGCACTGGCAACAAAATGGGGTATGCTTACACCTGCATTTCCGCCAATCATCTCCTGCGGCAACAACAACTTCTGCATCCACTATTACGGCAGCGAAGGTCAGGCTAAAGACGGCGATATGATTCTTAACGACGTTGGCGCAAGATACGATTATATGGGCACAGACGTTAGCCGCGGTTTCCCTTGCAACGGCAAATTCAGCGAAAAACAGCGTCAGCTTTACACAGCAGCCTATAATACAAGCGAATATCTTTTCAGCATCATCAAACCTGGCATGCCAATGCACCGTGTTGACGAAATCGCAAAGGAATACTGCTGTGAAGAACTTAAGAAAATCGGCCTTGTAAAAGACTTCAGCGAAATCGGCAAATATATGTGGCACGGCGGCGCACATCATGTTGGTTTTGATACACACGACCTTGTAGAAGCCGAAACAATCCAGGCAGGCATGATGTTCTGTGTTGATATCGGCATCTACGTTGAAGAATGGGGCATCGGCTTCCGTGTTGAAGACAACTGCCTTGTTACTGAAGACGGCTGTGAAAACCTTACATATATGGTGCCAAGAACAATCGAAGAAATCGAAGCTGTTATGGCAGAAGGCAAATAATTTTGGCATTAAAAGATGTGACAAAACATTGTCACATCTTTTTTGTTGTGGTATATTAAAAGACAGAACACAGTTTAAAATAGCCCCCTGTGATTTGGGAGCTGTCACCACAGGGTGACTGAGGGAGAGATATTTTAAATGGATTTAAATATCTTTAAAAATACAGACATTATATACATCACAGGTCACCGTAATCCTGACGCTGACAGTCTCGTCTCGGCAAAGATAATGCAGGACATTTTAATCGATAACGGCATAGATGCCAGATGGGTTGTCTGGCAGGGTGACAAGGTGGACCCGTCCAGTGTACTGCTGCTGGAAAATATTATGGATAAAAAACCGCTGATTCTGGCAGACAGCGATATAAAGGGCAAAAAGTTTTTGCTGGTGGACCACAACGATGTTCTGCAGTCAATTGGCGATAAAAACCTTGCCATTGCGGCAATAGACCACCACAGCCCAAGCGGTCAGATAGAAAACTTATATTTCAGCGACCATTGCTGCACGGCACTGTATATTTATATGATGTTCTGTGACAGCTATGATTTTTCTGATACACAGAAACAGCAGATTTTCCGTGCTTTTCTGGGCGACAGCGTTTTTGGCCGCAGCAGCAGGTACAAAACAGACAAAGACGGGGCTGCGGTAAGAAAGCTTGGCTACAGCAACGATTATGACGAATATTTTAAAAAATATTTTATCCCAACCGATTTGACCGATTATAAAACTGCCTTTGCCGAAAACGGTGTCAAAAGCTATAAGTACAGCTGGGCAGAGATGAAAAGCGGATATATCGAAGCTATGGACACCGCCCTGCTGGCAGAATACAAAAGTTTTGTGGCAGATTACAGCGGCAACTTTTTGGGTATATGGCTGGATTATTCGGTGCCAAAAACCTACGCATTCTTTAAGTATAGCGGCAAGCTGTATGAGTATGTGTATGATTGTGTTGCTTCCCGTGCGGCACTT
The DNA here is from genome assembly GCA_015067245.1 of Oscillospiraceae bacterium. GTDB lineage: Bacteria > Bacillota > Clostridia > Oscillospirales > Ruminococcaceae > RGIG3102. The sequence goes on along the minus strand of SVMV01000050.1, from coordinate 1,334 downwards.
ATAATGCCTTATATTATCAAAACCTTTGGTGAATAACAGCGCAGTCTGTTTTTATATTGTCAATTTAATCAGGTAGAAAAAGGAGATACTACTATGAATTTGTTTTATAAAGAAAAACTTTGTGAAGTATTGCAGAAAAACAATGTAGATGCAATTCTTATTGCACCTGGCGAAGAACTGGAATTTATCCTTGGCCACACAACACATATCTGCGAGCGTTTTCAGGCTTTGTTTATCAAGGCAAGCGGTGAATATTTCTACGTTTGCAATAAGCTGACAGAAGACGAAATCAGCATGTATATGGACGGCAACAAGGTTTATGGCTGGTACGATAAAGAAGGCTTTTTGCCAACAGTTAAAAAGGCATTGGAAGAAAACGGCCTTATGGGCAAAACAATCGGCGTAAACAGCACCGAACGCGCCTGCCTTATCCTTGATATTATGCAGAATATGGATGTTAAGTTTATCAACGGCAAACCATTGCTGGAAAGAATGCGCATCTGCAAAACAGCCGAAGAAATTGAAAATCTGCGCATTGCAGGCCGCATCACAGACGAAACATACTACGAAATAGTTAAATATGCAAAACCAGGTATGACAGAAAAAGACATCGTGGACTTTATCAAAGCAGAATTTGCAAAACGCGGTGCAGACTTTGGCTTTGCAATTATAGCTTCTGGCGAAAACGCAGCACTGCCGCACTACAACGACGACAAACGTGTTATTCAGGAACAGGACGTTCTGCTTTGTGACTTTGGCTGTGTTTACAAAGGCCTTTGCGCTGATATGACAAGAACATTCTTTGTTGGCGGCGTAACAGAAGACCAGAAAAAAATGTACGACTATGTCCTGCGCAGTCAGCAGGCGGGCGTTGATGCAGCGGTTAACGGTGCATTTATCCCTGATGTAGATAAGGCTGCACGCGATATTATCGACGAAAGCGGCTATGGCGAAACATTTGTAACACGCCTTGGCCACGGTATCGGTTTCTCCATCCACGAAGCACCAGACATCAAACAGTCCAACCCAATCTACCTTGAACCTGGTATGACATTCAGCATCGAACCTGGTATCTACCGTGTTGGCGAATTTGGCATCCGCATTGAAGATATCGTGCTGGTAACAGAAGACGGCAACGAAACACTTAACAACGCAACAAAAGAACTTATCGTTGCAAACAACTAAAAATAATGAAATCTCCGCACAGATTGTGCGGAGATTTTTATATTGTTGTGTATCTGCGGTATATACGATATACTTATTAATAATATATGTCATTGGAGAATTACTGTGATTAAAAAACTTTACCCACAGGGCAAAAGCAAGGCGTTTAA
>SVMV01000049.1 GCA_015067245.1 Oscillospiraceae bacterium | reverse complement strand
CGCAAAGGCACCTGTGTGGTTTCCATCAAAGACGGTCGCTATACAATCGACAGCAATCTTGCAGCAGCAATCAGCATCTGACAATTATAAAAATAGTGGTCACCACTATTTTTTTTGACAAAGAGTTAGCGGTGCCTAACTTTAATGAAACAATGCTGAAATACACTTGTTTAAAATACACTTTATATATCAGACGACGGAGGTTGTAAAAAATGAGAATTGCCTTAACAGGTAACCCAAACAGCGGTAAAACAACAATGTACAATGCCCTTACAGGCCGCACAGAGCGTGTTGGCAACTGGGCAGGTGTTACAGTAGAAAAGAAAGAAGCACCTATCAAAAAGTCTTTTTACGACGGCGAAGAAGAACTGATTGCAGTTGACCTGCCAGGTGCTTATTCAATGTCACCATTCACAAACGAAGAAAGCGTTACCAGTGAGTATGTTAAAAACGAAAACCCTGATGTTATCATCAACATTGTGGATGCAACAAATTTAAGCCGCAGCCTGTTTTTTACAACACAGCTGCTGGAACTTGGTGTGCCAATGGTGGTTGCGCTTAACAAAAGTGACGTTACAGCCAAAAAAGAGACAGAAATTGATGTGCAGCTTCTCAGCCAGAAACTTGGCTGCCCTGTTGTAGAAACAGTTTCCACATCATCATCTGACGAAGGGCTTAAAGAAGTGGTTAAAACTGCGGTTTCTCTTAAAGGCAAAGCACAGACAGCACCTTATCTTCAGGGCGATGTTGATATGGGCGACAAAGCTGCAGTACAGGCGGCAGACAGAAAACGCTTCAGCTTTGTAAACGGTATTGTAAAGGCTGTTGAAAGCAGAAAAGTATTTACAAAAGACGAAAACCTTGGTGATAAAATCGACGAGGTTCTCACAAACAAATGGCTTGGCATTCCAATCTTTGCGGTTGTGATGTTCCTTGTTTTTGATATTTCCCAGTCCACATTCGGCCCGTTCCTTGCAGATACACTTGTAGGCTGGATTGAAAGTTTTCAGGCTTTGGTGGCAGATATGGTAACAGGTGCATCACCTTTTATGCAGTCTTTGCTTGTTGACGGCATCATAGGCGGTGTCGGCGCAGTTGTTGGCTTTTTGCCGCTTGTTATGGTTATGTATTTCCTTATTGCATTGCTTGAAGACTGCGGCTACATGGCACGTGTGTCTGTTGTTATGGACCCAATCTTCAAACGTGTTGGTTTAAGCGGAAAATCCATCATTCCAATGGTTATCGGCACAGGCTGTGCAATCCCAGGTGTTATGGCATGCCGAACAATCAAAAACGAAAGAGAACGCCGTGCAACAGCAATGCTTACACCATTTATGCCTTGCGGTGCAAAATTGCCTGTTATTGCACTTTTCTCTGGCGCATTCTTTGCAGATGCTTCATGGGTTGGCACTCTTATGTACTTTGCAGGCATTCTGCTTATCTTCTTTGGCGCATTGCTTGTAAACAAAATTGCAGGCCATTCATTCAAAAAATCCTTCTTTATCATGGAACTGCCTGAATACAAGATTCCAAGCCTTAAACGTGCATTTATGTCCATGCTGGAACGCGGCAAGGATTATATTATCAAAGCAGGTACAATCATTCTTGTATGCAACACAGTTGTACAGATTATGCAGTCGTTTACATGGAATCTTCAGCTAGTTGAAGAAGGTATGGAATCCACATCCATCCTTGCATCAATTGCTTCTCCAATCGGCGTAATTCTTCTGCCAATCTGCGGTGTTGCAGCATGGCAGCTTGCAGCAGCTGCTGTAACAGGCTTTATCGCAAAAGAAAACGTTGTTGGCACACTTGCAGTTTGCTATGGCCTTACAGCATTTATCGACACAGAAGAGCTTGCACTTATGGGCGGTGCAAACGAAGTTGCACTGGCAATGGGTCTTACAAAAGCAGCGGCACTTGCATTTCTTATGTTTAATCTGTTTACACCTCCTTGCTTTGCGGCTCTTGGTGCCATGAACAGCGAAATCAACGACCGCAAATGGTTCTGGGGCGGTGTGGCGCTGCAGTTTGCAACAGGATACACAGTGGCATATTTTGTATATCAGATTGGCACATTAATCACAACAGGCACAGTTGGCGCAGGTTTTGTTCCGGGCCTTGTTGCTGTGGCAGCAATAGTTGCAGTTGTTGTATCTCTTGTGCGAAAATCTGGCAAAAAAGCTGAAAAAAAGATTAAAGCTTAAATTTTATACGGAGAGACACAAATATGACAGATATTATTGTTCTGGCAGTTGTGATAGTTATAGTTGGCTGCGCATCTGCTTACATATACAAAGCCAAAAAAAGCGGTGCAAGATGTGTGGGATGCTCACACGCAGGCAGCTGTGGCAGGTCAGGCAATGAATGCAGCTGCGGCACAGAGAATAAATAGAATTATATACAGCGGAAGTGATGCTTTTTGTCACTTCCGCTTTTTAATCGGAAAATTATGTGAACATTTACTGCATAAAGTTGACAAATCAACATTTAGGGTATAAACTTATTAAAGTTGAGCATAGAGTATGCTTACAATAATGCCAAAAGGAGAAATATATGCTTGGCAGATATCAGCAGTTTTCGTATATAGTGTCTGTTATTAACCGCCAGATACAAAAAATAGAACGTGACGAAATGGAAAAACACGGCTACAAGGGTGCATTTGCACAGTATCTTGTTGCTATGCGCCATAACGACCAGGGACTTACCTCGGCTCAGCTAAGCGAAATGTGCGACAAGGATAAAGCGGCAGTTTCACGCGTTGTTGCCGAAATGATAGAAAAAGGGCTTATAGTACGCAGATGTGAAAACGATACCGCTTACCGTGCAAAGCTGTTTCTGACAGACGAAGGATGCAAAATTGCCGACTATATTGCAGGCCGTGCGGCAGCAGCGGTGGAAGCCGTGGGCAACGAGCTTAGTGACGGCGAAAGAAAAATGTTTTATTCCACTTTGGATTTTATTGCAGGCAAGCTGCAGATTATATCAAAGCAGGGTATACCAAATCAGTAACAAATATCATTTACATATAAGGAGAATTAATTATGGCAGTAAGAATAGTTATAGATTCTACAGCAAATGCAAGAAAAGATTATGCAGACCGTTTTACAGTTGTGCCTCTTACAGTTAATTTTGGCACAGAAAGCTTTGCAGACGGCATTGAAATTGACAACGATACATTTTACGAAAAACTTGTTGCAAGCGATGTTCTTCCAACAACAAGTCAGCCAACACCTGACGCCTTTGCACAGACATTCAAAGAAATCACAGACGCTGGCGACGAAGCGGTTGTAATTACAATTTCTTCCAAGCTTTCAGGTACATATCAAAGCGCGTGCATTGCGGCAGAAGATTTTGCAGGCAAAGTTTTTGTTGTGGACGGCTACACAGTGGCAATCGGCACAGGCGCCCTTGCAGAATATGCAGTAAACCTTGCAGATGCGGGCAAAACAGCAGCAGAAATTGCTGAAATTTTGGAGAAAGACAAGGCAAATATCCGCGTGTACGCAGTTGTGGATACACTTGAATACCTTAAAAAAGGCGGACGTGTTTCTGCAGCGGTTGCCTTTGCGGGCGGTTTGCTCAATTTTAAACCTGTTATTGCAATTGCAGACGGCGTTGTGCAGTCCATCACAAAAGGCCGCGGCAACAAGCAGGCAAACACACTTATGAACAGCGAAATTGCAAAAGACGGCACAAGAGATGAAGAAAAACCATTTATCATCGGTTACACAGGCGCCGACAGCAGACTTATGCAGGAATATATTACAGACCATATTGACCTTTGGGGCGGCGATATGGCAAAAATCCACACAGCACAGCTTGGCAGTGTTGTGGGCACACACTCTGGCCCTGGTGCAGTTGCAGTTGGATATTTTGTAAAATAACATATATATGCAGAAAGACCGTAAATCTTTAGGGATTTACGGTCTTTTTGTAATGCTGGTTTATTTGTATTGCTGATTAAGTTTTGACATAGCTTTTTTAAATTCTCTGGTAAACAGCAGCACAGTACAGCTTACGGCTATAATGTCAGCCACAGGTTCGGCAAGGAAAACAGCAGTGGTTTTGTCTGATATAAACAGCGGCAGAATGTAGATAAGCGGAATAAGCAGAATAATTTTGCGCAGCACAGCAAGGAACAGACTGCATTTTGCATTGCCAAGGGCAATAAAGGTCTGCTGGCAGGCAATCTGTGCGCCGAATACGCAGTTGACTGCCATATAAATTCTCAAAGCGTTGCTTGCAAAGGCCACAAGCTCGGCGTCGTTGTTGAACAGCTTTATAAAAGTCTGAGGGAATAGCATAACAAGTGCCCACATTGTAAAAGAGTAAACCAGACAGCTTACAAGGGTAAGGCGAAAGCCTTTTTTTACCCTGTCGGCATTTTTGGCGCCGTAATTATAGCTGATAATCGGCTGGCTGCCCTGACAAAGCCCCTGCAGCGGCAGAATGGAAAAGGTCATAACACTGGTCAGAATTGTCATACTGCCAACGGCAATATCTCCGCCGTATTTAAGCAGAGAGGAGTTGAAGCAAACAGATATAAGGCTTTCAGTTGCCTGCATTATAAAAGGCGAAAGCCCCAGTGCCATACAAGGTAAAAATACTTTTGGGTCTGGCTTAAGGTATCTGCGGCGTATCTTAAGCTCGGTTTTTGGCCCTGTAAGAAATTTTAAAATCCACAGCATGGAGGCTGCCTGACTGATGATTGTTGCAAGGGCGGCACCTTTTACCCCCATATCAAAACCAAATATAAACACAGGGTCCAGAACTATGTTAAGCACAGCGCCGATAAGTACTGTAAGCATACTGATTTTTGCAAAACCCTGAGCGCTGATAAATGCGTTCATACCCAAGGTGAGCTGAACAAAAACTGTGCCCATGCTATAGATGTAAAAATAATCCAGAGCATAGCCGATTGTATTTTCACTTGCACCGAATTTAAGCAGAATAGGCTGTGCAAACAAACGGAATACAATTGTAAGCACAACAGAAATTACAACAAGCAGAGTAAGGCTGTTGCCCATAATATTTTCGGCACTGTCCTTATCGCCTTTACCCATAAAGATAGATGCCCTTGGTGCAGCGCCCATGCCAACAAGGGCGGCAAATGCACTTATTATCATAATAAGCGGAAAACAAACCCCAACACCTGTAAGGGCAAGCTTGCCAACTTCTTCAATGTGGCCTATGTATATACGGTCTACCATATTGTACAAAAGGTTAACTATCTGTGCGGCAATGGCAGGTGCGGCAAGTTTTGTCAAAAGTCTGCCGACAGGCTGGGTGCCAAGTGCCTGAGACTGATTGTTGTTCATGTAAAGATACCTCTGTAAAAATCAAAATAAATAACCGCCATAAAAGACGGTGTATACATAAAAATATTTTACTCTTAACATTTTTAAAGTCAATGGATATTGTGTGAAAAATGGCACAGTAAAATGTGTTTAACCATTGCATAATATGGTGCATAACCTATAAATAAGTAATTTACTATTTTACATAATTGTGGTAAAATAATAAATTAGGAAAAAAGTGTTTTTAATAATTTTATATATGAGGTTACACAATGATTTACCTTGACAATGCAGCTACAACACCTGTTGACCCACAGGTTGCACAGGTTATAGCAGACAGTTTGAAAAACGATTTTGCAAATCCGTCATCACTTTATAAAATCGGTGCGCAAAGCGAATATAAAATAGCCGCAGCACGCAAAACAGTTGCTGACTGCCTTGGCGCAAAGGAAGACGAGGTTTATTTTACATCCTGCGCCAGCGAAAGCAACAACATTGCAATTTACGGTCTTGCAATGGCACGCAAAAACTGGGCAAACAAAATTGTTACCACAGGCTACGAGCATCCTGCAGTGCGCAAACCTCTGGCAAACCTGGCGGAAGCCGGTTTTACAGTTGTGGGCATAAACCCCGAAGCTGACGGCAACATCAATCCGCAAAAAATTATTGATGCGGTGGACAGCAAAACAGCCCTTGTCACACTTATCCATGTCAACAACGAAACAGGTGCGGTGCTGGATATAAAAACACTGTGCGAAAAGATAAAAGCAAAAAACAAACGAACGGTTATACATATTGATGCAACCCAGTCCTTTATGAAACTGCCGTTGGATGCAGGCAAAATCCAGTGTGACAGCATGGCGTTCAGCGGCCATAAAATATATGCACCAAAGGGAATTGGCGGTTTATATCTTAAAAAAGGTACAAACATAAAAACGGTTATGGCAGGCGGCGGCCAGGAAAAAGGCCTGCGTGCAGGCACCGAAAATATACATTATATCCTTGGCTTTGCAAAGGCCTGTCAGCTGCTGCAGGCGGATATCCGCAAAAATCTGGCACATTTTGCACAGCTTAAAGCACAGCTTTTAAACGGCCTTGCTCAGTTTGACAATGTGGTTGTAAACAGCCCCGAAAACGCAGTGCCGTACACAGTAAATTTCTCATTTATGAACTACCGCAGTGAAACTTTGCTGCATTTTCTTGAAGCGGACGAAATTTACATCTCATCTGGCTCTGCATGTTCAAAAGGTGCGGCAAGCCACACGCTTACTGCAATGGGGCTGGATTCAAAACGCATAGACAGCTCTATCCGTGTAAGCTTTGGCATACACACCACAGGCGCAGATGTAGACGCGTTTATAGCAGCACTTAAAAATGCACAGGAAAAATTACAGAAGGTGAAAAGATAATGAAACAGTTGATTATATGCTACCTTGGCGAAGTTTGCCTTAAGGGTTTAAACAAAAGCACATTTGAAGCACAGCTTATGAAAACTATCCGCAGACGTATCAGAAATCTTGGACAGTTCAAAGTATACAAAGCACAAAGCACAATTTACGTTGAACCACAGGACGAATACAGTGATGTGGACACAGCTTATGATAAAATCAAAAAGATTTTTGGTATTGCAACAATCAGCAAGGCTGTTGTTGTGGAAAAAGACTTTGAAGTTATTGCAAAAACAGCAGTGGAATATCTTGGCGAAACTCTGGCAAATGCAAAAACATTTAAAGTTACTGCAAAGCGTGCCGACAAAGCATTTCCAATGCAGTCGCCTGAAATTTCACGTCAGCTTGGCGGCAGAATTTTAAGCAGATACCATCATCTTAAAGTTGACGTAAACAATCCTGAGGTTACAGTTATGGTAGAAATCCGTGACTTTGGCGCATACATTCACGGCGGCAAGGAACAGGCGGCAGGAGGTATGCCTGTTTCCACATCGGGCAAGGGTGCACTTATGCTGTCCGGCGGCATCGACAGCCCTGTTGCAGCATATATGATGGCTAAACGCGGTATGAAGATTATGGCTGTGCACTTTGCATCTCCGCCATACACAAGCGAACGCGCAAGACAAAAAGTTATTACTCTCTGTGAAAAATTCAAGGAGTATACAGGGGATGTAAACCTGCACATTGTTCCTTTTACAGTACCGCAGGAATATATCCGTGACAAAGGCGTGCCAGAACTGTTTACAGTGCTTATGCGCCGCAGCATGATGCGTATCACCGAAAAAATTGCCGAGGCAAACGGCGCCGAAGCTATTATAACAGGGGAAAGTCTTGCACAGGTTGCAAGCCAGACACTGCGTGCCATCCGCGCAACAGATCTGTCTGTGGAAATGCCAATTCTGCGCCCTGTTATAGGTATGGATAAAAACGAAATCACAGAAATCGCAAGAAAGATTGACACATTTGAAACATCAATACTTCCTTACGAAGACTGCTGCACAATCTTTACACCTCCGCATCCAAAAACAAAGCCAAGCCTTGAAGAAATTCTTGAAGCAGAAAAAAATATGGATATGGCAGTTCTCACACAGCTTGAAGACGAAGCAATGGCACAGACAGAAGTTGTGTTTGTAAACGTTTAACAAAACAAATTTATGAAAAAGTTATAATTTACAGAAAGCTAAAGAAAGGGTGAAAACCTTGCGGGCAGAAATTATATGCGTGGGCACAGAGCTTTTGCTGGGCGATATTTTAAATACCAACGCCCAGTATCTTTCCCGTGCATTGTCAGAAATCGGCATTGCAGTTTATAACCAGCAGGTAGTGGGCGACAACAAAGAGCGTCTTGCCCAGGCAGTTGAAATTGCAAAGCGACGCAGCGATATTGTTATCTTTTCAGGCGGTCTTGGGCCAACCGATGACGACCTGACAAAGCAGACCGTTGCGGCGGTTTATAATGACACACTGGTGCACAGTCAGCAGGTGGAGGACAGAATAAGACTTCACTTTGAACGCATGGGCCGCCAGATGACCGAAAACAACATTAAACAGGCTTATGTGCCGCAGCGGGGCAGGTTTATGCCAAACGAAAACGGCACAGCACCAGGCATTATCTTTATTGACGGAGAAAAACTGGCAATTCTTCTGCCAGGTCCGCCAAGAGAGCTTATTCCAATGATGGACAGGCAGGTTATGCCTTTGCTGCACAGGCTGGTAAAAGGGGTTATAAAATCCCGATATGTAAAAACAATGTGCATTGGCGAAAGTATGCTGGAAACAAAGATATCCAATCTCCTGGAGAGCGAAAATCCAACAGCAGCACTTTATGCCAAAGGTGACGGCGAAGTTACAATACGCATAACAGCAAAAGCCGAAGATGAAAAACAGGCAGAAGCTATGCTGGATGATATGTATGCACAGCTGTACAGCCAGATAAGCGAATATATCTACGGTGTTGATGTGGATAATGCGGAAACGGTTATTGTGGATACACTTAAAAAATCAATGCAGACCGTTGCCACGGCCGAAAGCTGCACAGGCGGCCGCATTTCTTCACGCATAACTGCAGTACCAGGTGCTTCGCAGGTGTTTGAGCTTGGTCTTTGCACCTATTCCAACAAACAAAAGGTTGAAATGCTGGATGTGGATCAGGACACTATAGAAGAATACACCGAGGTTAGCAGTCAGGTTGCAGCCCAGATGGCACAAAACGTGCGCCGTATGGCCGAAAGTGATTACGGTGTTGCCACAACAGGTTATGCAGGGCCAGGCGGCAGGGATGTGGGCCTTGTGTACATTGCAGTTTCGGCAAAGGATAAAACCTATGTTGAAAAGCATCATTTTGCAGGCAGCAGAGAGGTTATAATCAACCTTGCAAGCCAGTATGCACTGGATTTGCTGCGCCGTGTTATCTTTGGTCTTCCAACACCAAAAGCAGATGTTGCTGATACAAAACAGCCAAAAAGAAAATCGAAAGGCAAAAAAATATTTGTAACAGCTGCTGTTATGCTTTTGCTTGCTGTTGCACTTGCTTTTGGCTGGCTGTTTGTCAAAGGCGGCTTCAGCTTTTCAAATCTTTCATTTTTAAATACATTTATAACCACTCCGCAGACTGTCACACAGGTTATTGCGCAAAGGCAGTCACAGGATTTTTTTTCACAGGGTTTTGAGCAGGAAACTTCCGCTTTAATGTCTGGCTCTTGGGCTCAAAACCATAAATTAGAGAGCTGGATTACATTAAAGGATATTCCTGCCGAGTACGCAGTGGGCAAAAAGCGTCACAGCGAAAAAGAGCAGGGCAGTGTGGTATACAGGGACGAAGATATTGCAGGGATGACTGCCTTAAGCGGCTTTGACCAGAACACACTGTATAAAAAAGAAAACCTTGGCAATATAAAAGGCACGGCAAAAATGACTGTGTTTGACAGGCAGAACAGCAGCGATATATACTCGCTGTTTGCGGTGGTAAACTATACCCAGCAGGAGTATAACGGCCTGCTTAAAATGTCCGATGCCAACGATATAGTAGACGAAGCGCTGCGCAAGACACAGGTGAACTTTAATCAGTCAGACGTTACAGGCTATGATGATATAATCATTCTTAAGCAGACCGACGACAATGGCGATTATACCCTTTACTTTGCAAGAAAAGGTGATATCACTTTGTCTCAGGACAATGATATGGACAGCAGTGTAGAAGAAGAAAACAGCGGCGAAGATGCAGACGAAAACGAGCCTGAAAGCAGCGGTGAAGACGTTACAGATACCGAAGAAGGCGACAGGGAAGAATCTTCTGAAGAAGATGAAGAAAACGGCAATTCACCTGCAGTATCACCTTCACCGACAGGCAGTGCATTGCCAACACCTTCGGCAATGCCGACACAGACACCAACAGCAACAGCAACACCAACACCAACTGCAAAACCAACAACGCAGCCAACGCCAGAACCAACACCTGTGGCTACACCGCAGCCAACACAGGCTCCGTCAATAAGCGGCAAAACTCTTACAGTAACTGCAGACGGCCAGGTGGTTACAGGTCCTGCCGAAGAAATTCTTGCCAAAATTGTTTCAAGAGAGATGACAGGCACCTGGGATGCCGATGCACTTAAAGCTCAGGCAATAGCAAGCCATACATATTTGGTTTATCAGTACAACCATGGTAACAGTGCACCTGCAGTTTCCTTTAAAACCGTTTATCCGCAGGTTGCTGCAGCGGTAAGCGAAGTTGCAGACCTTATTATGACAGTCAACGGTCAGGCGGCATACACACCATACTTTGCTTCTTCCGCAGGCAGAACAAACTCCTCAGCAGAGGTGTGGGGCGGCCACTACAGCCATCTTGTATCGGTAGAAAGCAAATACGACTATCAGGCAAGCGGCTATAAAGGCACAGTAACCGTATCCAAAGAGCAGATGGAAAAGGTTATCAAAGATGTTATCGGTGTCAAACCAAGCGGTGAGCCGTCCGAATGGATAAAAGTGCTGGACAAAACCAGCGGCGGCTACAACAATAATATGTCAGTATGCGGCGCAACAACTTATTATAACCGCGCACTCAAAAAAACCAGCAGCATCACAGGCCGCTGGATGCGCGAAGATATTCTTAAAGGTGTGGGCAGCGGTAACCTGCGTTCAGCAGCCTTTGACATCACCTTTGACGGCTCAAACTTTATCTTTACAACCTACGGCTATGGCCATGGCGCAGGCATGAGCCAGTGGGGCGCTCAGCTTTACGCAGTAAACGAAGGCTGGTCATACGAGCAGATACTCAAACACTATTATCAGGGTGTTACAATCACAAGCTATTAATTTCGAAAGGTAAAAGCATGAAATACGTTTCACCACAAACCGAAAAAAGAAAACAGCAGCAAAAACGCAAAAAGCAGATGCTTTTGGGCGTTTTAGCTGCTATGCTTGTGGTGCTTACAGCGGTGATGGCAGTTGCTGTTTTGGGCGGCAAAGGCAAGGATAAGCCAGGCAGCAGCGATGATGCAATAAACCAGGCACAAACCGAAACAACACAGCAGCCACAGATAACACAGCAGCCTGACAGAGAAAACGAAGATATATCTGAACAGGATAAAGCTGAAACTGAAAAACCTGAAAAAGCAGATAAAAAGCCAAAGAAAAATAAAGCTTCACTTTTCGGCAGAATAAAATCAATGTTTTCCAAAACTGAGGCTATGCCGCAAAAATTTCCTGTAATGGCTTTTGGCAGAAATATTGAGCAGGCGGCAGAAAGCATAATCAGCCTTTCACCAATGGCAACAGAGTTTATTCTGTCATCTCCGTCTCAGAATGTGCTGGTGGCGGTTACAAGCTACTGCAACAAATACAGCTTTGACCATCTTATGACTGTAGGTACACCACTGCTGCCAAATGTGGACAAAATAATACAGATAGCCCCTGACGTTGTGGTGGTACAGACACCGCTTTCGGATGTAGACCGTATAAAACTGGAAGAAAAGGGCATAATGGTGCTGCAGCTTAATGCCCCTGCAAGTCTTGATGATGTAAAGGAAATTTACCGCAGTGTTACAGCCCTTACCCATGGCAGCGAAATTGCATCCTTTGAGGCAGAAAGGGTAACAGCTTCCATACAGCAAAAACTCAATCTTTACACAAAAGCATTGGAAAAAACAGAGAAAAAAGATGCGGTCATGGTGTTTAACAGCTATGGTATGGTTGCAACAAAGGACACCTTTGAAGCGGATGTTATGGTAAATTTTTTCGATGTTGCAATTGATGGCTACAACTATTACAGCGAGGACTTTTCGGCAGTAGCAGCATCCAATCCACAGGTTATAATCGCTTCTGATTATATGACCGAAACAGACCTTGTCAATATGGGCTTTGGTGAAAGCGAAGCTTTTGCAAGCGGCAATGTTTATTATGTGAACATACAGCAGTTTGAAAGCTGCAGTGCAAAAGCAATTGACACTTTGTGCGGCATTGCAAACACAGTTTACGGCGATGGGATTAAGGTGCAGATAGCTGCAGAAACAAGCGAATAAAACTAAAATATATTCAGATAAAAATATGTCATTCTGAGGAACGTATGTGACGAAGAATCTCTTGGTTTAATCAAACAAAAGGATTCTTCGCTGGCACTCAGAATGACATGCTTTTTGTTTTAAAATCTGGGTATGGTTGTTTTATGTCATATTATTACAGCAAGGTATTATTTTTTGTAAAGTTTTGTGGTGAAATCCTTTCTGTTTTCACCACTGAATTTGAAAAACAGGCTTTGAATATCTGTGGCCAAAGTTTCTTTTTCAATTACTTTGCGGCAGTCTTCGTTTTTATCCTGCAGAATGCGGTATGAATGGCTGACTGGCAAAGCAGATGTTTCGGTTGATTTTTTAATAATTTCTTCGCCGTTTTTGTCCATTGCCAGCATACGTATAAATGGCGGCAGGGCAGGCAGGCTGTTGTCAAAGCCCAAAAAAGCAAACAGCATTATGCGGTTAAGCCTTGCTTTTGTGTACTGCTTGGTGGGCAGATTTTCAAAAAGTTTTTCAAAGCTGCTTGCGGCGGCAAGGGCGTTTTCAAAAGCGTGGGCAAGCTCTTTGTTGCAGTCGGGCAGTTTTTCAAAATCTGCGGCACAAAGCTTTTTAAGCCCTGCAATAACAGCTTTTTCGTATGCGGTATCAATGGTAAAATAATCACCCTGTTCAAGCCTGTTTAAAAGTTCTTTCTGTATATTCTGCGGCACAAACTCTGCGGCTGTTTCAAATCGGTATTCCTTAACAGT
>SVMV01000048.1 GCA_015067245.1 Oscillospiraceae bacterium | reverse complement strand
GAAGCTGTTAAACAGTCTCTTGAAAAACTTTCCAACGACGAAGTTCGTGTTAAAGTTATTCACGCAGCAGTTGGTGCAGTAAACAAATCTGACGTTATGCTTGCTTCTGCATCCAACGCTATCATCATCGGATTTAACGTGCGTCCTGATGCAACAGCAAAAGCAGATGCTGAGCACGATCAGGTAGAAATGCGTATGTACCGTGTTATCTACGACGCACTTGAAGATGTTAAAGCAGCTATGAAAGGTATGCTTGCACCTAAATTCAGAGAAGTTGAACTTGGCCATGCAGAAGTTCGCAGCGTGTTCAAACTCTCCAGCGCAGGCACAGTTGCAGGCTGCTACGTTAAAGAAGGCAAAGTTGCACGTCACGCAAAAATCCGTGTTGTTCGTGACGGTATCGTAATTGCAGAAGACGAAATTCTCTCCCTCAAACGTTTCAAAGACGACCAGAGAGAAGTTGCTGCTGGTTACGAATGTGGTATCGGTCTTGAAAAATTCAACGATATCAAAGAAGGCGACATCTTTGAATCCTTTATTATGGAAGAATACCGCGACTAATTATGCGGTAAGGGGATACCCCCAGTTTTAAACAAAGCAAGGGCTTACAGCCAAAGAAATTTACACACAATTTCCAATACACTGCCAGTTATGGCAGTGTATCTTGCTAAGGTTACAGGAGGTAATTTACAATGGCTTCTACAAGAAGTGAAAGACTTAATGAAGATATAAAAAGAGAGATAATCTCCATTATCTCACAGATGAAAGACCCACGTCTGCAGTGCTTTCTCACTGTAATGCGTGTGGAAACAGCACCAGACCTTACAAATGCAAAAGTTTATATCAGCGTCCTTGACAGCGATGATAAATGCGAAGCAGCAATCAAGGTGCTCAACAAAAGCCAGGGCTTTATCCGCGGAGAACTTTCCAAACGTCTTCGCATCAAGCGTAGCCCTGAATTCAACTTTGTTAAAGATGACGGTGCAGCATACGCACAGCGCATCAATGATATCATAAGGACTATCAATAATGATTAATAATTCAATTACAGTAAAGCAGGCTGCACAGGCACTTAAAGCGGCAGACAATATTCTGCTGCTGTGCCACAAAAATCCTGACGGCGATACCCTTGGCAGCGCAGGCGGCTTGATGTTTGCCCTTAAAAAACTGGGCAAAACCTGTGCAGTATGCTGCAATGACATCATTCCGCAGAAATACGATTTTCTTAATCTTGAAGTGTTTGAAGGTCAGTTTATTCCTGATTTTATCGTTGCTGTGGATGTTGCAGACACAAAGCTGCTGGGGGATAAACTCAGCGGTTATGCCGAAAATGTGGACCTGTGTATCGACCATCATCCATCAAACACAGGATATGCAAAAACAGTATGCTGTGACGGCGCTTTGCCTGCTGCAGCACAGTTGGTTATGCAGGTTGTGGAAGAACTGGGCACAGAATTGGATATTGATATTGCAAACTGCCTTTACACGGGGCTTATGACCGATACAGGCTGCTTTAAATATTCTGCAACAACAGCTGAAACACATATTGCTGCAGCAAAGCTGCTTAGTGCAGGGGCATACCACGATTTTATTGCTAACCGATTCTTTATGTCCAAATCACGCAGAACAATCGAGCTGGAAAAACACGCACTTAACACGCTGGAATATTATTTTGACGGCAGATGCGCAGTTATTGAACTGCCTGCATCTGTGCTGGAAGCAGTTGGTGCACAGCCAAGTGATATAGACGGCATCTCTGCAATGCCAAGAACTATAGAAGGTGTTGATGTGGGCATCACAATCCGTCAGGTATCCGAAAATATGTTTAAGGTTTCGGTGCGCACCAACGAAAACGCAAGCGCAAACGAAATTGCTGCAGGGCTTGGCGGAGGCGGTCACACAAAGGCTGCAGGCTGTGAAGTTATGGGCAGCATGGAAAGCGTTAAAAACGCAATACTCAGAGAGGTAGAAACAGCTTTATGCAGATAGAAAAATGCGGCATAATTGTGCTTAACAAGCCAACCGACTGGACAAGCTTTGATGTTATTGCAAAGGCAAGGGGCATTATCGGCTATCGCAAGCTGGGCCACGCAGGAACACTGGACCCAATGGCAACAGGTGTTCTGCCAATATTTATAGGCAGAGCAACCAAGGCTGTTGATATGCAGATAATAAAAGATAAAGAATATATAGCAACCTTTAAACTTGGTTTAAACACCGATACAGGTGATATTACAGGCGAAATCATAAAAGAAAGGCCTGTTAAAGCAACAAAGGCTGACGTGCTGGCAGAGATGGAAAACTTTAAGGGCGAAATCGGTCAGTATCCGCCAATGTACTCGGCGGTTAAGGTTAACGGTCAGCCACTTTATAAGCTGGCAAGGCAGGGCGTTACAGTGGAACGCAAGCTGCGCAAGGCTGTTATAAAAGAACTGGTTATGACCAATGCAAACCAAGCCGAAAACACATACACAATCCGTGTGCTGTGTTCTGAAGGCACCTATATCCGCACCCTTGTGGAAGATATGGGCGAAAATCTTGGCTGCGGGGCAGTGCTTACAGAGCTTTGCCGCACAAAAGCATGCGGTTACACACTGGCAGATACAATAACATTGGAAGATTTGCAACAGGCAAGAAACGAAGACAGAATAGACAGCCTTATCACACCTGTTGATACAGTTTTTGCACACCTTGACCGCATTGATATGTCTGACGAGCTGGCAAAAAGGGTTATAAACGGGGCACGCAGCCGCATTTCCAAACCTGACGGTGACTATCGCGTGTATCACAACAACATGTTTATTGCAGTTGCAAATATAACCGACAAAAAATTAAGCGTAGTAAAGCTTTTTGTGGATAAATAAATTATACAAGACATAATTGTAAGAGATTGATGTTATGAAAAATAATAACAGATTAATGAATAAATATATATATATATTAGTGTATATTGTTTCATTTGTACTGGCTTATGCTGCTGGTGTAGTATTTTCTGATGAAAATAATATATTTTATGCCAAAAGTTACCTTAAAGCTGAAAATACAGGCCGCATTGACAACAGCATAAATGTTATAGAGACAGATAGTAAAGCATGGAGTTATCGGGTTGGCAGACCAATAAATCTTACTGAAGGCAACTATGAAATAAACCTTAAATATTATGTAGAAGCAGATACGCCTGTAAGCATTAAGCTTACCAGCGAGTATGATGTTGATACACATACATATCCTGTGATAGAGTTGGGTACACTTACCCCTGACAGCACACAGGCGCAATTTAGTGTTTATATACCGCAGGATGCCTACATGTCCATTTTGTATATGGATTATGCAGGATACGGCGCTGCACAACTTCAGGAGTTTGAAATAACAGGCACCGACGGAGAAATATTTATAAATAAACAGATTGTGGCTTTTATAATTGCAACAGTGGCAGCTGTATTTGCAGTGTTTATTGCGTTTTTTCTGTGTAAAGGAACCCGGGAGGGGAAAATCAAAGCGATAAATACAGTTGTCTTGGCTGTTATTATAGCAGCATCTTCTGCAATTTTATTCAGATACGATTCTTTTGCAGGAGATGATGCTTACTTTCATATTTCAAGAATATGGGGGATAGCAGACAATATAATGCGAGGCTCTCCGTTTAACAAGGTAGACTTTGCAATGACAGGCGGATACGGATATATGGATCCAGTATTTTATCCTAATTTGTTCCTGTACATTCCAGCTGTAATGGTGTGCATAGGAGCAAGCTTATCCTGTGCGTACAGATTGTTTATTCTGCTGATAAACATAGCAACAGTTTTAATATCCTACTATTCGTTTGGAAAATTGGCAAAAAACAATATTTACGGACTTTTGTGTGCGGCTATATATTGTCTAAATCATTACAGGATAAGAGATTATTATGTAAGAGGTGCTGTAGGAGAACTGCTGTTTATAGCATTTTTGCCGCTTGTGTTTTATTCAATATATGAAATATTTCACAATAAAGAAGAAAAATGGGCATTGCTTGTTATAGCAGCTACATGTATTTTTCAGTCGCATATATTGGGAACAGTTTTAACTGCAATCGGTGCAGGCGTGCTTATTTTGGCATACTTGCTGTATGCATTTATAATTAAAAGTAATGTTAAAAAACCTCTTTTTGCTCTGATAAAAGCAGGGATAACCACTGTTTTGATAAATATATGGTTTTTGGTGCCGTTTTTATATTACTATACAAAAGATTTTGCAATGTTTGGCAATTATTCCCAGATGTATATAAATTTTGCAAGTACATTTAAAGGCATCCTGTTTGATATTTCAGGGCTTAGCTATGAAATGCAGTATGCAAGAATGGGATTGACAGTAGGACTGCTGTTTGTTGTATATATTATCAGTGCAGTGCTAAATATGCTGAAAAGCAGAAAAGTAAACGAACACATAATATATCTTGTGCTGTCTGTTGTTTTCCTTATTTTATGCACCAAATATCTGCCATGGCAGGAAATAATAAAAATAGGCATATTTGATTCGCTTTTAGCAAAAATACAATTTGCTTTCAGGGTAATATCACTTGTTATAGCGTTTATGACTATGGGTATAGCTTTGCTGCTTAAAGATTCAAAATCAAAGATATGTAAGATAGCAGCAATAATTGTAACGGCGTTGCTTATTGTTTCTGGTAGTATATATCATGTTGTTGAACAGGATAATATAAATGCATTTGACGGAGAATTCTGGTTTGGCTATGTTCCTCCGGAATACTATATGAATGGTGTGCGTGAGGGCGAGATAACAGGTAAAGAAAAATTCAGGACAGCAAGCGAAGGCATAGAAATAAAAGAATATTCGATGGTAGCTGCAGGGGTTAAGATAACAATTGACAACTCTACACCAGGCGATAATTATCTGGAAATACCATTGTTTTATTATGATGGATATCAGGCATACAGTGAAAAAACAGATCAATATCTGCCTGTACAGTTTGGAACAAACGGATTGATAAGAGTTATAATACCTTCTACAGTAGATGAAGATATTTATGTGAGATATAATTCAAATATATTTTTCCATATCGCCGAGTTTATATCGTTGGCAGCATTTTTAATTTTTGTGGTGTATAATATTTTAAATCATAAAAAGCGGTTATTAAAAAGTTAACCTTGTAAGGAGAATTAATTTGCAGGAAGTTTATGGAACACAATGGGTAAATACTAAAAATACCGCTGTTGCCATGGGCTATTTTGATGGCATACATATCGGTCATCAGTTTTTAATTGAACAGATGAAAGAATATGCCCAAAAGCATAAACTTGGCAAAGCTGTGTTCACATTTACAAAAACAGTTAAACTGGGACACAAGGGCAAAGATATTTTAAGTATTTATCAAAAAGTCAATATAATGAAAGATATGGGTGTGGAGCTTTTCTACTCTCCGGATTTTTTGGATTTTGCAAGCCTTACTCCACAGCAGTTTGTAGATGATGTGCTTATAAAATCCATGGGTGCAAAAGCGGTTTTCTGCGGCGAAAGCTTTTGCTTTGGCAAAAACCGTGCAGGCAATGTGCAGGTGCTTAAAGAACTTTGCAGCACCAGAGGGGTAGAGGTGTTTATTGTACCTACGGTAGAGCTGGACGGCGTTACAGTAAGCAGCAGTGAAATACGCACAGCCCTTGCCGACGGTTATATAGAAAAGGCAAACCGAATGCTCGGCAGGCCATATTCCATAGATTTTGAGGTTGTTCACGGCAAAAAGCTTGGCAGAAAGCTGGGCACACCAACAATAAACCAGATTTATCCAAACAGTATGTGCACACCAAAAGAGGGTGTATATATTACTGTTACCCAGGTGAACGGAGAAAAATATCCGTCTGCTACAGGTTTTGGCAGCCGTCCTACAGTAAACGGAGACAATGTAAGCTGCGAAACTACGCTGGCAGATTTCAGCGGAGATTTGTACAAAAAGCATATCAAGGTAGAATTTTACAGCTATCTTTTTCCAACACAGAAGTTTGAAAATATAGACCAGCTGGCAGAAATGATACAAAATGCTTTGAAAAAATCCCGTGAATACTCAAAGGATAAAAACTGTATATAGTTTTAAAGGCGGTATACTTAACAGTGTATCGCTTTTTAAATACAGGTACAAAGAGGAAAGTATGTGTAAAAAGCTTTTTATAATATTAACAGCAGTGCTGTTTTTTACAGCCTGCGCATCACAGGAACAGCTGGCAGAAACAACATCTGCGGCTGAAACACAAAATGCAGAAAAAGCAGAACAAACCTTTTCGGCACATATAACAGACAGTGAAAATCTGCTGAATGGTGCACAGATAACAGTGCTTGAGGATTTTGCTTTGTGCTATGCCAAAACCCTTACATATATGCAGCCGTCTGAGATATCACATCTGTTTGCAGACAGCAGCAGCGAAGAATGTCACATAAATAAAACTGCTTACAAAACCCTGTGCAAAATCCGCAGTATGCAGGATAAGGACTTATCCCTTGAATATGCAAAGGTTACATACAATATCATTTCGGCATACGAAAGCGGCAATGGTGTTACCGTTGAACTTGCCGAAGACAATGTGCAGAAGTTTAAGCATTTAAATGACAAATCCTGCACCTACAATACATATCACATATTCAAACTTGTTCATACGGGTGATAGATGGAAGATAAAATCACATACGCAGGAAGAGGATTTCTTTTTGCTGGCAGCAGAAGCGTGGAATGATGCAAAAGGCGCAGATTGTTCCGAAAGGGCAGATAATGCATTGCAGCTGTTGGTTGATGATGCCAAAGAAAACTTTGTGCTTGCAAAGGAAAATCTTAATGAATTTAAAAAGGCAGAAATATCCAAAGAATATAACCGAGATGAAGCGGTGGAATATGCAAAAGAGTGGTGCAGCAAGCGCAACAGTGATTATCTGGAATATGACCTTTACGGCGGCAACTGCCAGAATTTTGCCAGCCAGTGCATACACGCAGGCGGCATGGATATGGATATAAAAGGCAATCATACATGCCAGTGGAAATTTTACGGCAAGAACCTTAATTTCAATCAGTCGGCAAGCGGACGTTCCTATTCGTGGATAGGCGTTGACGAGTTTTACAGTTATGCGGTGTATAACCATACCAGCGGTCTTGCTGTTCAGCATGATATCAGCCTTGAATATGCACAAAAGGGCGACATTATACAGGTTGGTGCTTACGGTCAGTGGAGACATTCGCTTGTTGTAACAGATGTTTTAAAAGGCGAAAACGGCGAAGTGGAGGATGTTGTTCTTGCGTCCAACACTGCAGACCGATGGAATTATCCGCTGAGTGCATATATTTACACATACCCAAGGCTTATACATATTGACGGCCAGATTTAATTAACAAAAAATTCAAAAATTTGGCGTTAAATATTTGTTTTTCTTATTTACAAAAGTAAAAACAAATGATATAATATTCAAGCTGACCTATAAATCGGTTTAAGGAACAAAGCTGTGTAACAGATGTTCACCCACCTTAAGCTGAGTTATAAGGCAAAATCAATTATATGAAAGGTGAAACAACAATGAACAAACAGGAAATCATCGCTGCATACGCAGCACACGAAGGCGACACAGGTTCTCCAGAAGTACAGATTGCTCTTCTTACAGCAAGAATCAATCACCTCACAGAGCACCTCAAAACAAACAAACAGGACCACCACTCCCGTCGTGGCCTCTTTAAAATGGTAGGTCGTCGTAGAAACCTTTTGGCATACCTGCAGAAAACAGATATCGAAAGATACCGTGCAATCGTTGCTAAACTTGGTCTCCGTAAATAATTTAAAAAGATTAAGGCAGATGTTAACAGCATCTGCCTTTAAGTCTTAAAAAGACACAAAAACAAAACACAAAACCAACAGGAAATTTATTATATTTAGCAGTAACTTGAGCCTTTAAAGCAACTGCTTTTAACGGCTGAATTCATTGCTAAAAATGTAATTTTTCCTGTTGGAAATGCTAAAACAGGAGGAAAACAAAATGAGTTTTAGAGTATTTGAAACTACCTTTGCAGGCAGAAAGCTTGTTGTAGAAACAGGCAAAATGTGCGCTCTTTCTAACGGTTCCTGTCTTGTAAGATACGGCGAAACAGTTGTTCTTGCAAACGTAACCATGAGTGCAAATCCAAGAGAAGGCATCGACTTTTTTCCATTGTCTGTAGACTTTGAAGAAAAAATCTATGCTGTAGGCCGTATCCCAGGCTCCTTCCTCAGACGTGAAGGCCGCCCTGGCGAAAGCGCAATTCTCTCTTCCCGAGTTGTTGACAGACCAATGCGTCCGCTTTTCCCAAAAGATATGCGCAACGATGTTTCCATCGTTATGACAGTAATGAGCGTTGAACCAGACTGTGACCCAGAAATCACAGGTATGCTTGGTGCAATTATTGCAACAGAAATCTCTGACGTTCCATTCAACGGCCCAATCGGCGGTATCTCCGTAGGTCTTGTAGACGACGAAATTGTTCTTATGCCAAGCGCAGAACAGAAAAAGACAAACAAACTTGACCTTACACTTGTTTGCAGCGAAGAAAAAGTTGTTATGATTGAAGCTGGCGCTGCTGAAGTTCCAGAAGACAAAATGCTGGAAGCTATCAGAGCTGGTCACGAAGAAATCAAAAAATTCATCGAATTTGTAAAAGAAATTAAAGCTGAAATCGGCAAACCAAAATACGAATTCCAGCACATTGAAGTTGACCATGATATGTTTGAAGCAATCAAGGAATTTGCTATCGACAAGGTTAAATTTGCTTTGGATACAGATGACAAAAACGTTCGTGAAGCACGTCTTAACCCAATCTACACAGAAGTACACGAAAAATTTGACGAAATTTACCCAGAACGTGCTGGCGAAATCGATGAATGTATGTACAAGCTGCAGAAATTTATTGTTCGCCGCTGGCTTCTTGACGAAGGCAAACGTGTTGACGGCCGTGGCATCAACGAAATCCGTCCTCTTGCTGCAGAAGTAGGTATCCTGCCAAGAACACACGGTTCAGGTATGTTTACACGCGGTCAGACACAGGTTCTCACAGTTGCAACACTTGGCAGCGTAAAAGATGCACAGCTTATTGATGGTCTTCAGGATGTATACGAAAAGAAATATATGCATCAGTACAACTTCCCACCATATTCTGTTGGTGAAGCAAGACCACTGCGTTCCCCAGGCAGACGTGAAATCGGTCACGGTGCTTTGGCAGAAAGAGCACTTGTTCCTGTGCTTCCAAGCCAGGAAGAATTCCCATACACAATCAGACTTGTTTCTGAAATCCTTTCTTCCAATGGTTCCACAAGCCAGGGTTCTATCTGTGCTTCCACACTTGCTCTTATGGACGCAGGCGTACCAATCAAAACACCAGTTGCAGGTATCTCTGTAGGTCTTATCACAGAAGGCGACCGCTGGATGACAATGCTTGACATTCAGGGTCTTGAAGACTTCTTTGGCGATATGGACTTTAAAGTTGGCGGTACACACAACGGTATCACAGCAATCCAGGTTGATATCAAAGTTGATGGTCTCACATACGAAATCATTGCTGAAGCATTTGAAAAATGCCGCAAAGCAAGACTTCATATTCTTGATGACATCATGAAACCTGTTATTGCAGAACCAAGAAAAGAACTTTCCAAATACGCTCCAAAAATGAAGAGCCTTAAAATCGACCCTGAAAAAATCAAGGATGTTATCGGCAAAGGCGGCAAGGTTATCCAGAAAATCTGCGCTGAATGCGAAGTACAGATTGATATCGAAGAAGACGGCAGCGTATTTGTCAGCGGTATGGATGCAGACAAAATCAACCAGGCTATCAGCGTAATCAATACAATTGTATTTGATCCTGAAATCGGTGCAATCTACAAAGGTGTTGTTACAAGACTTATGAGTTTTGGCGCATTTGTTGAAATTGCTCCTGGCAAAGAAGGATTGGTACACATCTCCAAACTTGCTGAAAAGAGAGTGGACAAGGTAGAAGATGTTGTTAACGTAGGTGACGAAGTTATTGTTAAAGTAACAGAAATCGATGACCAGAACAGAATCAACCTTTCCAGAAAAGACGCTTTGGCTGATATTGCAGCAAAAAAAGCTCAGCAGTAATAATTAAAATGTGAAAAAGGCAGGGAATTCCTGCCTTTTTTAAATTTGTTAACAATTTCTTTTTGATTTATTGTACATAGTATGATATAATATATTAGTATTATGTAAAAGTATGTAAAATTTCATTGAAAAAGGAATTTGAGTATGGATAAAAATAAAATTGATATTCAGGAAAATATTGTTGATACAGAAAACCCTGTAAAAGAACAGGTTAAAGGTTCTGTAAAGATAACATACAGGGCAAACAAGACTGAAGAAGCAGATAATTTTGCTGAAACACAGGAAAAAGAGATTGCCGAAGATTTTTTTGACAAAAAAAATATAAAGGCAAAACACAAACGCCGTGTAGTTATCGGTGCAGTTATGTGTGCACTTATGCTTATTGGTGTTGCTTCTATAATTGTGACAGGTGCAAAGGTTACAGCAAAATTGCTTGACAATACAGCAGAAAAAGAAAAATACAATGCACTGCTTGCAACTTTGGTTGTGGCAGACCCATTGCCTTTTGAAGCACCTGACCAGGCAGACCAGACTTTGCTTTTGTCCAGCAGTGTTTGGGCCGCAGTTATGAACGAAGATATGGAACAGTACGAAAAAGACGATTTTGGCCAGACATATCTGCCTGCGGTAGAAGTTGACCGTTACTTCACAAGAGTTTTCGGTACACAGTATACACTTACACACCAAAGCTTCTCCGAACAGGAAATAGAATTTACCTACGATGAAGAAAAACAAGCCTATATTGTGCCAATCACAAGCTTCCCAACAGGCTTTACACCAAAGGTTGAAAAAATCAAAACAGGCGGCGGTGAAAAGATTGTTACAGTGGGCTATATTTCACCTGCTTCAAACTGGAACGATGATACAAGCGGTGCAGTATCCAAATATGTTGATTACATCTTCCAGAAACAGGGCAGTGAATACTATCTTGTTGCAATCCGCGAAAGCGAAATGCAGGTAGAAGTTGCAGCAGCAGAAACAGCAGAATAATAAATAAAGAACTGTCTTTAACGGTGTTAATCATCGTAAGGACAGTTCTTTTTATTTGATAATCACACTGTATTATGTTAATATAAAATATAACAAGGCTGAAAGGCGGTGGAAACATGAAAAAGTTTTTATCTGTTATTGTTGTTATGATGTTTGTTTTTGCTGTTGCAGGAT
This sequence comes from Oscillospiraceae bacterium, assembly GCA_015067245.1. Classification (GTDB taxonomy): domain Bacteria; phylum Bacillota; class Clostridia; order Oscillospirales; family Ruminococcaceae; genus RGIG3102. The sequence goes on along the minus strand of SVMV01000048.1, from coordinate 2,088 downwards.
GTTCGGTTAATCTTACAAACCAGCAGCAAAGTTCGCAGTATGCACAAACAGAGGTTATCACAGGTATTGAAACAGAAGAAAAAACAAATTATGTGCAGAAACTGGAACTGACACAAAGGGAAGAATTTTATCTTAATGCCTTTTCAGACGGCAACCAAAATAATGCTGTATTTGAAATTATAACTGAAGATTATACAGGCTTTGAAATTAAAACCTATAAATTTGAAGACGGGCAGTGGAAATATACCAACAACTTTGTAAACGGTAAAATTAAGGCTAAACAGACAGTCTTTGCAGTGGAATATTATTACTTACCTGATATAAATTTTGCATACAATACAGGTTCCATGGGCGGAAAATATCTGGAAGATAAGTATGATATTGGTTTCAGTTATACATCGGATACAAGGGTGCGCGAATGGTTTGAAATCACAGAAGAAGAAACCGCATTTATCGCTTACCGCCGTCTTAAGAATGGGGCAGAGGGCAGACTGGCAAATACAACAGATTTTGCAAATCTGGCAGCGGTTACCGATGCAGATGAGAACGATGAGTATTATATGATTACCATTAATTTAAAAAAATAATATTTTCTTATTCTGCAAAATAATCAACATTTGCTTATAAAAAACTATTATATTATCACAGCAAAAACAAAGGGCACTCCAAATGGAGTGCCCTTAATTTGTTTATTCAGTTTAACAAACCGTCAGTCAAGAATTAAAATTCCTGTTCTGTTCTCATGATGATTTCATCCTGAAGTGGTCTGTCAAGGTTTCTGAAGTAGTCAGAGTAACCAGCAACACGAACGATAAGGTCTTTGTATTCTTCTGGGTGTTCCTGAGCGTCGATAAGGAGCTCTTTGTGAACAACGTTGAACTGTACATGGTGACCGTCCATGTTGAAGTATGTTCTGATGTAGTTAGCAAGCTGGTCGAGACCTTCTTCACCAGCGATTGTTTCTGGCAAGAATTTCTGGTTCAGCAATGTACCGCCTGTTTTGAGGTGGTCCATCTTAGCACAGGATTTGATAACTGCTGTTGGGCCGTTAACGTCAGCGCCTTTTTCTGGGGAGATACCTTCAGAAACTGGTTTGTGTGCAAGACGACCGTTTGCAGAAGCAATCATAACATCACCGAAGTAAACGTGACATGTTGTTGGAAGCATGTCAACTCTCCATGTGCCGCCCTTCATGTTTGGTCTGTCTGTGATTTCTTCCTGATAGAGGTAGAATACTTTCTTCATCAGGTCATCAGCATAGTCATCGTCGTTGCCGTATTTAGGTGTTTTGTTGCAAACGAGATTGTGGATATCTTCGTGACCAACAAAGTTGTCTTTCAATGCCTGGAGAAGTTCACCCATTGTGAATTTCTTGTTGTCATATACATTGTATTTAACAGCTGCAAGACAGTCTGTGATTGTACCGATACCAACACCCTGGAGGTAGTTTGTATTGTAACGAGCACCACCTGCGTTGTAGTCTTTACCTTTTGCGATACAGTCGTTTGTGATGATGGAAAGGAATGGAGCTGGCATGTACTGTGCGAAGATCTGTTCGATTACGCAAGAGCCTTTAACTTTGATGTCTGCAAAGTGTTTGATCTGTTTTGCAAATGCATCCCAAAGTTCTTCAAATGTTTCAAAGTCTTCTGCGTTACCTGTCTGGAGACCAAGCTGTTTGCCTGTCATCATATCAACACCGTTGAAGAGTGTGAGTTCGAAGATTTTTGGAATGTTGAAGTAACCCTGAAGGATGTAAGCTTCGTTACCGAATGCGCCTGTTTCAACACAACCAGAGCAACCGCCGTTACGTGCGTCTTCGATGGATTTGCCTGCGTTCATCAATTCCTGAATGATAGCTTCTGTGTTGTAGAATGCTGGCTGACCCCAACCCTGACGAGCGATTTCGCAAGCACGTTTAAGGAATTTCTGTGGGTTTTTGCGGGAGATCTGAACGTTGGAGTTTGGCTGTACCAATCTCATGTTGTCCATTGCATCAAGGATGATGTAGGAAACTTCTGTAACACCGTCATGACCTTCTGGTGTAACACCACCTGTGTTGATGTTAGCAAAGTCTGTGTATGTGGA
>SVMV01000047.1 GCA_015067245.1 Oscillospiraceae bacterium | reverse complement strand
CAGCTATCCGTTACGGCGTAACACAGGCTATCCTCGACGCAGTAGCAAAATCCAAAAAAATGATGATGTGCGAAGTTGTTGCTGAAGAATACGGCACAGAAGTTTCCACAGAACCAGTGCCAATCTTTACACAGTCCGGCGACAACAGATATGAAAACTCTGACAAAATGATCCTTAAAGGTGCAGCTGTTCTTCCACATGCTCTTATCAACCACGTTGAAACAAAACTTGGTAAAAACGGCGAAATCCTTAAAGAATATGTTGCATGGCTCCGTGACCGTGTAAAACACCTCGGCGGCGAAGAATACATGCCAACATTCCACATCGACGTATACGGCACAATCGGTGCTGCATTCGGCGTTGACAACTTTACAGCAATGGCTGACTACATTCAGGATCTCGAAGAAACAGCAAAACCATTCAAACTCCGCATTGAAGGTCCAATGGATGCTGAAGAAAGAGAAAAACAGATGCTCTGCCTTAAAGGCCTTACAGCAGAACTTGACAAACGCGGTTCTACAGTAGAACTCGTTGCTGACGAATGGTGCAACACTCTCGAAGATATCAAATACTTCGCAGACAACAAAGCTGGTCATATGATCCAGATCAAAACACCTGACCTTGGCGGTATCAACAACACATGTGAAGCTGTTCTTTACTGTAAAGAAAAAGGCATCGGCGCATACCAGGGTGGTACATGTAACGAAACAGACCGTTCTGCACAGATCTGCGTAAACTGCGCAATGGCTACAAAACCAACACAGATTCTTGCTAAACCAGGTATGGGTGTTGACGAAGGCTTCATGATCGTTTACAACGAAATGCAGAGAATCATCGCTCTCAGAGCAGCTAAATAATTTTATTGTTTAGAAAATATTTAAAAGAAGATTACTTTTAGCACAAACGGTAATTGAAAACAAATTAAGCACGCTGGAAACAGCGTGCTTTTTTGTGTGCAAAAGTGAATTTTATAAATTAATTTGTAAGCAGAATAAAATTGTGCTATTATTTAATATAGAATTTTTAAAAAGAGGAAAATCTATGCCAAATTTTATCTGTCCTGTGTGTTCACAGCTGCTTAATATAAAAGAAAAATCATATATATGCAAAAACCGCCACAGCTTTGATATCTCGGCAAAAGGCTATGTAAATCTTCTGCCTGCAAACAAAAAGCATTCGGCGGCTCCTGGGGATGATAAGCTTATGGTGGTTGCCCGCAATAATTTTTTGTCACTGGGTTACTACAGCCACCTTAAAGAAACTTTGGAAAATCTGTGCGATAAATATTCAGCTGATACAGCAAATATTCTCGACTGCGGCTGCGGCGAAGGTTATTACACCCAGGGTGTGTATCAAAAACTTACACAGCAGGGTAAAAAGGTGGATATAAAGGGCATTGACATCTCCAAGGATGCTGTAGCTATTGCGGCAAAACGCATTAAAGAGGGGCAGTTTGCGGTCGCTTCATCTTTCCATCTTCCTATAGCAGAAAAAAGCATAAATGTGCTTGTAAACTGCTTTTCACCGCTGTGTTTAAAAGAATTCAGCCGTGTGCTTAAAAAAGGTGGGGTGTTCATTTATGTTGTGCCTGCACCAAAGCATCTGTGGCAGCTTAAGGAAGCACTTTACGAAAATCCATACGAAAATCCGTTAAAGGAAGAGCAGTACGAAGGATTTAAGCTTATCGAAACAGTAAAAGCCGAAAAGGAAATTTTTATAGATAACAATACTGATATAAACAATCTTTTTAAGATGACACCTTATGTTTACCGCAGCCCAAAACAGGCGCAGGAAGTGCTTCTTAAAGCCGAAAATTTAACAGTAAATGCCCATTTTATTGTTTATGTTTATAAAAAAGAATAAAACAAGAAAATCCTGCAGACTTATAGTGTCTGCAGGATTTTTAGGTTATGATTGGTTTACATATGGACTATCCTGAATATAATACTCAACAATTTCAGCATCTGCAAGCATAGCTTCAAGGTCATCTCGCCAGTTGCTGCCGTAAGGCTTGCAGAAAAGCATAGTATAATCGTCCATGCCCACAATATAATCGCCGTGGGTGGTAATTCTGTTTACATTTCCTTTTGCATCAGCAATGGTAATTCTGTAATAAACAAAATCCTCAACTTGTTTTGTGCCTACCTTTGTCTTAAGCAGTTTGCGGATTTTCAGAGAAGAAAAATAATCCCTGAATTTAACAGCATTTTCGCCTTTAAGCGAGTAGGTTGTGTATTCATCACCAAGGTGCAGGCGCTTGTATTCGCTGTTGTCAATAAGAGTTGCTTCTTTTTCAACAATAACAGTATATGTTTCGTCAATTTTGTTGATAAACCACACATCACTGCCCTTGAAATGCAGTTTGTAAAACAGAAAAATTACAGCAGCAAGTATAATACACAGACAGATGCGAATGAATATTTTGGTGTAATCTTTAACTTTCATAATTCTGCCTCGCTTTCTGCATTGATGTAAACGTGAACAAACTATTGATTAATATTCTTTTGAAAATTCTGTTTTTACATCTCTTAAAAACAGATTGTTAAGTGCTTCTTTGTGGTCAGCACCATTATATATAACATCATAAACCAGCTTGCTGATAGGCAGTTCCACACCATATTCTTCGCTAAGTTTCATCAGTGCTTTTACTGTTGCGGCGCCTTCGGCAAGTTTGGAGTAAGGTTCGTTTTTGATAAAGCTTTCGCCAAATTTTCTGTTCTGGCTGTGGAGAGAGAACAAGGTTGCTTCATAGTCACCAAGGTGACAAAGACCGTAAGCAGAAAGTTCATTGCCTCCCATTGCGTGTATAAGTCTTGCAACCTCTCTTGCGCCGCGTGCCATAAGTGCGCCTTTAAGGCTACTAAGGCCTGCACCGTCCAGCATACCTGCGGCAATACCCACAACGTTTTTGGCGGCAGCGCCGATTTCCGTGCCGATAATATCATCGCCAAGGTAAAGGCGGATAAGGTCACTGGAGAATTTGGTTACAACATCGTCAATAACAGCCTTGTCGTCGCTGTCAACAACCATACAGTTTGGTATACCAGCCATAAAATCCTGCACATGACCAGGGCCAACCCATACACAGACATTGATATCCTGTGTAATATTTTCTTTTACAATTGTTGTCAGACGCTTGCCTGTTTCAGACTCGATGCCTTTCATACAAAGTATAAATGTTTTGCCGCTTACATCATACTGATTGATGCGTTGGCAAAAATTGCGCAGCTGCTGTGCGCTGATGGAAATAACTATATAATCTGCGTGATCAAGGGCTTTTTCAAGGTCAGGTTCAAGCATAAGATTGTCAGGCAGTTCAAGATAAGAATTTTTTCTTGTTGACATAAGTTCCTGAAAATCAGGTGCTTCGGCAAGCCCCCAAAGCTTAACATTGTTTCTGCGTGAATGATATACTGCCAAAAATGTGCCCCATCTGCCAGAGCCTAATACTGTAACATTCATATTTTTATCCTTTCTCTGTATACAAAAGGTAATTTCGTGCTGAAAAATACTAATCTATTTTAATTATACTGATGTTTACCTGCATAATCAAGCAAAAGCCGATATCCGTCACCATTAAGGTGTACACCGTCAGCAGAAACGTAATCTGCGCTCATATATCCTGTTTCGCTGTCTTTAAACACTTCGGGATAGTGCAAAAAGCCATATCCGTTTTCACGGCAAAGCTGTGCAAGGGATATGTTGAACTCATCAATTTTGTCCTGTTTGATTTTTGGATAATCCCTTTCCCTTGCCACAGGCAGAACCGCTGCCACAACAATCTGTGTGTTTGGGCAAACTGCCTGTATCTGTGCTAAGGTGTCAGTGTATGTTGCTTTAAAGCTGTCGGCAACAGCATGTACACCTGCATTGTTTGTGCCAAAGTTAATTATAATACGTTTCGGCTGCTTGTTTGCCAAAGCCTGTACCATGGTTATATACTGGCTTTCATCTTCTTCAGTTTCGGGATTGTCCTCTGCAATCTGGATATATGCGTTGGAAGTTACCCCCTGAATGTCCATAGAATGTTTGCCCAGCACATTGTTTGTGTATAAATGGCCAAAAGCGCCAAGGCCCTCGGTGTTGGAATCTCCCACAAACACAGTTTCGTCAATATATGCGGCATCCTTGCTGTTTAAAGGCAGGATAACATCGGTATAGCTGGCAATTTCGCTTTCATAAACTGTTTTGTCATAATATTCAACTTCAGCCTGCGTTTCAATATCAGTTTCTTGTATTTGTATCTGGTCTGTACTTTCAGGTATATGGGTGTCTGTTTCAAATCCGCTCATTGCGTATACTGCAATAAGGCTGAAAACCGATATACCAAATAAAAACAGAACTATATAAAAAGATTTTTTTCTGTAGAACATTTTATGCAACACCTACAATACGTCAAAAATCTGAGTGATATCATCAATCAAAGCTATATGGGGATACTGCAAAAGCTCTTCTTTTGCGGCAAAGCCGTAGGTAACACCAATTGCGTCAAGGCCCATTTTTTCGGCACCGATAAGGTCAAACTTGGTATCGCCAACCATAACAGTATGTGTCTTGTCAGCATTTAATCTGTCAAGCACCATTTCGATAACCTGTTCCTTTTCGCCAATTTTACCGTCAAGCGTGGCACCGCCCATAATGGTAAAATACTGTGCAATATCAAAGTGTTCAAGAATTTTTTCAACAAAAACCTGCGGTTTGCTGCTGGCAGTGCAAAGGGTATATCCTTTTTCTTTAAGCAAAGCCAGTGCTTCTTTTACATCTGGATAAATCTGATTTTCGTACAGACCGATAGTAGAAAATCTTTCTCTGTAATATACCACAGCCTGTGCTGCGTTTTCTTCACCAACAAGACCCGCAAAACTTTTTAAAAGAGGCGGCCCTATAAACTGTGTAAGTTCGTTTAATGGTTTTTCCATGCCAAAATAGCTTAAAGCATGGTTTATACTTTTGCATATACCTTCCTGTGGGTCGGTAAGTGTGCCGTCAAGGTCAAATAAAATATATTTATATTTCATAAAACTCCTTTTACTCAGGTAATCTGGAAAAATCAAGCTGTGTATAATCTTCTATGTACTGGTTGCAAAAACGGCTTACTTCTTCTTTTTTGCTTTCGGTAATATCGTATATACCAACAGTATAAAAACCTGCTTCTGACACAGTTTTAACAGCGTAAAGGGCATCTTCAAACACTGCAACTTCACTTGGTTTTTTTGCCCCCAGTTTTTCCATGCAGTGCAGATAGATGTCAGGCTTGTCCTTTTCCATGCCAAAATCGTTGCAGTGGCAGGTGAATTCAAAAAATTTAAGAAGGTCAAGTCTTTCAAGGGCAGGCTCCATCATAAAACGATGGGTAGAAGAACAGATGCACATCTTAACACCATCATTATGCAGCTTTTCCAGAAACTCATAGGCGGTGGGCTTTAACGGCAAAAATTTTCCGTAAGCTTCTTTAACATAATCAGAAAACCAATTGAAAAAGAAATCATAGCTTATATCAAGGCCAAGCTGTTCGTTGACCGCTTTAAGAAATTCTACCTCCCAAGTGTCGTTCTGCAGTTTTTTCTGATATTTTAAAGGAGGAAAATTATTCTTTTCCAAAAATATATTGCCCATATTGCGCCACATTGACATACTGTCGATAAGTGTGCCGTCAAAATCAAAAATAGCGTATCTCATAATAACTCCTGTAAAATCAATTAAATTATATTTTACCACAAAAGCAGCATATTATCAACAAAATAGCGGTTGTCTGTGTTTTGTTGCTTTGTCCTGCAGCAGTTCAGTTATCCAATATATCATTTGTTGAACTTTAGAAAGGTATCTGTTAAAATGTATCTAATGGATAAATTTGGATAGGTAGAATAGTTGTTAGATAGAACTTTTCATATTTTTAATGAATTTGAATTTGTCGAATAGATAGTGTGTGAAAATTTACACATTTATTTGGTATAATACTATTAGAAAAACTTGAATTTAACGGGGAGACATACTGTATGGATGGTAAAACAACGATTAAATATTTACAAAATTATATTAAAGAAAAAGACTATCATCCTGAACTGCTGAAGGATTATTTTTTGAAACTGTCTGAAGAGGTAGGAGAACTTTCTCGTGCTATGAGAAAGGGACTTAAAGCGCAAAACAGTACCGACATTTTGGGAACAGTGGATGAAGAACTGTGGGATGTAATCTATTATGCTTTGGCTATTGCAAATATATATGATATTGATATAGAACAGGTAGCTAAAGTGAAATCTGCGATGAACGAAAGCAAATATCCTTCTAATGTGAAGTTTGAGGAAGGTCGCTAAATTTCAATTTATCAAAATAATATAAAACACCTCTCTCTGTCAGTTTAAACAGGGAGAGGTGTTTTGTGCTTAATAAGGAAAAAGCAAAAGGGCAGATATTTGCCGCAAGCATTTATGGCACCAGATGCACATTATTCTATTTTAAATACAGTTGGCTGGGCAGTTTCGTCCAGACGGTCAAAAACATATCCTTGGCTTATAAGCTCTGGTATGGCTTTTTTCAGTGCTGCAACGGTTGCTTTTTTAGGCGCCGAATCGTGCATAAGAACAACCGACACCTTGCGGCTTTTGCATCCGTTTATAATATTGTTGTATATGCTTTCTTCGGTATATCCTTTAACAGCATCATCACTGCTTACATTCCAGTCAAAATATATAAAGCCGCGCCGTGTCATCTCGTCAACAAGGTCTTTGCAGATATTCTTGTTATAGCTGTTTACACTGCCGCCAGGGAAACGGAAGATGTTTGGGGCTTCTCCGATAATATCCTTTATATAGTTAAAGCATATTTCAAAATCGTTTAGAAAGTGGTCTACACTTTTATATATTTTTTCATAGGAATGGCTTGCACTGTGTACACCTATAGTGTGGCCCTCATTATATATGCGTTTTACAATATCTTTGCTGGTTTCTTTTTCGTCACTTAAAATAAAAAATGTGGCTTTGATATTGTATTCTTTAAGTATATCAAGAATTTCCAAAGTGCGTGGGCTTGGGCCGTCATCAAATGTAAGGTAAACTGTTTTCGTTTCCATTTCTGCTGTCTGCACAGCCATATCGGTGTGGGTAAAATCATTTTTTGTGGCATATACATCGCGGTATCCAAGCTGATACTCTATTTTTTTTATTGCTTTTTGATATTCTGACGGTTTTTCTGTATAAAAATATCCGCCTATGGCGAAAACAAATATAACAGCAAAAGAAAAATACAGTAAAATTGTTTTTCGTTGTTTCAGCATTTTTATCACCTCTTATAATTTTATTCGCAGATAAAGTTTAAAATGATAATAAAAATCCCTTTTGGCAGCAACCAAAAGGGAAGACAATTGTATTAATCGGTAATTTCTTTTATAACATTTTCGCCCGCACGGGTGATAATGCGTTTGGAAGCCTTTGCCTTGTGCATCATTTTATCGGTTGCGGCTTTGTTTTCTTTTAAATACATTGCACCTGCTGCAGTAACAGCTGTGCCCACAGCCATGCCAACAAGGCAGGAACGCATTATACTCATAGCACTGTTGTTCATTTTAAAAACTCCTTTATATGATGTAATGTTTAAATTGTATTTGATAGTTTTAGCATTATATGATAAAATATACACAGTGTTATCACTTTTATATTTTAAAATATATTGGATAAAATCAGGAAGTTTACTTATGAAATCTATCAACATAGTATTGCTGCAGCCACAGATACCCCAGAACACAGGCAATATAGCAAGAACCTGTGCTGCAACTGGTGCACACCTGCATCTTGTTGGTCCAATGGGATTTGTTATAGAAGATAAAAAACTGAAAAGGGCAGGGCTTGACTATTGGGATAAGCTGGGTGTATCATATTATGATAGTACAGAAGATTTTTTCAGCAAAAATTCTGACGGTAAATTTTATTATTTTACCACAAAGGCAAAGCACAGATACACAGATGTAAAATACGAAGATAACGTATATATCGTTTTTGGCAGGGAAGATAAAGGTATAGACGAAGATATTCTTTATGCAAACCCTGATACCTGTGTAAGAATGCCGATGCTTTCCAACATACGCAGCTTAAATTTATCAAATACAGTAGCAATTGCTACATACGAAATTCTTCGTCAGTGGGATTTTGAAGGCTTTGAAGCCTACGGCAATCTGACAAAATACAATTGGGAGTGATTTTTTTGAACATCAGAATAGTTACAGATTCAGCGTGCGATATACCATTAAATGCAAAACTGAATAATGTTGAAATTATGAATTTCCACATCAATATCGATGGCAAAGACTGTGAAGAACGTGTTGATTATACAATGGAGGAGTTTTACGCCGAACTGGAAAAATGCGAAAAAATTCCTACAACAGCACACATCACAATGATTGATTTTTACGAAAAATACTGTCAGCTTGCAAAAGAAGGCGTTACAGACATTATTCATGTTTCAATCAACAAAGGCGCCAGCGCAACACATGATGCAGCAGTTATGGCAAGACAGATGTTCTGCGACGAAAATCCAAACAGCCACATGAATATCACTGTTTTAGACAGCAAATGCTATTCTGTTGGCTATGGCTATCCAATTATGTGTGCAGACAAAATGATTGACGAAGGAGCAAAACCTGCCGAAATTATTGAATATCTGGAAAACAGATTTGAAAAAACCGAAATTCTGCTTGGCACATATTCCCTTAAATTTATGAAAAAATCCGGCCGCATTTCTGCAGCAGCAGCTTTTGCAGGCGAGCTTATGGGTCTGCGCCCTGTTATTCTTATGAAACACGGCAAAACCGAAGTTCTGCTCAAAGCAAGAGGGGATAAATTGCTTATACCAGGTCTTGTTGCAAAACTGAGAGAAAGAAATTCTGACCCATCAGACTATCTTGTTGGCTTTACAGCTGATGCTGATGCAAGGGACGAGCTTGTTGCAGCCTGCACTGAAGCCATGGGCTATCCGCCAAAGATGGTTGTTCATCTTGGCAGTGCAGTTTCTATCAATGCAGGTCCGCACAGTATCGGTATGCTGTATCTTGGCAGATAAAAAGATATTGCTTTTTACTGACTGTTGTGTTAGTATGTAAAGCGTTAATTAAATACAGCCTACGGCAGCCTTCAAGCTTTTCTGCCGTCAGTAAATAAAGCTTTTAACTAAACAGAATCAAGGTGCGGTTAACAGCAGTTTACCGCACCTTTTAAATTGTTTAAGTAAAAGCTCCTTAAATTAAAAAAGGAGTTTAAACCATGAAAAATACAAAAAAACTTACAAATCAGGCAATGATTGCCTCTGTTTATACAGTTCTCAGTATAGCTCTTTCTGCCGTGTCTTTTGGCACAGTTCAGATAAGAATAAGCGAGGCACTTACATTGCTGCCAATTTTTAGCTTAACTAATGTCTGGGGTGTAACAATAGGCTGCTTTCTGACAAACCTTATCGGATTTTTTACAGGTGCAAATATTCTTGGATGGATGGATATGATTTTTGGCACCTTTGCAACATTTTTGGCTGCGGTTTGCACATATCTGCTGAGAAATGTAAAAATAAAAGGCTTGCCGCTGCTGTCGGTTATTCCGCCGATAGTTTTTAACGCAGCTGTAATAGGCTGGGAGCTTTGTATGCTTATCAACAATGGTGTATTCAGCCCTGTTATCTTTTGGGCGCAGGCCGTAAGTGTTGGTGCAGGTCAGCTTTTAAGCTGCGGTGTAATTGGTCTTATGATGGTGCGCATTATAGAAAAAAACAGGAATTTGAAAGAACTGATAAGCTGAAAATTTTTACAGTATAAATATGTAAAGGTGTTTTATGTAAACAAAAAGCCTCGGTAAAAACCGAGGCTTTAATATTGTTTAAATTACTGAGCGTCAACTTCTGCCATGTGTTTGATAAGTTCAAGAACTTTGCAGCTGTAGCCCATTTCGTTGTCGTACCAAGCAACAAGTTTAACAAACTGTTCGTTAAGCATGATACCTGCTTTAGCATCAAATACAGATGTCTGTGTTTCGCCGTAGAAGTCGCTGGAAACAACAGCTTCGTCACAGTAGCCAAGAACACCTTTCATGCTGCCTTCGCTTGCTGCTTTAACTGCTGCACAGATTTCTTCGTATGTTGTTGGTTTAGCAAGTCTAACTGTAAGGTCAACTACAGAAACGTCAAGTGTTGGAACACGGAAAGCCATACCTGTAAGTTTGCCTTTGAGTTCTGGAATAACAAGAGCACATGCTTTTGCAGCGCCTGTAGAGGATGGGATGATGTTGCCTGCTGCTGCACGGCCGCCTCTCCAGTCTTTGTTGGAAGGACCGTCAACAGTTTTCTGTGTAGCTGTTGTAGCATGAACAGTTGTCATAAGACCTTCAACAATGCCAAATTCGTCGTTGATAACTTTAGCCAAAGGAGCAAGACAGTTTGTTGTGCAGGAAGCGTTGGAAACAACAGTCATATCTTTTGTGTATTTTTCAAGGTTAACGCCGCAAACAAATGTTGGTGTTTCTTTGTCTTTTGCAGGAGCAGAGATGATAACTTTTTTAGCACCTGCTTCAAGGTGAGCCTGGCATTTTTCTGTTGTTGTGAAAACGCCTGTGGATTCTACAACATATTCTGCACCAAGTTCGCCCCAAGGAAGTTCTGCTGGGTTTTTGATAGCGAAGAATGGAATGCTGTGACCATTAACAACAAGGTCAGTTTCTGTGGAAGAAACTTCGCCGTTAAAACGACCGTGGATTGTGTCGTATTTTGTCATATATGCTGCATAGTCAGGTGTTACGCCGATATCGTTGATACCTACAACTTCGTAAAGTTCTGGCTGTGCCATTGCTGCTCTGAATACAAGACGGCCGATACGACCGAAACCGTTAATACCAATTTTGATTGCCATAATTAATAGCCTCCTAAAAGTGTAATATAATTTAATTTAAGTTTGTCAAAAAATTAACTTACTGGGAATATGATACCTAATTTGCAATTTTAAGTCAATATTTAAGCGATTAAAATATATTCCTAAAATTTGTACTTTTAAACCATAGTTTTATGTTAAATTATCTGACAAATTTAATTATACAACAAAATAAAGCCTTAGTAAAGCGCAAAAGTCAAATTACGCCATAAAAGCATAAACAGGCAATAATATTGCATACTACAGTTTGCGCTTTACAAAAAAATAGATATATTATAAAATAATGATATAAGTAATTTGTCGAAAAATGTCGAAAAAGAGTGAGTATATGCAGGAAAAAGATAAAAAACAAAATAATCCTACCGCTGCAGAAATATTTATTGAATATATAGATACTGTAAACCATCAGCTGCGGGAACCTGTTTCAAATATTTTTGCATCTCTGCCTATTATGGCAGAAAATATCAGTAATAATAACACTGAAGCAGCACTGGAAAATCTTAATGCGGTTTACAGACGCACATATTCTGTTATCAAATGTGTAAACAACCTTTCTGTTGTTTCAAAGCTGCAAAGCGGATACGAATATAATAAAGAAATTATAGATTTTTCTCAGCTTGTAAAAAATGTGTTCCAAAGTTCACAGATGGTTTTACCGCAATATTTTTCTCTGGACTGCAAAGCTGATGACGGATGCATAGTCAGGGGCAGTCAGACATTATTGGGCATAGCATTGTTTAACCTTTTGCTTAACAGCCTTGATTACCGTCAGGAAGATGTTGCTGTTAAAGTTACACTTAAAAAAGAAAACAATAAATGTGTGCTTACCTACAGGGATAATTCCAAAGGTATCAGGCCAGAGATTATAGGCAGTGTTTTTCAGCCTTTTTATTCTGCAGATCCATACAACGACGGAGAAATCACAAACAAGTTTGGTTTGGGGCTGTATATAGCCAAGCAGGCGGCAGAGCACGCAGGCGGTACAATCCTTATGCAGTCAGAGTTTGGCAAAGGTGTAAACATTGTAATATCCGTCCCACAATGCAGTGAGTGCGAAACTTCGGTGTTAAAAAGCAGAGCAGCAGATTTTGTGCTTAACAAATACAGCGATATGTATGTTCAGCTTTGTGAATACTGTGTATTGCCTGACTTGATATAAATTATATATGGAAACATACAAAAATCTTCGGTTTATGTTAAACCGAAGATTTTATTTTATCTCTAAATTATTTGCTATCTGTCAATAATTCTGCCGTCGGTGGATATTGTAACAACCTGCCAGGGAATAAATTTTCCGCTTGCCATAAGTGCCTGTTTAACTGCATTTTCAATGCCGCCGCAGCAAGGCACTTCCATGCGCACCACAGTTACGCTTTTAATATTGTTGCTGGCAATAATCTGTGTAAGCTTTTCCGTATAGTCAACCATATCAAGCTTTGGACATCCGATAACAGTTACTCTGTTTCTTATAAATTCGTTATGAAAGTTGCCATAGGCAAATGCTGTGCAGTCGGCAGCAACAAGCAGATTTGCATTGTCATAATAAGGTGCTCTCACAGGCAAAAGTTTAATCTGAACAGGCCATTGTGTAAGCTGACTTGTAACAGTACAATCAGATGCGGCAGATGGAGCAGGCTGACGTGTAAAGGTTTTTGCAGCTGTGCCAGGGCAACCGCAAGGCAAAGGTTTTTCTGCTTTTTCAGCTTTGGCAGCCATAGCAGCAGCTTCGTTATATGCAGGGGCTTCTCTCTCTTCAAAGCTTATTGCGTTTGTGGGGCAGGCAGGTAAACAATCGCCAAGTCCGTCGCAGTAATCTTCCCTGGTAAGCTTGGCTTTGCCGTCAATCATTTCAATGGCACCCTCGTGGCAGGCATCTGCACAAAGTCCGCAACCATTGCATTTTTCTTCGTCTATTTTAATAATTTTTCTTATCATAGTTATTCTCCTTGCAGCCGTAAATTTTATATTATGGCCTTATTATATAATAAAAATATAGCTATGTATGTTGTTTTTACAACGAAATATAAAGGTAATATAAAAATAATAGAAAAGTTCAGAAACACAAAGCGTAGAAAGAAACTTAAAACAAAAACGCTCTAAATCTATCTTCAAAAATAGATATAGAGCTAATTATTTGTGCAAAAAATAAAAACCACTGAAACAGTGTTCAGTGGTTCTCATTGGCTGGGGTACTAGGATTCGCCGTCTGCTGCGGCCAAAGCCTTGCATACTGACTGGCTTTCGCTGCCGCTCAAGCTCTTTTGGCTAAAAACAGTGTACCACACTGTTTTCTTAACGCCAAAACCTTCGCAGGTTCGAATCTGTGTTTTGTGCAAAAAAAATAAAAACCACTGAAACTTGTTCAGTGGTTCTCATTGGCTGGGGTACTAGGATTCGCCGTCTGCTGCGGCCAAAGCCTTGCATACTGACTGGCTTTCGCTGCCGCTCAAGCTCTTTTGGCTAAAAACAGTGTACCACACTGTTTT
>SVMV01000046.1:3924-13593 GCA_015067245.1 Oscillospiraceae bacterium | reverse complement strand
AAAAAAATGGAATAATCACTACTCAGATGCGTAATGATTATTCCAACTGGTCGGGATGACAGGATTCGAACCTGCGGCATCCTGGTCCCAAACCAGGCGCTCTACCAAACTGAGCCACATCCCGTTGTTGTTTGTATCTCAACAACGTGAATTATTATAACCCATAGTGCAGGTTTTGTCAACACTTTTTTGCAAAAATTTTCAAATTATTTTTTGGCATTTTTTATAAGGTGTTTTTACTGATTAATTAAATTAAAAAACATATTAAAACTGTTCTGCTTTTCAAGTGTAAGCAACCATTCCTTGTTTGCAGGCCCCCCAGCAGAATAGTTGCCCAGTTTGTTGCCTTGAGGCAGAACACGGTGACAGGGCAGTACAATAACAAATTTGTTTTTACGCATAACTGTGCCCACCGCCCTTGCAGCACCCTTGCTGCCTGCTTTTTCGGCAAGTTGACCATAGGTTATTGTCTGGCCATAAGGAACCTTTGCAAGCTGGGTTAAAACTTTAGCAGTAAAATCGCTGCCTGTTATTTTCAGCGGCAGGTCAAAAGCTTTTCTTTCTCCGTTAAAATATTCTTGCAGCTGCTGTTTTGCCATTGCAAGCACCGCAGTTTCAGTGCCATGCGGTTCTGTATACTGTTCTTTATATGTTATAGAAGCAATTTTGCCGTTTTCTTCACATATATGCAGATAACCTATAGGAGTGTTTACTGTAATACTGTTCATATTGTCACCTTTATAAAAAGGGCTGCAAGCAGATTACTTACAGCCCTTTGCTATCATTTTATTCTGTTGTCTGACCTGCCATATTCACCGCAACTTCAATAGCGCGCTGAATCTGCGGGTCGCTTGTTATTGTGAGGTCATAGAAGTTGAGTTCCTGATCTGCAGAAAGTGCTTTTTCATAGTCTGGCAAAAGACCTGTGCCGTGATAATCTGCTGTTGCAACAGGTGCAAGTCTTGCTGTTGTAATTTCCACACCAGAACCGTCAGACAGGCGGTAAAGGTTTTGGATTGTACATTTACCCATTGTTTTTGTGCCAACAAGTTTTGCACCGCCCATATCCTTAAGGATAACAGCAAACATTTCTGCTGCGTAACCTGTCTGTCCGTTAACGATAACTGTAACAGGCTGGCTTACCATTTCTTCGTCAGATGTATACAGCACTTTTTTTGACTGGTCGGCATACTGGGCGTACATTGT
This sequence comes from Oscillospiraceae bacterium, assembly GCA_015067245.1. Lineage (GTDB taxonomy): Bacteria > Bacillota > Clostridia > Oscillospirales > Ruminococcaceae > RGIG3102. The sequence continues at coordinate 12,387 of SVMV01000046.1, read as the reverse complement.
TGTGCCTTCCTTTACAAATATATCTGCAACCTCTGCAGCATAGTTGTACTCTTTGCTGGAGTTAAAGCGGATATCCAGTGCAAAGCTTGCAGCCCCCTGGGAAATCAGGTTTTTAACAGCATATTCCACTTCAGAAGCAGAGTCTTCCACAAAGCTGGTCATTTTGATATAACCCACATTGTTTTCAAGTGAATATTTTATGCTTGGCGCATCGTATATTGCAAAAACAAGTTCTGTTGCGTTTTCTTCGCTGTTGCGCAGGTAGTTAAGTTTGATTGCTGTGCCTTCGGCAGCTGTGAGCATTTCACGCACCTGCTGTGTGTTAAGGGACATAACAGATGTATCGTTGATATGTGTAATCATATCGTCTTTAACCAATTCGGCAATATCGGCAGGAGAATCTGCATCTACGTTTACAATTTTATAGTATCCGCTTACGTCTTTCTGCACTTCAATACCGATACCGATAAGCTTACCCTTGGAGATATTCTGCAAAGCTGTAACTTCGCTTGCTGTGTAGTATTTTGCTTCGCTGTCGTTAAGGGACGCAATATATCCCTCGGACATACCGTCAATAACGGCTGTATCGTCTATACCTGTGTAAAAATACTGTCTTACTGTCTGGTCCACTTCGCTTATTTTTGAGTACATTGTTTCCTTTTCATTTACATTGGAAACCTTTCCTTCAAAAATACGTGCAGACAAAATCATTGTCAGGCAGAATGTAACAGTAATTGCTATAAATATAAAGCTTAATGCTGTACTTACAGTTATCTTTTTTCTCATATTAACATCCTTAAAAAATTATCTAACGTATGGTGTCGGGTCGGTATACTGGTCGTTGATTCTTATTTCAAAATGCAGGTGATTGCCTGTAGAAAGGCCTGTGGAACCCACATAGGCAATTGTGTCGCCTTTTGCAACATAGTCACCAACCTTGATTGCAAGGCTGGAGCAATGTGCATACAAAGTTTTGTATCCGCCGCCGTGGTCAACAATAACACGGTTGCCGTAACCTGTTGACTGATAAGAAGCCACCGTTACCACACCGCTGTTGCTGGCTTTGATTGGTGTGCCGTAGCCTGCAGGGATATCTATACCTGTATGAAATTCCCGGTAACCGAATATATTTCTGTAACCGTAACCCGAAGATATGCTTGTATACCCTGGCACAGGCCACATCCATGTGCCGCCAACATAGCCGTCAAGCCCGCCGCTGGCTGCAAATTCTTTGCGCAGTTCTTCCTGTGCGGCATCACGCGCAGCTTTTGCGTCTTCATAGGCAGCCTGTGCAGCAGCTTCCTGTGCTTCAGTCTGCGAAAGCTGTGTGTTCTGCTTCTGCAGCAGGGTTGCAAGCTCGGTCTGTTTGTTCTGCTGCTTTGTGCGGCTTTCTTCAAGGCTTGCAAGCTGTGCTTCTATCTCTGCTTCCACCTTTTCTATCTCTTTCTTTTCCTTATCAAGTTTTTCCAGTAAAGCTGTGTCTGCTATTGAGATATTGGTAAGTGTGTTTACTGCTGTAAGCATTTCAGAAAAGGTATCCACTGCCAGTGCTGTTGCAACCATATTGCCGCTGCGGCGGATATACATTGCTTTCAGCTTGCTTTTAAACAGCTCGTCTGTTTCGTATATTTCCACTTTTTTGGCATCCAGCTCTGCCTGCTTTTCCGAAAGTGCAGCTGTGGTTTCTTCTATCTGTGCAGAAAGGGTTGCCAGCTGGCTTTTAACAAGATTAACCTGTTTTTGTGTACTGGCTTTTTCCTGCTGCTGTTTTTTCTTTGTGTCTTTTATGCTGTTAAGCTCTTTTTCTATCTTTTCAAGCTCTGCCTGTGCCTGCTCGTAATCTTCCTTGGCATTTGCCGATGTCACAACAGGAATTATGGCCGTTGCAACCATAAGCACAACCAGCACAGCCGAAATTATTCTTATAAGTTTTTTCTCCATAAAAATCCCCTTATACTTTAAGGTATCGTTTCATAGAAATTGCACTGCCAACAGCACCGATAAACCAGCCGAAACCAAGGAAGATAGCCAGCATAAGATACCAGATATCACCATAGCTGATAAGCACTGCCGAAACCATTGCAAGCCAGCCTGTTGCTGTTGTGCCAAGATAATGCAGCAGATAATAGTATGCACCACTTAAAACGCCAAATGTAACCACTGCTGCAATTGTGCCGATAATAACACCTTCCACAATAAAAGGAAGGCGGATAAAGCCGTTGGTTGCTCCCACAAACTTCATAATGCCAATCTCTTTACGTCTTGCAAAAACCGTAAGACGTATTGTGTTGGATATAACCACAATACTTACAAAAACCAGAATTGCAAGCACCCCAAATCCGCCGTAAAAGGCTGCATTTTTAAGGGTGATAAGCACATTTGCCAGCTCGGTAGGTGTGCTTAACAGTTCTACCCCTGCAAGTGAGGACAGCTGGTCGGATGTCTGCTGGATTGTCTCCAGATTTTTAAGCTTGCATCGGAAAGATGCAGGCAGCGGATTTTCTTCGCCCTGATAGCTTTCCAGCAGTTCGCCATACTCGCCAAGGTATCCCATCTGCTCTTCCAATGCTTCTTCTTTTGAAATAAAATTGTATGAAGCTATATTTTCGTTGGTTTTGATAAAGCTGTCAATTGCATCTATCTGGCTTTGTGTGGCATCGTCATAGATGTATACAACCAACTCGTTCTGGTCACCAAGAAAATTCGCAAAGCTGTTTATGTTGATTGCCAGCAAGCCGCAGATACCCACAATTATAAGGCAGGAAACCACAACACCTATAGAGGCAAGGCTCATAAGACGGTTTTCTTTAAAGTTCAAAAAGCCCTGTTTTACAAGATATTTGAAGTTTGAAAATTTCATCGTGCGTGCACCGCCTTTCCTGCGGTGTCATTTACAACACGGCCGTCCTTGATTTCTATAATGCGTTTTGCATATTTATATGCCAGTTCGTGCTCGTGTGTAACAACCACAACGGTTGTGCCAACCGAGTTGATGGCCTTTAACAGTTCCATAATTTCAACCGAAAGTTCAGGGTCGATATTGCCTGTAGGCTCGTCCGCAATAACAAGTTTTGGGCTGTGCACCAAAGCACGTGCAAGTGCAACACGCTGCTGCTCACCGCCCGAAAGCTGTGTAGGAAATTTTTTGGCCTTTGAAGAAAGCCCGACAAGGCTTAAAATATAAGGCACACGTTTTTTAATATCCTTTTCACCAATGTTTGTAACACGCATTGCAAAGGCAATGTTTTCGTACACTGTCATTGTTGGGATAAGGCGGAAGTCCTGAAAAACAACACCAAGGGTGCGGCGCATATAAGGGATATCTTTCTGCTTGATTTTTGACAGATTGTATCCGTTTACAATAACATCGCCGCTGGTTGCTGCTTCCTCACGCAGCATAAGCTTGAGAAAGGTGGATTTGCCTGCACCTGACGGACCAAGCACAAACACAAACTCGCCTTTATCTATATGTAAAGAAACCTTATCCATAGCCGTAATATCCGGCTTGTAAAGTTTGGTAACATTTTTAAATTCTACCATCTGTATATCCTTTATGTACAGTTTTGTGTAAATTTTACCGCATTTTGTTTTAACCGATATACGATAAAAATCGCTCTTAAACATTCTGGGATTAGAGTGCGTTAAGAGCGATAAATATTAAAATCTATCCTGACTTGACTGAAGATATTTTTTAACCATCAATGCAACTTTAAATACAATTGCATCGTCAAATTCCCTTAAATCCAATCCTGTGATTTTTCTTATTTTTTCAAGGCGGTAAACAAGGGTGTTTCTGTGTACAAACAGACCGCGTGAAGTTTCGCTTACGTTAAGGTTGTTTTCAAAGAAGCTCTGGATTGTAAACAGAGTTTCCTGGTCAAGACTTTCAATTGAGCCCTGTTTGAAAACTTCTTTAAGGAACATTTCGCACAAGGTTGTAGGCAGCTGATAAATAAGTCTTGCAATGCCAAGATGGTCGTAATTTACAATGCTTTTTTCTGTGTCGAAAACTTTGCCTACTTCCAAAGCAATCTGTGCTTCTTTAAAACTGTTTGCAAGGTCTTTGATATTTGTAACCTGTGTGCCTATACCAACAACAGCTTTGATGTAATACTCAACATTGAGTGTATCAACAATTGATGCTGCCAGTTTTTCGATATCTTTGTCTTCGATACCTTTTTTAAGTTCTTTGATAAGCACAGTGTCTGTTTCGCTTGTGTTGAAAACAAAATCTTTCTGTTTATCTGGGAACAGATTCTGGATAACATCAAATGTAGACATATCCTTCTGCTGATTTACACGGATAATAAGCACCACTCTTGGCACATCTGTAACAAAATGCATTTCGCGTGCTTTTGCGTAGATATCACCAGGCATGATGTTATCCATTACAACATTTTTTATGAAGTTAAGTCTGTCAAATTTTTCATCGTGGAACTGCTTGATGCTCTGCAGAGAGATGCTGAGCATAGCTGCAAATTTTTCAGCATATTCGTCTATACCTTCAACAAACACATAAAAATCGTTGCGCTTGTTGTTGGAGAAGCCCTTAAAGGTATAGCCGCCGCGCACAAAGCTCTGGCTGTTTGCCATTCTTTCTGCCTGCACGCCGTCTTTAATGCTGTCTATCTGACCAAGCTCGCTGCAAGCTATTACAACACCCATTTCGTCTGTTACACCAACTACTCGGCCTATGGCATCTTTCATCTGGTATATAACGCCTTGAAACATCCTGTTAGACATAATTTGCTCCTATTTATCAATTTATTGTAATTTTACACAATACTTTTAGTTAATCATTTATATTTTACACAATAAATTCATATATTGCAACATTTTTTTACAAAAAAATGGCCGTTTTATGTGCAAAATGCAAAATATACACAGGATATTACTCCAAAAGTATAACCTAACTATGTGTCAATAGTTTTAACATTGTGTTAATTTGCACCTGACTGAGAGTAAATTTTTTCCATTTCCTGCTGTGTAAGCTCGCGGTAAGCCCCTTCCGCAAGGGTTTTGTCCAGCTCCACTGTACCTATATGTGTGCGGTGAAGCTCGTTTACACCTATGCCAAACACACCGAACATACGTTTTATCTGATGATATACCCCCTGCTTCAGCACAACCTTTACAACAAGAGGATTTTCTGTTGGTTTCAGTTGTGCACTTTTAAGCAGTGTGCCATCAGCCAAAGTAACACCGCTGTTGAAATGTTCGATTATTTCGTCATCCACAGGCGCATCAAGGGTTACAATATATTCCTTGCTGACGTGCTTTTTAGGTGCAAGTATATCGTGTGCAAAAACGCCGTCGTCAGTAAGCAGCACAAAACCCGTGCTGGTCTTGTCCAGCCTGCCTGCAGGAAAAAGATTTCGCTTTGGATAATCTTTTCTTACAAGGTCAGTAACCGTTGTGTCGTTTGCGTCTTCGGTTGCGCTTACAACCCCTTTTGGCTTGTTAAGCATAATATACACAAACTCTTTATATTCTATTTTTTTACCGTTTACCGTAACGTCTGTTTCGTCCTTAACCTTTATATCCCCTTTTTTTGCAACCGTTCCGTCAACAAAAACCAAACCTTTACTCAGCAGTTTTTTTGCTTCCTGGCGGGTTATTTCCATTGAATCAGATAAAAATTTATCCAGTCTCATCTGCATATATTTCAAATTCCTTTTAATTGATAATATTTACATTATATCAAATAAAAAAGCAGGTGCAAGTGGGTTTAAAACAATCACCATCTGCTACCTGCAATATATATAATTATTCTGTCGGCATACCGTCTTCGGCGGTCAGTTCCGCAATCACTGCGGTTTTTTCAGCTTCGGTCAGCATTTCTCCTTCTGCCGATGTCTGTTCCAGACCTGCATCCTGGTTCTGTTTCACCATTGGTTTTGCAATGCCGTCGGGCTTTTCAAGTATATATGCTCCCACCAGTTTTTCTTTGCGGATAAGCAGCACCGCCACTGCTTTGGTGTCACTTTCGTCATATCCTATAATCTCAAAGGTCCATTTGTTAACCTTGTCACCCTTATACTTTTCCAGGCTCAGTCCGTCGTTCTGCTTTATCTTTTCGTTAAAGGCATTAAAACTGTCATCAAATTTTTTTGGTATCTGCACCTCGGCAACCTGTGCTGTCTGCATATCTGCGGTAAATCCCTTTTGCGCTATGTAATCCACCATATCCTGTGTGGTTGTCATCTTTGCCTTTTTGGGTGTTGCCGCTGTTGCACTGTCTTTTTCAAAAAAGCTTTTCAAGCCTATACCTGCCGCCCCAACCGCCACAATACATATTGCAACTGCCGCTGCTCTGGTTATTTTTCTTTTGTTGATTGTAATAACAAACATATCTTCTCCCCCTTGGTTATTCCTGTTTTATATTTATGACAGAAAAACAAAATATATACATAATCCGCATTTTGTGGTATAATTTTAAAATAAGAAATAACAGTGCGCGGAGGTTTTAATATGGTTATATGCTTTGATGCAGGCAACACCGATTTGGTTGCAGGGCTGTTCCGTGACGATAAAATTACAGACACCTTGCGTATTCCATATAAAAAGGAACAGTCAAGAGAAGAATATATTTCCGTCTTGAAAAATGCCCTTGCACAAAACAGTGTATCTGCCGCTGATATAGAGGGCTGTGTGCTTTGCTGTGTTGCCCTTAATACTGCAGCAGAGCTTTCTGCCGCAATGGAAGCTGTTTTCGGATGCACTCCTGTTATCTTTAAAAACGACGAAACCTGCCATCTTAAAATACTCACCGAAAACCCATACGAAGTAGGCACCGATATAATTGCAGGCTGTATGGCTGCAAAGGACCAGTTTCCAATGCCTTGCGTTGTTATTGATATGGGCACTGCAACAACCCTTACTGCTATGGACAGGGACGCAAATGTGCTTGGTGTATCCATCCTTACAGGCGTATTCTCTTCCATGTGGGCACTCAAAGAAAAAACAGGCCTGCCTTTTGAAGAAAACATCATGGCACAGCCAAAGGCCATAGGCACAAATACACAGAAAAGCATTGACAGCGGGCTTATACTTGGCAGCGCCTACGCAGTGGACGGACTTGTGCAGAGTTTTGAAGAAGAAATAGGCCATGGCGAATGCACCGTTGTTGCCACAGGGGGCGTAAGCCAGTTTATTGTGCCCCACTGCAGAACAAATATTATTGTGGACAACAACCTGTTACTCGAAGGCTTGTACTGTTACTATAAAAACAGTATAATCAAATAAATTATATATAAAACCAAAGGAGATTTTATACAATGGTAGTTATTACAATGGATAACGGCAAAAAAATTGAAATTGAACTCTATCCTGAAATCGCACCAATTTCCTGCGAAAACTTTGAAAAACTTGTTAAAAGCGGCTTTTATAACGGCCTTACTTTCCACAGGGTTATCAAAGGCTTTATGATTCAGGGCGGTTGCCCTAACGGCACAGGTATGGGCGGCCCAGGCTGGCATATCAAAGGCGAATTTGCTGCAAACGGTGTTAAAAACGACCTTAAGCACACAAAAGGTGTTCTCTCTATGGCAAGAGCCATGGACCCAAACAGTGCAGGCAGCCAGTTTTTTATCATGCACGAAGATGCACCGCATCTTGACGGCAACTATGCGGCATTCGGCAAGGTTGTAAACGGCCTTGACGTTGTTGACGAAATTGCAAACGTGAGAACAGACTGGAACGACAAACCAACACAGCCTGTTGTTATGGAAAAGGTTGAAATTATCTAAATTTTATCCAAGGCATAATAAGCGCCGATATACACAAAGTATGTCGGTGCTTTTTTTATTGTCTGTTTTGCTGACAAAAAATCTGTTATAATGTTGCAGCTATTGCAAATCGTCCTGATTTTTGATATTATATTTTATACATCTGGGTGTGGCGCAGCTGGTAGCGTGCTACCTTGGGGTGGTAGAGGTCGCCCGTTCAAGTCGGGTCACTCAGACCAAAATCGCAGCATTAATTCTGTGCTTGCCGCAGTTTTATGGCTGCGATTTTTTCATAGGGGGATTATCCCCCTGCATGATGCATTTTTTCACGACAAAGCGTGAAAAAATCTGCTGTCACCCCCTTAGATGAAAGCGGCACATGGCATTCGCCGTGCCTGCTGTTGTTAAGGACTGTGCAAACCATAATATCGCAGCATTAATTCTGTGCTTGCCGCAGTTTTATGGCTGCGATTTTTTCATAGGGGGATTATCCCCCTGTATGATGCATTTTTTCACGGCAAAGCGTGAAAAAATCTGCTGTCACCCCCTTAGATGAAAGCGGCACATGGCATTCGCCGTGCCTGCTGTTGTTAAGGACTGTGCAAACCGTAATATCGCAGCATTAATTCTGTGCTTGCCGCAGTTTTATGGCTGCGATTTTTTCATAGGGGGATTATCCCCCTGCATGATGCATTTTTTCACGACAAAGCGTGAAAAAATCTGCTGTCACCCCCTT
>SVMV01000046.1:0-3914 GCA_015067245.1 Oscillospiraceae bacterium | reverse complement strand
TAATATCGCAGCATTAATTCTGTGCTTGCCGCAGTTTTATGGCTGCGATTTTTTCATAGGGGGATTATCCCCCTGCATGATGCATTTTTTCACGACAAAGCGTGAAAAAATCTGCTGTCACCCCCTTAGATGAAAGCGGCACATGGCATTCGCCGTGCCTGCTGTTGCTAAGGACTGTGCAAACCATAATATCGCAGCATTAATTCTGTGCTTGCCGCAGTTTTATGGCTGCGATTTTTTCATAGGGGGATTATCCCCCTGCATGATGCATTTTTTCACGACAAAGCGTGAAAAAATCTGCTGTCACCCCCTTAGATGAAAGCGGCACATGGCATTCGCCGTGCCTGCTGTTGCTAAGGACTGTGCAAACCATAATATCGCAGCATTAATTCTGTGCTTGCCGCAGTTTTATGGCTGCGATTTTTTATAATGCTATTTTCTGTTAAAACACAAATTTCATACTTTTATTTTGATAAATAATAGTGTACAATTAAATTATCAAATTTATTTTATGGAGGTTCTTTATGGCATTTTTAGACACAATCAACAAAGTAGCAAAAAACATTGAAGAAAAAACAGGTGATGCTATTGAACTTGCAAAGCACAACGCAAAGATGACAAGGGAAGAATATTCCTACAAAGATGCCCTTAAAAAAATCGGTGAGTACTACTGCAACGTTTACCGTCAGGGCGGTCAGGTAGATGAAGAAATTCTGGAAGCTGTACAGCAGGCTGTTGCACACTATGATGCAATGATTGCAGAACAAAAAGAAATCAACCGTATCAACGAAGAAAACGAGGCTGAAAAGCTTGCCGCCAAGGAAGCAAAAGCCGCAGAAAAAGCTGCAGCAAAAGAAGCTAAAGCTGCTGAAAAAACAGAAGAAATAATTTGTGAATAAAATCTAAAGGTCTGTACAATTTTTTTGCACAGACCTTTATTTTTGCAGTAAAATTTTAAAAATATATTTGTCTTTAGGCAAATTTTGTACTATACTAAAGAATAGCAAAGTGTGTAAATTTGTTTTTGACACTTTTATGCCAAAAGTATGCACAATTACACAAATATTTGCTATTGTTTAAAACATTTTAAAAGTTTAAAATAAAAATATAACATTAAAATGTTTTTCTTAAAATATATTTTAAAGGAGTGGATTACCATGGTAATTAAAAACGGTAACCTGTTTACAGAAAATGCTGAATTTGTTAAACAGGACATTGCTTTCAGCGGTGAAAAAATTGACGCTATCGGCGAAAATCTTTGCGGCGAAGAAGTGTTTGACGCAACAGACTGCTACGTTATCCCAGGCTTTGTAGATATACATATCCACGGTGCATACGGCAGCGACTTCTGCGACAACAGTGAAAACGATATCAACACAATCGCTAAATACCTTGTAAGCCAGGGTGTTACAAGCTTTTTGGGCACAACAATGGCTTTTGACGAACCTATTCTCAGCGGCATCTTCAAAACAGCCAACCCATTCTTCAACAAGGTTATTGACGGCCAGGCAACTTTGCGCGGTGTTAATATGGAAGGTCCATTCTTTAACAAAGCAAAAAAAGGTGCTCAGGCAGAAAAATACATTGTTGACCCAGACTGGGAAATGTTCAGCCGTCTGTTTGAACTCAGCGGCGGAAACATCCGTCTGCTGGACATTGCACCAGAACTTCCAGGCGCAGTTGAATTTATAGAAAAAGCAAGCAAGCTTTGCCATGTAAGCGTTGCACACACATCTGCAAACTACGACCAGGCAGTTGCAGGCTTTGAAGCAGGTGCAGATCATGTTACACATCTGTTCAACGCCATGCCTCCAATGGGCCACCGTGACCCTGGTGTTGTTGGTGCAGCACAGGACAAAGCAAGTTATGTTGAAATTATCTCTGACGGTATTCACATTCACCCAGCTATCATCAGAACAGCTTTCCGTCTTTTTGGTGATGACAGAATGTGCCTTATCAGCGATGCTATGCGCGCTTGCGGTATGCCTGACGGCGAATATTCCCTTGGCGGCCAGAAGGTATTTATGAACAACGGCAAAGCAACACTTGAAGGCGGCACAATTGCAGGCAGCGCAACAGTGCTGGCAGAATGTGTGCGCCGCGCAGTAAGCTTTGGCATCAAACTTGAAAGCGCAATCAAAGCTGCAACAATCAACCCTGCAAAATCCGCAGGCCTTTACGATGTAGTTGGCAGCCTTAAAGAAGGCAAACAGGCAGACGTTGTTGTGTTGGACAAAGACCTTCAGCCAAAACTTGTTGTACTTGCAGGCAAGGTGCAGAAATTCTAATTTAAAACATAATTTTTCGCTATAAATTAAAAATTTGAAAGGAAATTTCACCATGAGAGTTATTGTTACAAAAGATTACGAAGATTTAGGCCGTGTTGCCGCAAACATCATTGCAAGCCAGGTTACACTTAAACCAGAAAGCGTTCTTGGCCTTGCAACAGGTTCTTCCCCAATCAGCACTTATAAAAACCTTATCAAAAAATACGAAAACGGCGACCTTGATTTTTCAAAATGCTACGCTGCAAACCTTGATGAATATGTTGGTCTTACAAAAGACAACGATCAGAGCTATGCATACTTTATGTATGAAAACCTGTTCAAACACGTAAACATCAAAATGGAAAACACAAACATTCCTGACGGCACAGAACCAGATGCTGAAAAAGAATGTGCAAGATATGATGCAGTTATCAAATCACTTGGCGGTGTAGACCTTCAGCTGCTCGGCATTGGCCACAACGGCCATGTTGGTTTTAACGAACCAGCAGACTGCTTTGCAAAAGGCACAAACATCATCAACCTTACACAGAGCACAATCGATGCAAACACACGCTTCTTTGAAAAGAAAGAAGATGTGCCAACACAGGCTTACACAATGGGCATCAAAACAATCATGAGCGCAAAGAAAATTCTTCTTGTTGCAAACGGTGAAGGCAAAGCTGAAATCATCTACAAAATGGTTGCAGGCGACATCACACCACAGGTTCCTGCATCTGTTCTTCAGTTGCACAACGATGTTATCGTAGTTGTTGACGAAGCTGCAGCAGCAATGCTCAAAGAAAAAGCACCAGAATATATCACAGGCTAATAACAAATATTACCATTGAAAATTCAATGCTGAAAACTCAAAACCCGACAGTTATCAAAAAACTGTCGGGTTGTTTTTTATTTGAAAATATATACAATTACAATTGCTGCAAAAACCAAAACTGCTGCACATACAATGAGAATGTACTGCGTTTTGCTTAGCTTTCCAAGTTTATAGAGATTAAACAGCCATATAAGCAGCAATGCAAAAGGTATAACTATCGGTCCCCATTCCAATGTGGTTTGTGTTGGCGGATATTTCATACAATACATCTCCTTTCAGTATGTTGTTTTATGTTTTTATAATATCATACATATATATTTTATAAAATAGAATTTTTGTAAAATATTGTAAACGGTGTAAATTAGTGCTATTATTTGTCTGTAAATATTTATATAAGGAGCAGGCGGTTATCCGCCCTTTAGATATGACTGTTTTTTCATCCACCCTTAACCAGACAGCCTTTTTGTTTACCTTTATTATCTTTGGCTGGATGCTGGCAAAAATAAATGTACTGCAGCCAAACAGCACAAAGGTGCTGTCCAAGCTGGAAAACTGCTTGTTTATCCCTGCTTTGGTTATGGGCACATTTATCGAAAACTTTACCATAGACTGCCTTGGCGAAATGTGGAAGCTTATGGCAATAAGCGTTGCAATAGAGCTTTGTGTTATCCCTTTGGCCATTATAATTCCAAAGCTTTTAAGCAAAGACAACTATCTGCAAAAAATCTCCACCTATGGCCTTGCAATCTCCAACTGGGGTTTTATGGGCAATGCTGTAATGCTGGGGCTGTTTCCTGAAATTTTCTTTGAGTATA
>SVMV01000045.1 GCA_015067245.1 Oscillospiraceae bacterium | reverse complement strand
ATATAAAATAGATAAGCCGCAGGCTGATGCTATCCGCCAGTGGTGTCAGGAGGAAAAAATAAGCGGTGTTAACCTTGTGGAAGACTACAAGCGCTATTATCCTTACGGCAGTTTTGCGGCAACAATTCTGGGCTTCTGCGGGACTGACAACCAGGGCCTTGCAGGTCTTGAAAGCTATTATGACGAAGAGCTTACAGGTGTTCAGGGCCGTGTTATTTCGGCCAAAAACGGCTGGGGGCTGGATATGGGCTATGAGTACGAAGAACTTAATGCAGCCCAGAACGGCTACAGCCTTGTTACAACAATAGACGAGACAATACAGCATTTTCTGGAAAAACGTCTTTCTTCAAAGGTGGAAGAATACAACGTTCAGTGTCGAGGTGTAGGCATTGTTATGAACGTTAAAACGGGCGAAATTTATGCCATGTCAACAAAACCTGACTTTGACCCAAATGAGCCTTTTGAAATTTACGATGAAGATGTAAAAGCGGCCATAGAAGCTATAACAGATGATGCCGAATACAACAATGCGGTAAGCCAGGCACGCCAGTCACAGTGGCGCAACAAAGCGGTTTCTGACCTTTATGAACCTGGTTCGGTTTTTAAAATTGTAACAGCAGCATCTGCGCTGGACAGCGGTGCGGCAACCGAGCACACAGGCTTTTTCTGCAAAGGCTATGTAGAAGTTGGCGGTTGGCGCATCAAATGCAACCAGACATCAGGCCACGGTGCCCTCACCTTTGAGCAGGCCCTTATCCAGTCCTGCAACCCATCCTTTATTGATATGGGCCAGCGCATGGGCATACAGACCTTTGTGGATTACTTTGAATCTTTTGGCCTTTCCGAAAAAACAGGCATCGACCTGCCAGGTGAACAGCAAAGCATCACCTACAATGCGCAGACGATGAACGAAACCAGTCTGGCAAGTAACTCTTTTGGTCAGACCTTTAAAATTACACCTATACAGATGATAACAGCCGTTGCAACAGCAGTAAACGGCGGCAACCTTGTTACACCGCACCTTGTTTCAAAACTGGTGGACGAAGATGGCAACGTTGTAAAGGAGCTTACACCAGAGCCTAAGCGTCAGGTTGTAAGCGAGGAAGTAAGCGCACTTATATGCGATATGCTGCTGGAAAACGGCACAAATTACAATGCAAGATGGTCCTATGTTCCAGGTTACCGTGTTGGCGGTAAATCTGGTACATCGCAGAAGCTGGATACAGCCATGGATGATGACTATATTGCTTCCTACGTTGGTGTTGCACCTTGTGATGATCCGGAAATTGCAGTGCTTATATTCTTTGACGAGCCAAGAACATATTCTTATTACGGCGGTAACCTTTCAGGGCCTGTTGTAGGCGACCTTATGGGCGAAATTCTGCCATATCTTGGTGTGGAGCCTGTTTATACAGAAGCTGAAAAAGCAAATGTAAGCCAGCATGTAAACCATGTTACAGGCCAGAACGTTACAGACGCAAGGGTTACTTTGCAGCGTGCAGGCTTTAATGTTAAGGTGGTGGGCAGCGGTAATACGGTTGTATCCCAGTTCCCAACAAATTCTATGAAAGTACAAAAGGGCAGCATAGTTGTGCTGTATACCGACCCTGATACCGAAAGTGTTATGGTGACAGTGCCTGATTTGACCAGCAAATCAGCATCAGATGCCGAAGCCACAATGCGTGGCCTTGGTCTGAATGTGGAATTTTCGGGTGTTGCAGCATCTTCAGGTGATGCAGTTGTTATCTCTCAGGAGATACCGTCAGGCGAAAAAATACCAATGGGTACTGTTGTAAAGGTAAGTCTTACCACAACAACAGCCTTTGAATAACAGAAAGGAAACAGACTATGAAGGTACAGTCTTTGCTTAAAGGAATTGAATATACAGGAAATGCAGAAAATCTTGAAGTGTCTTTTGTCACCGACGATTCCCGCAAGGTAGAAAAGGGCTGTGCTTTTGTGTGCTGCAAGGGTGGCAGTTTTGATGGACACACCTTTGCACAGAAAGCGGCAGAAATAGGTGCAGCGCTTATTGTGTGTCAAAAGGATATGGGTGTGCCAAATCAGATTATTGTGCCTGACACAAAAAAAGCCTATGCTTTGCTTTGTGCAAATTTCTTTGACAATCCGTCCCGAAAAATGAAGATGATTGGCATAACAGGCACAAACGGCAAAACCACATCCACATATCTTATCAAGGATATTCTTCAGCAGCAGGGGAAAAAGGTTGGGCTTATCGGTACAATACAGAATATGATTGGCGACCAGGATATTCCTGCAAAATACACAACACCACAGGCCTGGGAGCTTAACGTGCTTTTAAGCCAGATGCATAAAAGCGGCTGTGAATATGTGGTTATGGAAGTTTCCAGCATGGCACTGGTTCAGCAGCGCCTTTATGGCATTCAGTTTGATGTGGCGGTGTTTACAAATCTAACCCAGGATCATCTGGACTATCACAAAACAATGGAAGAATACTTTAAAGCAAAATGTATTCTTTTTGAAAACAGCAAAAATATAATTATCAATGCCGATGATGAGTATGGCAGGCGCATTGCACAGCAGTACAAAGGCAGTGATAAAAATGTTGTTACCTTCTCACTTAAAGACGACAGTGCCGACTGCACCGCAAAAAACATTCAGTTAAGCGGCACAGGTTCTAAGTTTATTATGGTAAGCTGCGGCAGCATCAACCGTGTGGAATTTTCCATGCCTGGTGAATACTCGGTGCAGAATGCAATAGGCAGTGCACTGGCTTGCCAGTGCCTTGGCTTTGACATTGCAGATATCTGTGCAGATATGAAAAATATAAAAGGGGTTAAAGGCAGATGTGAAGTGCTGGTAAAAGAACCTTTTACAGTTATATGCGACTATGCCCACACACCAGACGGGCTGGAAAATGTGTTAAGCGGTCTTAAACCTTTTGCACAGAACAGGTTTATTGTGCTTTATGGCTGTGCAGGCGAGCGGGACCCTAAAAAGCGTAAATATATGAGCGAAGCCGTGGCAAAATATGCCGACTTTGCAGTGCTTACAAGCGACAATCCGCGTGGAGAAGACCCACAAAGCATTATCAATGATGCAGTTGGTGCTCTTAAAGACAATAAAATACCGCATATCACAGAAGTTGACCGAAGAAAAGCTATTAAAATGGCGCTGGATATGTTACAATATAATGACATACTTATTTTATGCGGCAAAGGTCACGAGGATTATCAGGTTATTGATAAAGTAACCCTCTACCTTGATGAGCATCAGATAGTAGAACAATATATGAGAAAAAGGAATGAAAAATAAATTGGAAAAGATTTATCTCTCTCAGCTTTTAAAGGATATTGCAATACCAATGGAAGACTGTGTTGTTTTTTCCGTTGTGGTCGACAGCCGCAAGGTTGAAAAGAACAGTGTGTTTCTTGCAATACGCGGTGAAAGGGTAAACGGTGAAGACTATGCAGCAAAAGCCATTGAAATGGGTGCCTGCTTTGTGCTTACCGAAAATTATATTCCTGATGTACCAGCACACAAGCAGGCAATTGTGCCAAATATTTTAAACGCAAGTATTCAGCTGGGTGCAAACCACCGCGATATGTTTGACCTTGAAGTTATCGGTGTTACAGGCAGTGTGGGCAAAACAAGCACAAAAGATTTTATCTACACAGCCCTAAGTCCATTTGCCCCAACAGTGCGCAGCCTTGGCAACCACAACAACGAAATTGGTATGCCACAGACAATATTTGGTTTTACACACAGCGACAGATACGCAATACTTGAAATGGGCATGGATGACCTTGGTGATGTGCACAAGCTGTCCTGTGCAGCAAAACCAAAATATGCAGTTATCTCCTGTATTGGTGTAAGCCACCTTGAAAAGCTTGGCAGCCAGGAAAATATCCTTAAAGCAAAGATGGAAATGTGCGACGGCATGGACAAGGACGGTGTGCTTGTACTTAACGGCGATGATAAATTCTTGAAATCCGTAAAGGTGACAAATCCGCTCAACGTAAAATATTTTGCCATTCAAAACAAAGATGCAGATGTTACAGCAAAAAATATTGCAAGTTCTGGTTTGAGCACCAGCTTTACAATCTGCGACAAAATCCACGGTGAAATACAGTGTAAAATCCCTGTTGTGGGCAATCACAATGTTATGAATGCACTGTCTGCTTACACAGTTGTTACATCAATGGGATTTGACCCTTTGCAGACTGCAAAAAATCTTGCAGAATATGTGCCAAGCGGCATGCGAGGCAAGGTTGTGGAAAAAGAAGGTGTAACCTTTGTTGAAGACTGTTACAATGCAAGCCCTGATAGTATGCGCGCTGCAGTAGACACAGTGTGTGCAATTGCAAAGGGCCGCAAAATCTGCGTATTCGGCGACATGCTGGAACTTGGTGCAGATACAGATGCAATGCATTTTGCAGTTGGAGAATATGCAAAAGAAAAAGGTGTAAATGTTATGCTTTGCTTTGGTGATAAAGCAAACTTTATTGCACAGGGATTTGGCGCAGGCCAGATGTTTGGAACAAAGGATGCACTGGCAGCTTACCTTAAATCTGTCCTGCAGAAAGATGATACGGTTATCTTTAAAGCAAGCAGAGGTATGGCATTTGAAGAAATTATAGAAAAGGTTTATTAAATTACAGGAGTTTTTATGGTTAGAGTATCATTTTTAGTTGCTACTTTTGCGGCTTTTCTTATCACAGCCATAAGCGGTTATGTTGTTATCCCTTGGTTAAGAAAGCTTAAATACGGCCAGACTATTAACGATGTTGGCCCAACATGGCATCAGACAAAACAGGGAACCCCAACAATGGGCGGCCTTATGTTTTTTGTTGGCGTACTGGTGGGGGTTATTGCAGGGTATTCACTGCTTTTAAACAGTGAGCCTACATTTATGGAAGAAACTTATCAGAACCAAAGCCTCAGCCTGTTTATCAGTGTTGTTACAGCGCTGGCTTTTGGCATTATCGGTTTTGTTGACGACTATATCAAAGTGGTAAAAAAACGCAATCTTGGCCTTACCGAAAAGCAAAAGCTTGTTATGCAGTTTGCCGTAACAGTTGCATTTCTTATGGCACAGTATGCTATCGGCCATATAAACACAGCAATTACAATTCCATGGTACGGTCAGCTTGACCTTGGATATTTCTACTATCCTATTGTTTTTGCAGGCATAACCTTTATGGTTAATGCGGTTAACCTTACCGACGGTATCGATGGCCTTTGTTCCAGTGTTACATTTATCGTTGCGCTTGGTTTCTTTATGATTTCTGCTTCCTACGGTTATTATGCAAACTCAATTTTTGCATGCTCACTTGCAGGTGCCCTTGCAGGATTCCTTATCTGGAACTTCTATCCTGCAAAGGTGTTTATGGGCGATACAGGCAGTATGTTCCTTGGCGGTAGTGTTGTTGCAATGGCGTGGGCAGTTAACCGCCCTGAAGTGCTGGTGCTTATGGGCATTATCTACACATGTGAGGCACTCAGTGTTGTTATTCAGGTTACTTATTTTAAACTCACACATGGCAAACGAATCTTTAAAATGAGCCCTATCCACCACCATTACGAAATGAGTGGCTGGAGCGAGGTTAAAATTGTAGGCGTGTTCAGCTTTATTTCTGTTATATTTGCAGTGCTGGCCTATCTTTATATGTACAATTTCTAACTAACTAATCAGAAAAGAGGTATATCCGCCTTGAAACAGGAAAAACACAGCGAAAAACAATTTAATATAAAAAGCTTTTTCCGTTTCGCCGAAAAAGGCACAAATGTGGATATGCCTTTGCTTATAATAACCATTACACTTTTGGTGTTTGGGCTTATAATGCTTTATTCGGCAAGCTATGTTAAAGGCCTGTACGAGCGCGGCGACAGCCTGCATTATATAAAAGACCAGGTTATATTTGCTGCGGCAGGGCTGGTGGTTATGTTTCTGGCAGCCAAGCTGGATTATCGCATCCTGCGCCGATACAGCTTTCTGGTGCTGGGCATAACATACATTCTGCTGGTACTGGTTTTCTTTATGCCGGAAATCAACTATGCAAACCGCTGGATTGTTATTCCTGGAGTTGCAACATTTCAGCCTTCTGAAATTGCAAAATTTGCAGTTATACTGCTGTTTTCTGACTGGATTCAGCGTTTTGGCACACAAAAGATGCGCACTGTAAAATATGGTATTATTCCGTTTTTGCTGGTGCTTGGGTCTGTTGCAGCACTTGTTATTCTGGAGCCTCACATTTCCGCCACACTCATTATCTGTGCAATCGGCGCAATAATGATGTTTGTCGGGGGCACAGATGAAAGATTTTTCATTATAGGCATACTGCTGGTTGTTGCAGCAGTGGTTATGGCATATTTTCTTAATCCTGCAGGTCTGTGGGACCGTGCAATGGGGCGTATAGTTGCATGGCAGAACCCTGAAAGTGACCTTCAGGGCAGCGGCTATCAAAGCTATCAGAGTCTGCTTGCCATTGGCAGCGGCGGTCTGTTTGGCCTTGGTCTTGGCAACAGCCGTCAAAAGCATCTGCACCTGCCTGAACCGCAGAACGACTTTATATTTGCGGTTATCTGCGAAGAACTTGGCTTTATCGGCGGTATGCTGGTTATCTGCCTGTTTCTTGCACTGCTTTTGCGCGGTATATATATTGCTTTTAAAGCAAAGGATAAGTTTGGCGCAATGCTGGTTGTGGGCATTATTTCACAGATAAGCATACAGGCGTTTCTCAACATTGCAGTTGCAACAAACACCATACCAAACACAGGCATCAGCCTGCCGTTCTTTTCCGAAGGCGGCACATCGCTGCTTATGCTGCTGGGCGAAATGGGTGTGGTTTTGTCAGTTTCACGATATGCAAACCTTGAAAAAGGAGAATAGACTATGAAGGTTATTATTGCAGCAGGCGGCACAGCAGGCCATATCAATCCAGGCCTTGCAGTTGCCGAAAAAATAAAAAAGGAAAACCCTGATGCCGACATTATGTTTGTGGGTAGAAAACAGGGTATGGAATATAAGCTTGTAACCCAGGCAGGATATAAATTCAGCCACATGGAAGTTACAGGTTTTCAGCGCAGCTTTTCGCCAGAAAATATAAAAAGAAATCTTATAACATTAAAAAATCTGCTTACAGCAAACAAAGCGGCAGATAAAATATTGAATGACTTTAAGCCTGATATGGTTATGGGAACGGGCGGGTACGTTTCTGGCCCAATTGTGCTGCGTGCAGCCAAACGAGGCATAAAAACAGCCTTGCACGAGCAGAACGCTTTTGCAGGGGTTACAAATAAATTGTTGTCCAAAAATGTGGACAAGGTTTTTGTTGCAACCGAAAAGGCAAGCAGGTTTATGGCTTATCCTGAAAAATGCATTGTTTGCGGCAACCCTGTAAGAGAAGAAATTGCCCTTGCAGACACAGCTACAGCCAAAAAAGAACTTGGAGTGGTTGGCAAAACAGTTGTGCTTTCCTTTGGCGGCAGCCTTGGTGCCGCAATGGTCAACAAAGCAATGCAGCATCTTGCATTACATAACAAAAACCGCGAGGATATTGTTCACTACCACGTTGTAGGCAGATATGATGAAGGCAAGTTCGAAAAATTTCTTAACGAAAACAACATTAACAATCCCGACAGAATTATCGTAAAAGAATATCTTTATGATATCGCAAAATATATGGCAGCAGCAGATATAATCATCTGTCGCTGCGGTGCTCTTACAATTGCCGAGCTCAGCTGTATGGGCAAAGCAAGCATACTTATTCCGTCGCCAAATGTTGCCGAAAACCACCAGTTTTACAACGGCAAGGTGCTCAGCGATATAGATGCGGCAATACTTATTGAAGAAAAAGACTTAAACGAAAAAACAATTACCGACAGCTTTGAAAAACTGTATCAGAACCCACAGCTTATAAAAGAAATGGGACAGAGGGCAAAACAGGCTTACAACCCTCGCTGTGTTGATATAATATACGAAAATCTGGATTTATAATTTTACACACAATGTCACCCCATAGCATATTATAAGCTAAATGGGGTGATGTTTTTTGGAAAGATTTACAGTTAACGGCGGCAAAGCTTTGTTTGGATGTGTAGCAGTACCTGCGGCAAAAAATGCTATTTTGCCAATACTGGCGGCATCTCTTATGACGGACGGAGAAACAGTTGTAAAAAACTGCCCGGACCTGTCGGATATAAGGGTGAGTGCAGATATAATAAGAGCCGTTGGCAGTATGGCAGCTTTTGATGGCAGCAGCTTCTGGACAGTATATAATGAAAGTGAAAAATCTGCCATACCGCAGCCGCTTTGCAGCAAAATGCGTTCGGGAATACTTTATCTTGCACCATTGCTGTACCGAAGGGGCAAGGTTACGCTGTATTATCCTGGAGGCTGCAACATTGGAAAAAGGCAGATAGATATACACCTGGACGGTCTGCAAAAGATGGGTGCACAGCTGGAATGCGGAGAAGACAAGATAACCTTGCTGGCACCTGATGGACTTAAGGGAACGCATTTTCGTCTGCGGCTGCCCAGCGTTGGGGCAACACAGACGCTTATGATGGCGGCGGCAACGGCAAAGGGCATTACCATACTGCACAACTGTGCAAAAGAGCCCGAAGTTGTGGACCTGGCACGGTTTTTAAGATGTGCTGGGGCAAAAATAACAGGTGCAGGCAAAAGCGAAATTATCATTCAGGGCGTACAAAGCTTAAATGCAGTGGAGTACACACCTATTGCAGACCGTATATTTGCGGCAACAGTTTTAAGTGGAGTAAATGCCTGCAGAGGAATGGTGTTTTTAAAAAACTATCCTGCCGAATATATGCACAGCTTTGAAAAGGTGCTTAAACAGACGGGGCTTAGGATTGTTCATCTGGCAGACGGGGCAGTTGCGGTTAAAATATTTGACAGGGCAGCTGATATAAAGGTTCACACAGGCTTTTATCCTGCTTTTTCCACAGATATGGGACCTTTGTTAAGTGCCGCACTTATAAATAACAACGGCACGCTTGTTCTTACAGAAGGCATTTTTGAAAACAGATTTTCTTATGCGGAACAGTTTGAAAAGCTGGGACTTTGCTGCAAAGTCAGCGGCACGGAATATTATCAGACGCCCAAAAACAGCATTTACACAGCACAGCTTAAAGCTGCAGACCTGCGTGCAGGTGCCGCACTTGTTGTGGCAGCCCTTGCAAAAAGGGGCAATTTTACAATAGAAGGTCTGGAGTATATTGACAGGGGATATGAAAAAATAGAGGATGTTTTTTCAGCCCTTGGCGGTAATATAAGGAGAAATACTTTTGAACAGCAACAAAAAAGCAAAAGTTAATACTGCAAAGCAGGCGGCCGCACAAAAGCCGCCTAAACGCGTTTCGCGCAAAGCAGTAAGACGGCGCCGTATGATAAAACGTATAATCGGTCTTATCTTTGGTGTTGTTGTTATTGCAGCCAGTTTTTATGCCAGCGCCAAGCTGCTGTTTACTGTAAAAACAGTCAATGTAAGCGGCAGCAATATTTTTACTGCCAAAGAGATAACAGAATTTATGGCCATACCAGCAGAAGAAAGTATGTTTAAAGTTGATGCGGACAAGCTTGCGGCCGACCTTATGGACGAGTTTACCTATCTTGAAGATGCACAGGTTATAAAACGCTTTCCTGATATAATTGAAGTTACACTTACCGATAGTGTGGAAAGTTATTATACCTTTGAAAACGATAAATACAGGGTGTATTCCCAAAATTTCAAGTATCTGCGCAATGCAGCAGAACCGCCGATAGAGGCAATATGGCTGGAGGTGGATATGGAAAACACCGAAATGCTGGACAAAGCAAAAAATCTTATATCCCTTGTGGAAAAAAACGGCCTTGAAAATATAACAAAAATAACAGTGCACGACGAAAATTCGCTGTCTGCAGAATATGATGGCCGCATAAAAATACTCTTTGGCACCGAGCTTGACATCGAGTATAAAATAAAGATGTGCAAAAAGATAATCAGCGAAAAAATACCACAGGGAGAACACGGCACCATAAACGCTACAAATAGTGGTGAAGCAGTTTATACAAGACAATAAATTGTGATATCTTTTGGCTAAATATATTGAAATGCCCAATTATTTTTGATATACTTATAAAATAAGGATAATAATATTCTGTAATAATTATCAAACTATAACCTAACCCTTTTTGGAGGAATATATATATGAGCTTTTTCTTAGAAGATGATGTAGTAGCAACAACCAATATCAAAGTTGTAGGCGCAGGCGGTGGCGGCGGCAATGCTGTAAACCGCATGGTAGTTGCAGGCCTTAAAGGTGTAGAGTTTATCTCTATGAATACCGACGCACAGGCTTTGTCAACCTCCAAAGCAACACAGAAAGTTCAGTTGGGTGCAAAGCTCACAAAAGGCCGCGGTGCAGGTGCAGACCCTGAAATCGGCCAGCGTGCAGCAGAAGAAAGCCGTGATGAAATTGCAGCAGCACTTAAAGGCTGCCAGATGGTATTTATCACAGCTGGTATGGGCGGCGGCACAGGCACAGGCAGTGCGCCAATAATTGCCGAAATTGCAAAGGAACAGGGCATTCTTACAGTAGGTATTGTTACAAAGCCTTTTGCTTTTGAAGGCAAACGCAAAATGACAACAGCACAGCAGGGCATAGAAAATCTGCTTAAAAATGTAGACAGCCTTATCGTTATCCCTAACGACAGGCTTAAATATGTTTCTGATGAAAAAATTACATTGGTAAATGCATTTGAAATTGCAGACAATGTTCTCAAACAGGGTGTTGAATCCATATCCGAGCTTATCAATGTTCCTGCATTTATCAATCTTGACTTTGCAGACGTTCGCGCTGTTATGAAGGATGCAGGTTATGCACACATGGGCGTTGGCCGTGCAACAGGCGAAAACAAAGCAGCCGAAGCCGCACACGCAGCAATTCAGTCTCCACTGCTGGAAACTTCTATCAGCGGCGCACGCGGTGTTATCATCTCCATCACATCCAGTCAGGATATAGGTCTTGAAGAGGTTGAAGAAGCAGCAACACTTATCACATCTTCTGCTCATCCTGATGCAAACATCATATGGGGTGCAGCCTTTGACCCTAACCTTGTGGACGAGCTTAAGGTTACTGTTGTGGCAACAGGTTTTGACGAAAAACCACAGGCAGAACTGGTTACACGCAAGGCAGAACCTGTTATCACAGCACAGCCTGCAGCACCTGCACCACAGCAGACAACACCACCTGCAGAAGATATAGCAACTGAAGCAAAAGAGTTTGTAAAAGAAGAAAAAAGCTTTGAAGATACAGACTATCTTGACGATGTTATCAGAATTCTGAGAAGAAACAGCGGCAGCAACTTCGGAGTATAAAAGCCAAAAAGCCATCGTCAGAAGCGGTGGCTTTTTTTGAAAAAATATAAGGGGGCACAGCTATGGAACAAAAGATGTATCATATCAACCTTGGCAAAAAGGACGTTCAGGGCGCAAAGTATGCAATTCTGCCAGGAGACCCCGACCGTGTGCCCAAAATAGCAGCTTTTTTTGACAATCCTGTAAAGATTGGGCAAAAGAGAGAATACAACTCTTACCTTGGACAGCTTAACGGCGAAAATGTATTGTGTGTTTCCACAGGTATCGGCGGCCCTTCTGCAGCTATATGCATTGAAGAACTGGCTCAGCTGGGAGTGACAAATTTTATCCGTGTTGGCACAAGCGGCGGTATGCAGCTGAATGTAAAAGCAGGGGATATAGTTGTTGTTACAGGTGCAATCCGTATGGAAGGCACCAGCAAAGAATATCTGCCTGTAGAATTTCCTGCAGTGCCTGACCTTGACATAACCTGCGCATTGCGTGATGCGGCAAAAAATCTTGCTTATGATTACCACGCAGGTGTTGTGCAGTGCAAAGACAGCTTTTACGGTCAGCACGCACCTCATCGTATGCCTGTAAGCTATGAGCTGGAAAACAAATGGCAGGCCTGGATAAAAGGCGGGTGTCTTGCCAGTGAAATGGAATCGGCAGCACTGTTTACAGTGTGTGCAAGCCTTGGGGTAAAAGCAGGGGCGGTTATGCTTTGTGTGTGGAATCAGGAAAGAGAAAAGGCAGGCCTTGACCAGAACGAAGAACATGACACAGAAAAAGCAATTAAAACAGCAGTTGAAGCAGTAAAAATATTAATCAATGAGGGTAAATAACCTATGGACAATGTGGTTTTTAAACAAAGTGTAATGGGCTTTAACAGAACACAGGTGCTGGAATATATTGATACACTTGTAAAGCAGCTTAAAGACCGTGAGGAAGAATATGCGCAAAAGCAGCACAATCTTCAGCAGGAAATTGATGCCCTTACCCTAAAATGCGAAGAAAGCAAAAATGACCTTACCCTTACAGTTGACAAAATAAAAGAACTGAGTGTGGAGCTGGAGTATTTTAAAAATAACAATGCAGAGCTTAAAAGCCAGATTGATTATTACAAAAACCTTCTGCTTACAAAGGACGGAGAGCTGATCAATCTTAAAAAAGATAATTTCAGTCTTAAAACAAAGTGCGAACTTCTCCACGCCGAAAATGACAGTTGGAAAAAGCGTCAGGACAAAATAGGAGAATGCCTTATAGAAGCACAGATAAAGGCAGACGAAATTATTGCCAGTGCACACCAGCAGGCAGAAGAAACAAAAAAATCCATGGAAGTACAGGCTGCAAAACTTTCCAAAGATGTGGTTGACCTTAAAAGCGAAATTGCACGGGTGGAAGAACAGCTTGAGCAGTCCTTTGCAAAGCTGCAGAAAGCAATGGAAACAATGGATTCTTCTGCAAGAACAATTGAAGAGCAGGTGGAAAACTATAAAAATAAAGTGGAAGAGATTGACACATCGGTGCCAAAAGTAAAAACGGAAAAACAGCCTGTGTCAAAAAAATCTTCACAGCACACAATCGGTACATACGCGGTAAAGGCAAAACCTGCAAAAAAATCTCTCAGCGACAGTGTTCTGGATACAATAGCAAAAATAATCGGATAAAAATTTGGGTGTGAACAATTTGTTCACACCTTTTTTTATAAAAAAGCACACAACAGCAAGAAACTGTTGTGTGCATAATATTTTACAAGGTAACAATTTTATTTTTTGTTTATGGTTGAAGTGCCTTTTTCCAGCAGATAGGTTGCTTCAAGGTCGGCAAGATGTGCCATAACAGCAAGCGGATAGCGCTTGAACGCTTCGCCTATGGAATAGTTGCCTGCACGGGCGCTGTCATCAAATCCGCCCATGTGCCAGCGGATAGCCATTGCTTCTTCTGTGGTAAGACGCAGAAAACGTTCAATAAGAAAAACACTTTTTTCCCCATGACCATAAGGAAAAGGGTCTTCACTTGTGTAGATTTTTACCTTTTCCCACTGGCCTGTTTCGTCGTTTTTAACATTTCGTGTGCCTTCGTGATAAAGGTTGATTTTGCAGAAATCGTGGCACAGTGCAACAAGGGCAATTGTTTCGTCACTGTAGTCATATCCGCCCAGTGTGCATTTTTCTTTAAGCAGTTTATAAACATTAAGGCTGTGCATCACAAGGCCGCTTTGGCATGCACCGTGAAAACGTGTGGAAGCAGGTGCAACAAAAAAATCAGTGCCGCAAAGCCAGTCCAAAAGTCTTTCCTTGCCGTTGCGGGTTACATATTTATCAAAAATTTCCAGAAATTCTGATTTATAATCCATTGAGAGCCCTCCCAAATTAGTATTTTATTTTATGTTGTTATAATACCATATATTTTTGCATAAAAAAAGAGCTGTAATTCCATTTGAAGAATTACAGCTGATTTTATTTTTGATTACAGGTCGATTTCGTCAAGAAGTTCTTTCAGAACAGCAACTTCTTCTGCTGTAAGAGAGATGCCTTTGCCCATTTTTTCGTTGTTTTCGCTCCAGTCACGAAGGTCGTATTTTGGTTCCCTGTCGTTCCAGCTTACAAGATTAAGTTCTCTCTGCCAGCCACCTTTGCCCTGAGAAAGAACGCCAAGTTTTTCAACAATTTCATATTTGAATTCTGCCATATCTATATACCTCACTAATAATTTTTTTAAACAATGAACAAATTGTAGTACAAAATTTAAATAAATGCAAGCATTATTTTTA
>SVMV01000044.1 GCA_015067245.1 Oscillospiraceae bacterium | reverse complement strand
GGCAGAATGCGTCGTCCACATTAAGTTCTGTGCCGCAGTTGGAACAGAATTTTACAACTTCTGGTGTTACAGTTTCTGCTTCAGCTTCTTTGCGTTTTTCTTCCAGCTGTGCTTCAATTTTTGCAATATCTTCGATGTACTGATTTACAAGTTCTTCGTTTGTTTCACCAGATTTGTGCAATGCATAAACCAAAGCACCAAGCTGCTTGTGTGCTTTGCCAAGTTCGTTTTCCAGGGAAAGCTCGCTGATTTTATCTTTTCCTTTATCGATGTATTCTCCTGTTACCTTTGCAACTTTATCTGCCACCTTTGCAGAGGATTCCAGTAAATTATCAAATAAGCTCATAATATATCTCCTTTTTTAATTTAATCCGTAAAATTCTTTAAGCATTGTGTTTGGCGGCAAATCTCCTTCACGGATAAAATCGCAGTGAGAAAATGCCTTGAGCAGCTGGCCAAATTTTTCGGATTCGGCTGTGCTGTCATCTAAATCATGTGAAAAGTTCTTAAGTGCCGAATTTGCCACCAGTATTTCGCAGCTGAAAGATGTGTCCAGCAGCAAATCTGCATTGGCTTTGAAAGGTTTGATATATTTATCTTCCCCGTCGCACACACTTTGCCACATTGCAATTGTTTTTTGCGGTGTATGGCCGCGGTATTTGTGATCGCGTATCATGCGGCGCACAAGACGTAAATCTCTTGTTGGTATAATGCGCTGGCCCTGATGGGAATATTCTTCCCTTAAACCCGCATAGATAGTAAACACTTTGTTTCTGTCCAGACCTTCCAGCACAATAGGGTTAAGTGCGTGAATGCCCTCCACAATAACAACGCCGTCGCCGATATTCAGCGGCGTTGCGTTTTCTATTCTGCGCTCGGTTTTAAAATCGAACTTTGGCAGAATGGTTTTACCTTCTGTAAGCAGCTGGTTAAGACATTTGTTCATAAGTGGAATATCCACTGCGTGAACATTCTCATAGTCTTTTGTGCCGTCGGCAAGGCGCGGATAAACCTCTGGATTTTTGTAAAAATCGTCCATTGAAAGCACCTGTGCCTGTTTGCCCATAGCGCGCAGTTTTTCGGCAATTTTGTTGCTTGTAGTGGTTTTGCCGCTGCCTGACGGACCTGTGAGCATAACAATGTGCTTATCTGCTGACAAAATTTCTTTTGCTGCTGCATAAACCCGTGATTCGTATTCAAACTCACAGTGCCTGATAAAGCTGGTTTTGTCTGCCGCTGCTGCATTGATAAGTGAAATTTCTACTAGTCGTTTAGGAATCCAAATTGCTGGCATACATTTATCACCTCGTCTTTTCGGCTTAAAATTGTATCAAAATCCTTTACATATTCTGTTGGGTATTTATAGTTGTATATACGCTTAAGTTCGCCTTTTGGGCCAACCACCTTTGTAACCCCACCTGCACCGCAGGATATTATGGTCTGGATTTCTTCCATTATATATATATTATACAGACTTTCGTGTCCAGGTTGTGAAAACCCCACATTTTCAAGACTTTGCAGGGTAGACTTTTGGCGGTACATATAATATGGCACATATCCGCTGTATGGCAGCATTGCATTTTTTTTGAGCATCTGTGCAACATCACTGTAGCTGTTGTTCTGGTTATCCACAACAATATTGGAAGCGCGTTTAAGGGTAAGTGTGTGCACGGTTATATTTTCGGCGCCCAGCTCTATACAGCCTTTAAGGGACCTTTCAAAACTCTCCACTGTATCAAGTGGCAAACCTGCAATAAGGTCGGTATTGATACTTTTAAAGCCCATAGATTTTGCCATGCCGTAACATTCTACAAAGTCTGCATGGGTGTGCTTTCGGCCGATTGCACGCAATACTTCGTCAGAAAATGTCTGCGGATTTATAGATACACGGTCAGCCCCCATATCCTTGATAATCTGCAGTTTTTCTTTTGTTGTGCAGTCAGGACGGCCTGCCTCCACAGTGTATTCTTCCACATTTGAAAGGTCAAAATTATCCTTTACCGCCTGCATAACACGTTTAAGCTGCTGGGCGCTGATTGCGGTTGGCGTGCCGCCGCCGATGTAGATTGTTTTTAAATTAAGCTTTGCCTTTTGGGCAGTTTTTGCTGTGTATTCAATCTCTCTGCACAGCTTTTGCACATATTCTTCCATAAGCTTGATTGCGTTTGTGCTGCCTACAGAAACAAAAGAGCAGTAGCTGCATCTTGTTGGGCAAAACGGGATGGATATGTACAGGCTGTAATCGTTTGGTTTGCAGCTGTCAATTATATTCTTTTGCAGATTAAAAATATCACTGCAAAGCTTTATCTTTTCATCACTTACAAAATATTGGTTTTTAAAGATATCTTTTACCTTTTCTATATCGCCGTGCTTTGCATAAAGATTGCGCATCAGACGCACAGGGCGCACCCCTGTAAGCATCCCCCAGCTCAATGTTTTTTCAAATGCCTTTGTGTACATTTTATACAGCACAGAACAGATATCCAGTATCATTTTGTCTTGGTCTTTATCTGCTGGAGTTGTTTCTGTCTGTACTTTACCGTTATAGCAAAGACTGATAAAAACATTTTCACCACTGTTTTTTATATAAAGAACATCTTTTTCTGTGGTAGGCTGCTCTTTTGAGCCATAAACCACTGCCAGTTCCTTTGTAAACATACGGGTAAGCTGTTCAATTTCGTAGTGATGGGTTAAATTATCTAAAATTATAAGCACTTAATAGCCTCTTTTAAATAAGGATTCTGCACCTTTTCCTGATGGAATGTGGAAAAATGTGCGTGGCCTGGCATAACTTTAAGATTCTGGTTGCGAACGATTTCGGCAATGTTGACCAGAGATTTCATAATTGTTTCGTAATCGCCGCCAGGCAGGTCGGTTCTGCCGATTGTGCCTGCAAAAAGCGTGTCACCGCTGATAAGCATATCTTCGCATTTAAAGCAGAAGCCGCCAGGTGTGTGACCTGGTGTGTGGAAAGCAAAAATTTTTATCTCGCCTATTTCAAAGGTTTCTTTGTCTTTAAATTCGTTGATATTTTCCATATGAAACTGCAGAATATCCTGACGACCCATATAGAATGGTGCATCGCAGTTTTTGCGCACATCTTCCATACATTCACGGTGGTCGTGATGACCGTGTGTCATAAACACAGCTTTAAGCTGTGCGTTGTCGTTTTTAAGGATTGCATCAATTTTTTCCCACTTGATGCTGCAGTCAAAAAGCACTGCGTTACCCTGATTGTCTGTTAAAAGGTAACAGTTTGTATAATAAGGGGCGCTGCCCATAAGATGATAAACTTTCATTTACTGTGCCTTCCATTCGTCAGTGTCTAAAATAATTGTAACAGGGCCGTCGTTTGTAAGATTAATCTGCATATCGGCACCAAATTCGCCGTGTATAACCTTTTTAAATCCTGCGGCCTCGATTTCGGATAAGAATTTTTCGTAGATTGGTACTGCTTTTTCAGGGCGTGCAGCCTTGATAAATGACGGACGTCTGCCCTTTTTTGTATCTGCAAACAATGTGAACTGGCTTACAACCATACAGCTGCAGTTGTTGTCTAAAGCAGAGATGTTCATCTTGCCGTCAGCATCTTCAAATATACGAAGCTCGCTGATTTTTTTTGCAAGAACCGCTGTGTCCTTTGCTTCGTCGGTGTCGTTTACGCCAAACAGAACCACAAGGCCCTGTTCCATATACTGCTTTTCGCCGCCGTTTACTGTTATCCAGGCGTCTTTTACTCTTTGAACTACCGCTCTCATTTTACATTAACCTCTTATTACAGAAACTATATTTTTATTTTTGCTGAGTTTATTTACAACACTGCTTAAATGTTCGGTGTTGTTTACACCGATTGTTATGCTCATTTCTATGCGGTGGTCAGGCATCTGACGTGCATTGAGAGCAAAAACAGGAATACGGTTGTTGGTCATCATCATGGAAACTTCGCCGACAATATAAGGAGTTTCCAATGCGATAATGTTAAGTGTTGCATTAAAGTCTTCACGGATATTGTCTGCCCAGTAAGCATTTACCCAGCGGCCTGCGTTTTCTTCGTCACGCAGTTCAGGACGCGCGTGCACACAGGACTGTTTGTGCACAGAAACCCCAAAGCCACGGGTGATAAAACCAACAATAGGGTCCCCTGGAAGTGGGTTACAGCATTTTGAGAATTTAACCAGACAGTTGTCCAGCCCTTCCACGATAACGCCGTTGGAGCTTTTTGTGCGCTTGATTGGCGCTGCTTTGATTTTTGGTTCGGTTGCCTTGGCTTCCTTCTGCATTTTTGCATAGTCTTCCTTGGCTTTAAACATTACCTTACCAAGCTGCAAACCACCATAACCAAGTGCTGCAAACATTTCTTCGGCATTGTTGAGTTTATTTCTCTTTGCAAGGTTTTCCACAAATTTTGTGTATTCATCGCCGTCAAGGTTGATAAGCGCACGGCGCAGCTCGCGGTCAAGTGCTTCCTTGCCTTCGATAATATTTTCTTCCTTGCGTTCCTTTTTAAACCAGGAGCGGATTTTACTTTTTGCTTCACTGGTTGTAACAATATTAAG
The DNA here is from genome assembly GCA_015067245.1 of Oscillospiraceae bacterium. Taxonomy (GTDB): domain Bacteria; phylum Bacillota; class Clostridia; order Oscillospirales; family Ruminococcaceae; genus RGIG3102. Next base: position 9,607 of record SVMV01000044.1, on the reverse strand, counting down.
CCAGTCACGGCTTGGGCCTTTGTCCTTTGCGGTGATAATTTCGATAATTTCACCAGTATTTACTTTATAATCAATAGGCACAATACGGCCGTTAACCTTTGCCCCTGTCATACGGTTGCCGACAGCAGAGTGAATTGCATAGGCAAAGTCGATGATTGTTGCACCATAAGGCAGGTTGATAACGTCGCCCTTTGGAGTAAATACAAATACGTCATCTGGGATAAGCTCGTTTTTGATATCGCTTAAAATTTCGCTTGCATCATCAGAATCCTGCTGACTTTCAAGAATCTGGCGGACCCATGTGAGTTTTTCCTCCATATTGTCCTGACCCTGAACGCCCGTTTTGTATTTCCAGTGAGCTGCAACACCGTATTCGGCAGTGTGGTGCATATCCCAGGTTCTTATCTGAATTTCAAACGGAATACCTTTTTTGCCAATAACAGATGTATGCAGGGACTGATACATATTTGCCTTTGGTGTGGAGATATAGTCTTTAAATCTGGACGGAATAGGACGGTACAAATCGTGCATAAGCATAAGTGCATTATAACATTCCGCAACATTGTTAAGGATAATGCGCACTGCGTGTATATCATATATATCACTGAGCTCTCGGCCCTGCATATACATTTTGCGGTACACACCGTATACGCTTTTCACCCTGCCCATAACTGTGGCATCTTCCAGACCAAATTCAACAAGTTTGCCTTTAACTTCGTCCACAATTGTGTTTACAATAGTCTGCGCATTGCCCTGACGGTGAATGATGTTTTTTACTTCTTCATAGCCAACAGGGTCAAGAATACGCAGGGATATATCCTGAAGCTCGTCCTTGATATTGCTTATACCAAGGCGGTGAGCTATAGGAGCATAAACCTCCATAACTTCAAGGGCTTTATCACGCTGTTTCTGCGGTTTCCAGCCTTCGTAAGTACGCATATTGTGCAGACGGTCGCACAGTTTGATAAGCATAACACGGATATCCTGGCTCATTGCAAGCAGCATTTTGCGCAGATTTTCGGCCTGTTCTTCCTCCTGCGTCAGCAAAGCAATTTTACCCAGCTTTGTAACACCGTCAACAAGGTGAGCTGTCTCTTTGCCAAATTCTTTTTCTATATCTTCAAGGGTAACGTCGGTATCTTCCACAACGTCATGCAGCAAAGCCGCCGCTATACTTGTTGTGTCAAGCCCAAGTTCCAGCACAATGGCAGCCACGGCAACAGGGTGCTCTACATAAGCTTCGCCTGTTTTGCGGTACTGCCCTTCGTGCATTTTTTCGGCAAGAAGATATGCCTTTTCAATTGTTTTTACATCATAGTGCTTTGCACCGTGTTCATTAATAAGTTTTTTAAGCTCTTCGTATTTCATGCTTACACCACCGATTAATTTTGTAAATCTTTTATATAAACACTTGAGTACAAATCTCTCTTGTGTGTTACTTTGATAAGTCTGAAACAGTTTTTGCCGTTTTCTTCGGCTGTTTCAACAAGCCCAAGTTCCTGCATAACATCAATTGCAACCTGTATTCTGCCGCTTTCTATGTTGCCAAAACGCACAAACAGCGGACGGATATCATCGCAAGGGATATTTCCGTGACCAAGATAGCGGTAGATATCTGCCACATCCTGACGTGTCGGACAAAGACGCTGTTTTTGCTCTTTTGTTATGTCGGGATTGTTCTTGTAAAGCTTGTACAGGTCATAGCTGTCGATTATATTGTCTGGCAGATTTGCAGGACGCACCTCTTTTATTTTTACCGATACCATGCTGCCCATACTGCTTTCGTATATGGACAGATTTGCGGTAAGGTCAATATAATCGCCTATATTATATGCAAATTCCTTTGGAGAAACATTAAACATTACCCCCTGAAGAAAACTGCTGCCATCTTTGACCTTTATACGCAGATGCTTGCCTTCACTTACAGGATAGATGCCTGTTATCTGCACATTTTCAATCATAAACAACGGGTTTGGATTGCCGTTGCCAAAAGGTGCAAGGGCACTTATCTGTGAAACGCTCTCCACCGATATTTCCCCTGCTGTGGCCTGACAATCCACATTTAAGCTTTCGGTTTTTGCAAGAGCGGTTACATCGTTTGCAATGTCATTTATTGCACGTCGGAAATTTTCCAGATTTTCTTCTTCTATGGTAAGCCCTGCTGCCAGCTCGTGGCCGCCATAGCGCACAAGCCACTGTTTTGTCTGTTCCAACGCTTTATGCAGGTTAAAAGAAGCAACACTGCGTCCGCTGCCTTTATAGCTTTCACCGTCACGGGTAAGTACTATTGCAGGTTTTGCATAGGTTTCCACAAGGCGTGAAGCAACTATCCCCACAACACCCGGATGATAGTTCTTTCCCCACACCACAATTACACGGTCTTTTGTAAAGGTATCGTCAGCAAGAATTTCCTGTGTGATATCCTCGGCCATTTTATTTTGAATATCCTGACGCTTCTGATTTTCTGTTTCCAGCTGCTGTGCCAGCATGCGTGCATCATCTTCGTCCTCGCTTAACAGCAGTTCCAGCGCAACAGTTGGATCTGCCATACGGCCTGCCGCATTTATGCGCGGTGCAATTGCATAGGCAACACTTTCGCTGGTAATTTCCTTGCCGCCAAGACCACAGCTTTCGATAAGGCTGTTAAAGCCCTGACGTGCACCTTCGTTAAGCAGCTGAAGACCTGATTTTACTATTGTGCGGTTTTCGCCCTCCAACAGCATAAGGTCTGCTATTGTGCCAACTGCAACAAAGTCTCCGTAAAAGTCCAGCATTTCCATTGGGTCTGCACATTCCAGCGCACAGGCAAGCTTAAATGCAACACCTGCACCGCAAAGAGTTTTGCACGGGCTGGTATCATCTTTTCGCAATGGGTCCACAACTGCAAGGGCTGCAGGTATCTCGCCTTTTGGCAGGTGGTGGTCTGTGATGATAACATCAAGTCCGATACTGTTTGCAAATTCTATTTCGCTTATAGCCGCAATACCGTTGTCCACAGTAACCACAAGGTCAACGCCTTTGTTTTTAAGCTTCTGCAGTATATCTGCATTTAAACCATAACCGTCTTTTTCTCTGTTTGGCAGTTTATAGAAAACGTTTGCCCCCATATTTTCAAGACAGGTAAAAAGTGTTGCCGTTGCACATACGCCATCCACATCATAGTCACCGTAGATAACAATTTTTTCTCCGTTTTCAACAGCCCAAAGTATGCGTTTAACCGCCTTGTCCATATCTTTAAGCAGATATGGGTCAGAAAGCTGTGCTGTATTAAAAAACATCTCCTTGGCTTTCTGGAGCGTATCGGCACCTTTGCTTACCAGCACCTTTGCCAGCAGACTGCTTATGCCAAGAGACTGCTGCAGGCTTTTTACCTGTTCCATATTCAATTGTTCACAGTGCCATTTTCTGTAAAGCATTAAAACCTCTTGAATTTATATAAATTAATTTTTTGTTTTATATTCGCTGCAAATCTGCTGTGCTATGCGCACACCGTCTACAGCTGCACTCATTATGCCGCCTGCATAACCTGCGCCTTCACCGCAAGGATAAACACCCTTTATATTGCTTTGAAAATCTTCTCCGCGAAGGATACGCACTGGTGAAGATGTGCGTGTTTCTACCCCTGTGAGCACACTGTCTGCCGCTGCAAAACCGTTTAACTTGCGGTTCATTGCCGGCAACGCATTTTTAAGTTCTTTTGTTATATTGTACGGGAACAAATCAGCCATATCACATTCGGCTACTCCCAATGGGTAGGTTGGCATAACTTTGTTTATGTTAAGCCCTGCTTTTCCGTTTAAAAAATTATCCACAGTCTGTGCAGGGGCTTTATAGCTTTTTCCGCCCATAATAAAGGCTTTTTGTTCCAGCTGGCGCTGAAACTGTATTGCTTTGGTAAAATCTCCGCCAAAATCGTCAGGTGTAACCGAAACCACAACAGCGCTGTTGGCATTTCTTCCGTCGCGGGCATGAAGGCTCATGCCATTCACCACCACGGTGTTCTCTTCACTGGCTGCTGCCACAACATTTCCTCCAGGGCACATGCAAAAGGTATAAACCCCTCTGCCCTTTGTGTTGTAGCTAAGCTGATATTCACCTTTTGGCAGTGCTTTGTGACCTGCCAGGGAATGATACAGGCCTTTGTCTATATCGGTCTGCAGGCTTTCTATGCGCACACCTACCGAAAAAGGCTTTGCCTTCATAACCAGTGCCTTGTCCTTAAGCATAAAAAAGGTATCTCTTGCACTGTGGCCTGTTGCCATAACCACCAGCTGTGTTTCTATATCACCGCCTGTAGTGGATACTGACTGAACCGCACCATTTTTTACTTTAATATCGGTAAGTTTTGTGCAAAAACGCACTTCGCCCCCAAGGCGGATTATTTCGTTGCGGATATTTTTAATAACATCTACCAGCAAATCGGTGCCGATATGCGGCTTTGCAATATGCTTGATTTCTTCAGGTGCACCAAACTCTACAAGAGTATCGGTCACAAACTCGCAGCGGGAATCGCCAATGCGTGTTGTGAGCTTACCGTCAGAAAACGTGCCTGCACCGCCTTCGCCAAACTGGATATTGCTTTGTATATTAAGCTTTGCTGTTTTTTCAAAGTTTTTTACAGTCTGTGTGCGCGTGTCCACATCTTCGCCCTGTTCCAGCACTATTGGGCAAAATCCCTGACGTGCCATAACCAGTGCACAGAACAGCCCTGCAGGGCCTAAACCACAGATAACAGGGCGGTTAAGCAATGGTTTGTCACCTTTTTCTATAATCAGCGGCTGTTTCTGTTTTACTGTTATATCTTTGTCTTTGCCTGCAAAAAGCTGTTCTTTTGCACTGTCGGCAAGGTTTATACCAACACTGTATACAAACTTTACACCATTGCGTGCATCTATCGACATTTTGTGGATAAATGCATCGGCAATCTGGCTTTGCTGCAGTTTAAGTTTCTTTACAGCCAAAGCAACTGCCTGCTGCTTTGGCTGTTCAATATTTAATTTTATATTGTTTACAATAATCATAGATTAATTTCTTATTGTCGCATAGTATGTGCCGCGGGCAAACGCCTTGCTGGTTGAAGGAATTATAATATCCACTTCCACTGTCTGCTGGCCCTGTGCCAAGGCAACCTGTGTCATATCCAGCTGTGCAATTACACCGCTGTCGGCAAGATTTTCTATTGTTTCTTTATCGCCCACAATTTCAACGTGGTTAATTACTTCGGTAAGCACTTCAATTTCCTGCTCACCTGCATTGATAACCTTGATTTCTTTTACTGAAATTGATTTGGCCGCAAGATTGTCAGCTGAAACTGTTGCAGAAATCTGTGCCACATCCTTTACGTTTTTATAGCCGTTTGGCAAGGTTACATCAAACACATAAGGTGATTCGGTATCCAGTGTACCCAGGTCTATATAACCAACAATAAACTGGTTTATACTGTCAGCACTGCGGCTTGGAACTGCAAGTGTGATTTCGTTTTGTGAAAGCGCCAGTTTAAGCAGGGATGTGTCGAAGCCTGCAGGAACATTTGTATAGTCAACCAGCACAGGTACTGTAATTTCTTTAAGCACAGGCACTGTGATGTTAAATTCTTCAACATCATAGGATATGTGAGTTGCATCCATCTGTACATCGTTTTCGTCATAAAGAACAAGTGCTGCTGGCACAACAGTTGTCTGTATAACCTCCTGCTGTTCCACAACTGCAACAACCTTTGCAATTTTATTGACTGTGTTTTCAGGCCCTTTTACCGTTACACTGTCTGGCGTGGTTGTAATTTTATCAACCATAAGTTCTTCAGGAATAATAAGGTTGGATATATCTGCTTCCAGTCGGAAAGTTTTTTCTGCAAGATGGTCAAAACGCACCGAAACCTGATAGTTGCTTAAAGATTCTATCTGATATTCCATAATAGTGGAGGTTTTTACTGCATTGAGAGAAAGCTCGTATTTACCTGCCATTCTTACGTTGCCAAACTGCGGATAAACAATTATGTCGTCTTTTGTAAGCGAGCCCACAACATTACGCGGACCAACAACTGTTACATCGACAGTATCAATGCTTTTTTCTATTATTTCAAGGTCAAGATTGAGATATGCTGCATTATAGTTAAGGTTTATAGGCACATCCTTGATGGTGGTGCGGGCATCTGTGCTGAAAAATGTTACCACAACAACCCATATTGCAACAGCCATAACAAAGGACAGAAGCATTGTAAAGTATTTGGAATCCATAAATGCTTTTAATTTATTTCTTTTCATTTTTCTTCTCCTTTGCCTTTTTAAGCTGTGCTTTTTCAGAAGCGTTTACAATAGGGTCAATAAACTCTTTGCTGAGAAGATTGTAAAGGCTTTGACGGTTAAGGTTGCGCACCAGAACACTGTTTTTGGCAACGGAAATTATGCCTGTTTCTTCACTTACAACAACAATAACCGCATCGCAGGTTTCGCTTAAGCCAAGGGCTGCACGGTGACGTGTGCCCATATCTTTGCTTATGTCAAAGTTATCAGAAAGAGGCAGCACACAGCCAGCAGAAGCTATGCGGTTGTTTTCGATAATCATTGCACCGTCATGAAGCGGACAACCCTCATAAAAGATTGTGCCGATAAGTTCTGGTGTTATGTCTGCATTTACTACCGTGCCGCTGCGTTTGATTTCGCCAAGATTGGAAAAACGTTCCAGCACCATAAGGGCGCCTGTGCGGCTTTCGCTCATTGATTTTGCACTGTCACATATTGAAGAAATTGTCTTTTTAAGTTCGTCAATTTCCTCTTCTTCAGGTGCTTTTTTCTGAAAAATGCCAAGAGAAAATATGCTTGTGCGGCCCACCTGCTCCAGCATGCGTCTGATTTCTGGCTGGAACACAACAATAACCGCAATAAAACCAAACTGCAGCAGATTGTTAAGAAGAAATACAACCGTTTTAAGGCCCAGCTGTGCTGCAAGAACATAGCTGACAAAAAGTATAAAAATGCCTTTTAAAAGTTGATTCATTCGGGATTTTTTTGCTATCATAAGCACCTGGTAGATAACAAATGTTATGATAAGAACGTCGATGATATCCCATATTTCGATTGTATTTATAATACTGCTTACCGATGCAAAAAAGCTGCTTAAATCCATAATTTTACCGCCTTTTCCACAAAATTTTATTTATATATTTAAACTTAATTTTTAACAAAATTATCATCAGATACTACTTATACTATTATATAATACCATATAATTAATTAATTTAAAAGTTTTTTTAACAAAGTAATAATAAAAGTTAAAAATATATTGTATGTTTTTGTTTTTTGTGCGATAATATAGATAATATATTTATCAGTTTTTTAACAATCTATATAGTTAAGGAGAATATATCTATGAAAAAATCCACTATTTTTGCTCTGCTTACATTTATCGCTGCTGCCGTTGGCGCTTTGATTGCTGTTGCAGCTTATCTTAAAAAGAAAGAAGAAAATTTAAGAGAATACGAAGAAATGCTCTTTAACGAAGATTATCTTGCAGACTATATGCCAAAAGATGACGACTGCTGCTGTTGCGAAGAAGAAGCAGAAGAAGAATATTGCTGTCCTGAACAGGCAGAAGGCACCTGCTGCTGCGATGAAGATGATGTAAAATTTTAATTATAAAAAATAATAACGCACAAAAAACCTCTGAAAAGAGGTTTTTTATTTGCTGTGATAATATTTTACGAGGTATATATGTCAGTTTTTAAAAAGTTTGTATCCTACTATAAGCCTTACAGGGTTTTATTTTGGATTGATATGGCCTGCGCCTTGATTTTAAGTGCCATAGACCTTGCTTTTCCGCAGATTTTGGATTATCTGACCGAAAATCTTTTTAACCGCTCACCACAGCAGGTTATATCCGCCCTTAAATATGTTGCGGTTGCCCTGCTGATAATGTATGTTGTCAAGTTTGGCTGTCAGTATTTCATCACTGGTTGGGGTCATATTATGGGGGCAAGAATGGAAAGCGATATGCGTCAGGACCTGTTTGACCATTATCAGAAGCTTTCCTTCAGCTATTATGACAAAAACAACACAGGTGAAATGATGAGCAAAATTGTAAATGACCTTTTTGACGTTACTGAACTTGCCCATCACGGCCCTGAAAACATTGTTATTGCACTTATCAAAATCTTTGGCAGCTTTGGCATACTGATGTTTTTAAATGTGCCTATGACCCTGATACTTATGGCTGTATGCGGTGTTATGATTGTTTACTGCATACATAAAAACCGTCAGATGAAACATCTGTTTATGGAAAACCGCAAAAAGATTGCAGGTGTCAACAGCTCTGTGCAGGACTCTCTTGCAGGTATCCGTGTTGTAAAAAGCTTTACAGGCGAACATACAGAACAGGAAAAATTCCGCACAAGTAACAACAAATTTCTTGCCACAAAGGAAAATAACTATTTCTGCATGGGCTCTTACCACGCAACAAATGGCTTTTTCCAGGGTATTCTTTACACAACAGTACTGGTTGTGGGCGGTTACTTTATTGCAAAAGGCAGCCTTGATGCCACCGACCTTGCACTGTATGCTCTTTACATAGGTATTTTCCTTAAGCCTGTGGATATGCTTATCGACTTTACCGAAATGCTGCAGAAAGGCTATTCGGGCTTTGTGCGATTTAAAGAGGTTATCGACATTGTGCCTGAAATTCAGGACAAACCAGATGCAATTGAACTTGACAATATCAATGGCGAAATCAAACTGGAAAAGGTAAGTTTTAACTATGACGAAGACGAAAAGGTTCTTAATGATATTTCCTTTACCATAGAAAGCGGCAAAACAATTGCTCTTGTTGGTCCAAGCGGCGGCGGCAAAACCACAATCTGCAGCCTTATTCCACGTTTTTATGATGTTACAAGCGGCTGCATTACCCTTGACGGCGTTGATATAAGAAACATCAGACAGAAGTCCCTGCGCCAGAATATTGGCATTGTACAGCAGGACGTTTATATGTTCTACGGCACAATCCGCGACAATATAGCCTATGGCAAGGCAGGTGCAACCGACGAAGAAATTATCGAAGCGGCAAAAAAAGCCAATATACACGACTTTATTGTCAGCCTGCCTGACGGCTACAACACCTTTGTGGGCGAACGCGGCACAAGATTGAGCGGCGGTCAGAAGCAGAGAATTTCCATTGCAAGGGTTTTCCTTAAAAATCCTCCGATACTTATTCTTGACGAAGCTACTTCCGCTTTGGACAACGAAAGCGAAAGATACATCCAGCACAGCCTTGAACAGCTTAGCGAAGGCAGAACAACACTTGTTATCGCCCACCGTCTGAGCACCATAAGAAATGCCGACAAGATTTATGTTATCGAAGACGGCAGAATTAAAGAACAGGGCAGCCACACAGAGCTGCTGGATCAGAACGGACTGTATGCAAAATATTATAATATGCAGTTTGAGGATAAATAGTATGTAGTTACAGGTTTGCAGTACTTAATATAATCGCAACATAAAACAGGCGCAGCCAAATTGGTTGTGCCTGTTCTTGTGTGGAGTGTTTTTGTATGGTAATATACAAATAAAGGGTTAGATAAATTTGAATAGGTTGAACAGAGTAAGCGGGAGGTTTATAT
>SVMV01000043.1 GCA_015067245.1 Oscillospiraceae bacterium | reverse complement strand
ACTATTGTGAATTCGACTGTGCTTTCTGTATAAACCGCAAAAGCAACGATGTAAAACGCACAGCATTTACTCCAAGAGAACTTGCAGATTTAACCATAAACTTTTACAAGCGCAATTATATAGAAGGCCTGTTTTTATCTTCAGGCGTTATAAAAAATGCCGATTATACAATGGAGCTGATAGTAAAATCAATCCGTATCCTGCGGTATGAATATGGCTTCAACGGATATATCCATGCAAAGGTTATTCCGGGCACAAGTCCAGAACTTGTGCAGCAGATAGGTCTTTTGGTTGACAGATTAAGTGTAAATATTGAACTGCCAAGCGCACAAAGCCTTGAAAAGCTTGCGCCGCAGAAATCAAAAGCCAATATACTTACACCAATGCGCTCCATTGCACAGCACACCGAGCAGTCAAAGCAGGAGATTGCACTTTATCGCCATGCACCAAAGTTTGCACCGGCAGGGCAGTCAACCCAGATGATAGTTGGCGCAAGTGACGAAAGCGATTTACATATACTGCGGCTGACACAGGGATTGTACGATAAATACAATTTAAAAAGGGTGTTTTTTTCGGCATACATACCTGTAAACGAAGACAGACTGCTGCCTGCCATAAACACCAAACCGCCTTTGCTGCGTGAACACCGCCTGTATCAGGCCGACTGGCTGCTGCGTTATTACAAATTCCGTGCCGAAGAGCTGCTGGACGAAGAACACACAATGTTTAATGAATTTTTAGACCCTAAATGCAACTGGGCGCTTAACAATATGCATCTGTTTCCTGTAGAAGTAAACAAAGCACCTTATGAACTGCTTTTGCGTGTTCCGGGCATAGGCGTCACCAGTGCAAAGCGCATTGTTGCGGCACGCCGTGTGGCATATCTGGACTTTGACGGTCTTAAAAAGATTGGTGTGGTGCTTAAACGCGCACAGTTTTTTATCACCTGCAAGGGAAAGGCGGCACCTTATGTAAAGATAGACCGTGATCATGCCGAAAGATATCTTATTGCAAGCGAAAGGCAGCCTGTTCTAACCAATGTGGAACAGACCAGTCTTTTTGATACGGATATGGTTACAAGAGAGGATGTGTTTAAATGCGTCAGCGGACAGATGTAATTTTTGTTTATGACGGCAGCTTTGACGGTTTTCTCTGCTGTGTGTACGAATATTATTACTCATCATTTAATCCTGTTGAAATTATCTGTGAAGAGGATATCGAAAGCAGTTTTTTTCAGTTTGTCACTATAACAACCGACAGCTTTAAAGCAAACAAGGTAAGAACGGCCATAGACGAAAAAATCTCAAAATACACCGTCCGTTTTCTGCAGGAGTGTATTCTGTGCTATGGCAGAGAAAAGGAATATCACATGCTGTGGTATGTGATAAAAGGCTTTAAAAAAGGCAGTGGTATATATTATATGGTGGAGGACAAAGATGTGGACTGGCTGCGAAAGGCGCATCGGCATCTGCAAAGAGAAAAGCATCTTTATCTTGGTATAGCGCGCTTTTACAAAGCAGGTGATGGGTATATTTCGGTTATAAAACCCAAGAATAGAATTGTTCCGCTTATAGCACATCATTTTACCCAGCGTTTTGCAAACCAGAATTTTATGATATACGATGCTGCAAACAAACAGGCATTTATGTACAATCAAAAACAGGCTGTGGTGGTGCAGGCAGATAATATAGAACTGCCGCCAGTGGAAGAGGACGAAAAGGATATGCAGAAACTTTGGAAGCTGTTCTATGATACAATTGCAATAAAAGAGCGCTACAATCCGCGCTGCCGTATGAATTTTATGCCAAAGCGCACATGGGATATGCTGCCTGAAATGAAAGATTTGTGATATTGGTTGACAGTAAAATACAGTAATTTTATAATTATTGTATACAATTTAAACAATGATAATAATAAATTTAAAAAGGGGAGTGATTGATTGAAATATATCTACAGACATATTAAAAAATATTTCCCGCTGGTATTGCTGTCAATTGTTTTTCTTGCCCTGCAGGCGCTGTGCAATCTTATGATGCCAAATCTGATGAGCGATATTGTTAATGTGGGTATTCAGGATTATGCAATGGAGATAGCAAATACTGCCGACAGTGCGGCAAAAGAACTGCTTAAAGATCAGCAGATGCAGTATATTGTTTCCATGGGAGGCAAAATGCTGCTGCTTGCTTTGGCAACAGTTGCAGTTGACCTTGCAATTCATTTGGTCAATGCTATCAGCGGTACAGGCATGGCAAAGGATTTGCGCCGTGCGGTTTTTGCAAAAATCGAGAGTTTTTCCAGTCAGGAATACAGCGAGTTTTCTACAGCATCACTTATAACAAGAACAACCAACGATGTACAGCAGGTGCAGATGCTTTTTACAATGGGGCTGCGTATGATATTCTACTCTCCAATTATGGGTATAGGTGCTGTATTTATGGCAATAGAAAAAGCACCGTCTATGACCTGGATAAATGTATTGACTGTTGTTATTGCGGCGGTGCTTATGATAGCTATGTTTATACTGCTGTCATCAAAATTTAAAATCCTGCAGACAATTGTGGATAAAATCAATATGACAGCCAGAGAAAGCCTTACAGGTATTCTGGTTGTGCGTGCTTTTTCAAAGCAGGAGTACGAACAGGAAAAATTTGACAGTGTAAACAGAGAATATGCAAAGACCAACCTGTTTATCAACCGTGTTATGTCGGTTATGATGCCTACACTTACACTGCTGCAGAACATTGTGCCCGTTATAATTATTATTGTGGGCGCACAGCAAATTGCCCAAAGCACAATGCAGGTCGGTGACATGATGGCCTTTATCCAGTATTCAGCAACAATACTTGCATCATTTATGATGATAAGCATGATGTTTATTATGCTGCCAAGGGCAAGTGTTTCCATAAAACGTATTGCAGAAGTGCTCAAAAAGGAAAATGCAATTGTTGAAACAGAAAATCCTGTACCTGCAGAATTTGACAGATGTACAGTAGAATTTGACAACGTAAGCTTTAAATATCCTGACGGCGAAGAATACGCACTGGAAAATATTTCATTTAAATCCAATCCTGGTGAAGTTACTGCTATTATCGGCTCCACAGGCTGCGGTAAATCCAGCCTTATACAGCTTATTCCGCGCCTTTATGAAGCAACTGACGGTGCAGTTAAAATCAATGGAATAAACGTAAAAGACTTTGCTCTTAAAGATTTAAGAGACTTGATTGGCTATGTTCCTCAGAAAAGCCAGCTGTTTACAGGTACAATCCAGTCCAATTTGTATGTGGGCAGCGAAAGTGCAACACAGCAGGATGTTGAAAAGGCTGCAAAAATTGCCCAGGCTTACGACTTTATTATGGAAAAGGAACAACAGTTTGCCGACCCTGTAAGCCAGGGCGGCACAAACCTTTCGGGCGGTCAGCGGCAGCGCATGGCAATTGCAAGAGCACTTGTTAAAAATGCTCCGATTTATATTTTTGACGACAGCTTTTCCGCACTTGACTTTAAAACCGATGCAAATCTGCGCAAGGCTTTAAGCGAAAATCTTACCGAAGCAAATATAATTATCGTTGGTCAGCGTGTGGCAAGCATTATGGATGCAGACCAGATTATCGTTATGGACGAAGGCAGAATTGTGGGCAAAGGTACCCACAGCCAGCTTATTGAAAACTGTACCGAATATCAGGAAATTGCGTACAGCCAGCTTTCAAAGGAGGAAATGTAATATGGCAAATACAAACAAAAAATTTGTCGCACCTCCTCATGGCAAAGGCGGTCCTGGCGGCGGTGGCCCTGCAGTACTCCGCGGCGGCGAAAAGCCAAAGGATATGATGGGCACACTTTCAAAACTGCTTAAATATCTTGGCAAATACAAATATCTTATGCTTGTGGTTATGATTATATCCACACTCTCCAGCATTTTTGGCATTATCGGCCCTAAACTTATGGGCAAAGCCACCGATGTTTTGTATGCAGCGGTGGAAAACGCATTTGTAACAGGAAAAATAGTTATAGATTATGATGCCTTGTTTAAAATAATTGCACTTATGATTGGGCTGTATCTTGTGTCCTATCTTTTTTCACTGGTGCACGGTTTTATAATGGCAAAAATATCCAACAGCATCACATATACATTGCGCAAGGATGTTAACGAAAAGATAAACCGTCTTCCGCTTAACTATTTTGACCGTGTTTCCACAGGTGATGTGCTGTCACGCATAACAAACGATATTGACAGCATCAGTTCTTCTATCAGCGAATCCATAACAAGACTTCTGTCAGCGCTTACACTTGTTATTGGCTCTGTGGCAATGATGTTTTCTATTTCGTGGGTAATGACATTGGTGTCTGCACTTATGATTCCTGCGTCAATTTTTGTTATCAGCACAATTGTTCGTTTCAGCCAGCCGCTTTACAAAAGACAGCAGAAAAGTCTTGGACATGTAAATGGACATATAGAGGAGATGCTTTCTTCTCACACAGTTGTAAAAACTTTCAATCTGGAAGATGATTCAATGCAGCAGTTTGATATTTACAACAACGAACTGCGTGAAAATGCATGGAAAAGCAGCCTTGCTTCTCATATGATGATGCCGCTTACAAACTTTGTTTCCAATATCGGTTACATTGTGGTTTGTATTGTAGGTGCGGTGCTTACCAATGCAGGCAGAATGTCTGTTGGTGATATTCTTTCTTTTATTCAGTATGTAAAAAACTTTACACAGCCAATCCAGCAGGTTGCAAATATTTCAACAATGCTGCAAAGTGCAGTGGCCTGTTCTGAACGTGTGTTTGAATTTCTGGAAGAAGAGGAAGAAGAAAAGGACAAAGAAGATGCAGCTTCCACCGAAAATATCACAGGTACGGTTGAATTTAAAAATGTGTGCTTTGGATACGAACCTGGTCAGAAGGTTATAGACAACTTTACATTAAAGGTGAGCAGTGGTGAAAAAATTGCACTTGTTGGCCCTACGGGTTCTGGCAAAACAACTGTTGTAAAGCTGCTTATGAGATATTACGAAATTGACAGCGGTGAAATTCTTATAGACGGTGTAAACATCAAAGATTTCAAACGAAACGACCTGCGTGAGATGTTCGGCATGGTTCTGCAGGATACATGGCTGTTTAAAGGCACAATAAAAGAAAATATCGCCTATTCCGAAGAAGATGCAACAATGGATGATATTATCCATGCTGCAAAGATGAGTCAGGTGCACCACTTTGTAAAAGTTCTGCCAAAAGGCTATGATTTTGAACTTAACGAAGAAACTTCAAATGTGTCTCAGGGTCAGAAACAGTTGCTTACAATAGCAAGAGCGTTTCTGCAGAATCCAAAAATTCTCATTTTGGATGAAGCAACGTCTTCTGTTGATACAAGAACAGAGGTGCAGATACAAAAAGCGATGGAAAATCTTATGGAAAACCGCACAAGTTTTGTTATTGCACACCGTCTGTCCACAATCCGTGATGCAGATAAAATTCTGGTTATGGACGCAGGCAGAATTGTTGAAACAGGCAGACACGAAGAACTGCTTGCAAAAGGTGGTTTTTATGCAAAACTTTATCAGAGCCAGTTTGAAAACCAGCAGGATGACTGACAATATGCCATACAAAAATGCAGAAGAATATCTTCTGCATTTTTTGCTGTAAGATTTACACATTTTGCCCCCTTTTTACTTGAATTTTTTTGTGCAATATTATATAGTATAAGTAGAAACTATGTTCGTAAAATAAAACTTAAGGAGGACATAATATGGGCAAATTTGTTATCAAAAAAACTAATACAGGTATTAAATTCGATTTAAAAGCAGGCAACGGCGAAATTATTGCAACAAGCGAAGTTTATGCATCTGAAGCAGCATGCAAAAACGGGGTTGAAAGCGTTGCAAAAAATGCACCTGTAGCAGCAGTTGAAGACCAGACAGTTGAAGGCTTTGCAACAGAAAAACATCCAAAATTTGAAGTGTACGAAGATAAAGGCGGCGAATACCGTTTCCGTCTTAAAGCAACAAACGGCCAGATTATTGCAGTAAGCGAAGGCTACAAGGCAAAAGCAAGCTGTCTTAATGGCATAGAATCTGTTAAAAAGAATGCAGTTGATGCAGAAATCGTTGAAGAATAAACTTAATACAGTACATAACAAAAACTCCGTATGAGAAAAATCATACGGAGTTTTTGTGTGATTATTTATTGAGATTTTCTAAAATTTCTTTGTAAATTTTGGGGTTTTCAGTGGTAATGCCCAGCACACACTTGAAGATATCCTGACCATATTTTATAAAGCTTTCCTGTGCTGTATGTGCTGTTTTTTCATCTGGCATATACAGGTCGAAGGAAAAAAGCACAAAACTGCCGTCAGAAATGGTGCAGTTAAGGTTGAAACCGCCATTTTCAAGGGGGGTTATTTTTGTTTTGTTCTGACGCTTTAAAGCTTCATACTGCAAAAGCTCAATAAGTGCCTTGTGTGCTCTTTCACGCACCGAAAAAGGCAGTACCTTTTCAAGCTGAGCAGATATATTGCGACCATCTTCTGTTATGCGGTATAAACCGTTTTCCTCGCATATAAGCTGCTGGTCAATAAGGTGGGACAAAGCATCCTGCAGTTCGAAATAATTTACAAGTTCCTGACCTACAATGGTGTCAATAAGCTGCTGTTCTGTCAAAGGCTGTTTTGTGCCGCTGAGCAGATAGCATATAAGAATTTTAATCTCGGTTCTGTCAGTAAGCCCACCAAAACGAACACCTGCAGAAAATGCGTAATTATTGTTCACAGTCTGCCACCTCCGCTATAAAATTAAGTCTAAATTATTTTACTATTTTTTTAAATAGTTGTAAAGAAGTATTGTAAAACTGAAATTAATATGATATCATTATCTGAGAATATTTAGTATATAATAGGATATACTATCAATTTTTAGGAGGCTATTTATGAAACTTTTTATCGATACAGCTAACGTTGAAGAAATTAAAAAGGCCAATGACCTTGGCGTTATCTGCGGCGTTACAACAAACCCATCCCTTATCGCTAAAGAAGGCAGAATTTTTGAAGAAGTAGTTAAAGAAATCACATCTATCGTTGATGGCCCTATTTCTGCAGAAGTTATTTCTCTTGAAAGCGAAAAAATGGTTGAAGAAGCACTTGAACTCGTTAAAATTCATCCAAACATCGTAATTAAACTTCCAATGTGTATCGAAGGTCTTAAAGCAGTAAAAATCCTTTCTGCAAAAGGCATCAAAACAAACGTAACACTTATCTTCTCCGCAGCACAGGCTTTGCTTGCAGCAAGAGCTGGCGCAACATATGTTAGCCCATTTGTAGGCCGTCTTGACGACATCGGTCAGGAAGGTATCAACCTTATCAGCGAAGTTGCAGAAATTTTTGCAGCACACGGTATCGAAACAGAAATCATCTCTGCTTCCATCAGAAATCCAATCCACGTTACATCTTCTGCTCTTGCAGGCGCACATATTGCAACTGTTCCATACAAAGTTATCGAACAGATGACAAAACATCCACTTACAGATGCTGGTATTGCAAAATTCCTCAAAGACTGGGAAACAGTGCCTAATAAATAATAAGATTTAAATAAAGGGGTAATAAAGTTGGCTGAAATTTTAGAACATATACTTCATGAATATCTGCCTATTCTCATTCACCTTATAGAAATTATCGGTATATTTATCATTGTTACCGGTGCATTCAAAGCGTTTAAAGCTTATCTTTATGCGTTTTTCAAAGACGGCAACACTTCTGCTCTTCGTCATGACCTTGGCACAGCGATGGTTACAGGGCTTGAATTTAAAATGGCGGCAGAAATTCTCAGAACAGTTATCGTTAGAACAAAAGAAGAAATTATAATGCTTGGTGCCATTATAGTTTTGCGAGAAATCCTGTTCTTCTTTATCAACAAGGATATGAAAGAGCACAAAGCTCAGCATAAAAATAAAACTGAAGAAAAAGATAAAAAGATAACAGGTATAAAAATTGAAAGAGAGTAATCTTTCAAAATTCAAAAATCAACAATCCGTGCTGACTTTTTCTGTCAGCACGGATTTGTGACGTTTAATCGACATAAATTAAGTTGTATAAAACCTTTATTAAAAGGATTGAATATATTATTAAGGGGAAAACAATGTACGTTTTATTATTGTTATTCTGGATTATTTTAAATGGTAAAATTACAGCTGAAATACTTATATTTGGCATTGTACTTTCAGCTGCAATATTCTGGTTTATGTGCAAGTATCTTGATTATTCACCAAGATATGAATTGTGTGTAGCCAAAAATATAGGCTGGATTATAGTTTACTTTGTAGTTCTTGTTGTAGAAATGCTCAAATCTGCTGCTACAGTATACAGAACTGTTTACCGTGCAAAAATTGATGTTCAGCCACAGTTGGTGTTTTTTGATGTGGATATAAAAAGTGAGTTTCTTCGCTTTGTTCTTGCAAACTCAATCACACTTACACCTGGCACAATTACAGTAGATGTGGACGATAACCATTTCTGTGTACATGCTTTGGACTATACTCTTGCAGAAGGCATAGAGGATTCCGTATTTATCAGATTACTTAAGAAGATGGAGGGCAACTGCAATGGCTGAAAATATATATAATATTTTTACAACAGTTATGCTGGTTATACTTGCACTGGTTATTTTTGGTTATTTTGTAAGAACAATCTTAGGCCCTCATTTTTCTGACAGACTTCTTGCAGTAAACAGCATAAGTACAGTTGTAATGCTGTTTATCGGCTTTATCGCTGTTATGCAGGGCGAAAACTACATAGTTGATATTGCACTTATCTATGCGGTACTTGGCTTTGTTTCTGTTATCATTCTTTGCAAACAGTATCTCAGAAGTCATCATAAAGAAAAAGCAAATGACCTTAAAAACATAAAAGATAAAGCAAATGAAATAAAAGGGGAGGTAAAGTAAAATGATAAAACTTATACTTTCCGCATTATTTATACTTGCTGGAGTAATTGTTATTGTTACCGCCCTTATCGGTAACTACCGTTTCAGCTATGTTCTCAACCGTATGCAGGTGGGTGCAACAGCAGATACAATGGGTGCAATTCTTGTGCTTATCGGCCTTATTATCAAAACCGGTTTTAATATGATAAGCGTAAAATTATTTATAATGATACTGTTTTTCTGGGTGGCAAGCCCTGTTTCGTCCCATTTTATTGCACGCACAGAAGCTATTGCCAACGAAAACATTCTGGATGAATGCGAGGTGGTAAGACATGATAGTATTTGAGATAGTTTTGCTTGTGTTTCTCATCGTTTGTGCACTGGCAACATGTTTTTCAAAAAACCTGCTTTCAACAGTTATTATATTTGAATCTTACAGTGCCATAATGTGTGTAATATGGCTTCTTCTGCGCTCTCCTGACCTTGCCATAACCGAAGCAGCGGTTGGTGCAGGTGTTACAGGTGTGCTTTTCTACATCACACTTAAAAATGTTAAACAGCTTAAAGAGGAGGATGAAACTGATGAAGAATAACAGAATTATCCTTGCCCTCAAGCGTTTTCTGGATGGTGATGTTTCCTTTGAACCAAAAGAAAAAAAGGTTCAGCAGCGCCGCCAGACAACCCATCACGAAACTACAGTTGCCGAAAGATATGTAAAATGGCACGATAAAAACGCTTATAAGGTATTCAGAGGTTTTTACATAGCTGCCAGTGTTGTTGTTGCAACATGTATTATCGGCACACTGCTGTTTACCGTTTCTTATCTGCCGCCATACGGTCAGGCAGAAAATCCTGCAAATAACGAAGTTACCGAAAGATATATAGAACACGCCATGGAAGAAACAGGTGCTGTAAACATTGTTGCAGGTGTTATTCTTGACTACCGTGCTTTTGACACATTTGGCGAAAGCTGTGTGCTTTTTGTTGCTGCGTGCAGCGTTATGATGCTGCTTAAAAAAAGCAAAAAAGGCAAAAGGGAAGAGATGCTTGAAAAATACAATCCAAAGCGTGACCCTGTTGTAAAATCACTTGCAATGGTACTTGTGCCGTTCAATCTTATGCTTGGCATTTACGTTGTACTTAACGGCCATCTGTCACCAGGGGGCGGCTTTTCGGGCGGTGCAATTATGGGCGCAAGCCTTATTCTGTTCTCATCTGCTTTTGGTTACAGAAAGGTGAGAACGATTATCACAGAAAAGGTGGTAAAGGTTGTTACATTTGTATCCCTCACATTCTATGCGTTTGCAAAAGGCTATTCTTTCTTCACAGGTGCAAACCACATTCATTCTATAATTTCACCTGGTACACCTGGCAGAATTATATCCGCAGGCCTTATTCTGCCGCTTAATATAGCTGTTGGTTTTGTTGTAACAATGACAATGTACAGCTTCTATGCGCTCTTCACAAAGGAGGAAATATAATGGGTCCTAATTTATTTGTGAACTATTACGAAGCTGCTGCTATGATTTTGTTTGGCATCGGTTTTACAACCTTGATGCTGCATCCAAACCTTATCAAAAAAATTATAGGCCTTAACATAATGGATACAGCCATCTATCTTTTCCTTGCGGCAAAAGGTTATATCGAAGGCAGACTTGCACCTATTATCGTAAATGGTGATATGGCGATGGAAACATACATAAACCCAATTCCAAGCAGCCTTGTGCTTACAGGTATTGTTGTTTCTGTAAGTGTAACAGCCATTTCTCTGTCACTTGTGCAGAAGCTTTATAAAAAATACAAAACTCTCAACATAGACGAAATTATGTTAAGAGCAGGACAGGAGGAGGACTAATATGCCGTTTATAGCAAACTTTCCTTTCTTCTGTATACTGATAACCATGTTTGGCGGCATTCTTACCTCTATGGTAAATGCCAAATGGGCTTTCAGAATTAATACACTTGTTGTTTCCGTAACACTTGTTCTTAACGGAGCTTTGCTGCTGTATCTTGCTGAAAATCCGCAAAGCTTTACATTTATGATGGGTCACTATCCTGCCCCTTGGGGTAATGAAATACGTTTTGGTCCATTGGAAGTACTTATGGGTACAGTGTTCTCGTTTGTAACACTTTGCTCACTTATTTCAGGTAAAAAAGAAATTTTTCACGATGTAAAAAGCCGAAATATTCACTTCTTTTACATCATGATAAATCTTCTTTTGTCATCCCTCTTTGCTCTTATCTACACAAACGACCTGTTTACAGCATACGTTTTTGTGGAAATCAATACAATTTCTGCCTGTGCAATCGTTATGGCAAAAGAAAGCGGAAAAACACTTTCTGCAACTTTAAGATATCTTGTTATGAGCTTGCTGGGGTCAGGTCTGTTCCTGCTTTCAATCGTGCTTATCTATGACATTACAGGCCAGCTGCTTATGGTTCCTGCTCACGAGGCAATTGTAAGCATCTTTGCTGCAGGGCAGTACAATGTTCCTCTTACGGTTATCCTTGGCCTTATCTGTGTTGGCATGGCTATTAAAAGTGCGCTGTTTCCGTTCCACACATGGCTTAGCCATGCGCACGGCAGTGCAACAACAGCCTCCAGCGCAATTCTGTCTGGTCTTGTTCTCAAAGGCTACATCATTCTGCTTATAAAAATTATTGTAAGAGTATTCGGTATAGACATAGTCCTTCAGCTTAAAGCAGTTAATGTTTTGTTTGTAATGGCTGTGCTGGCAATGGTAATAGGCTCTATCGACGCGATAAAAGAAAGACATATCAAACGTATGATTGCTTACTCTTCTGTTGCACAGATGGGTTATATCTATATGGGTATCGGCCTTGGCAATATAGCAGGTCTTGTTGCAGCATGCTTCCATATTATTGTTCACGCAATCACAAAACCTATGTTGTTCAGTGCGGCGGGCGGCCTTGCATCTGCAAGCGGACATAAAAAAGATTTTGCCAGCCTCAAAGGTGCGGCATACCGCAATCCTATTGCAGCAGTTGGTTTTTTAATCGGCAGCCTTTCAATGATAGGTATTCCGTTCTTTGCAGGTTTTGCGGCAAAATATTATCTTTCTATGGCGGCAATGAATATGGGCCTCAAAATGTGGATTGCACTTGCAGCACTTGCAGTAAGTACAGTTCTCAATGCGCTTTATTACATACGTGTTATTGCAATAATTTTCTCTAAAACCGAAGGCGAAACGGTGGAAAGACGCAGAAATTCTGCAACATATAACATAGCAATGATTGTGTTTATTATTGCAAATGTTATGCTTGGTCTGTTCTACCAGCCAATTATGGATATTATCTCAACAGGTATGAATTTGTTATAAGGAGATGACAGACATATGAATTGTTTAATAGTTTTTACAGTTATGCTGCCTGTTATCGCTGGTGCAATACTGCGCCTTTCCAACGTTACCGACAGGGTGCAGGTGCATAACTATTCTGATATTGTTCTGGGACTCAATTTAATTATCACAATTGCTTTTAATCTTTCCAGCCACAATCAGGGCTGTACGCTGATAAAGTTGCCTATGGGTCTGTCCATCAGCTTTACAGCAGACTGGGTAGCAATTTTCTTTTCCACAATATTTGCAATTATCTGGTTCTTGGTTGGCATATACAGCAGGGAATATCTTAAACACGAGGGCAATCATCAGCGGTTTATGAGTTATTATCTTATTGCTCTTGGTGCAATTTCGGGTGTTTCCTATGCAAGCAATCCGTTTACATTTTATACTTTCTTTGAACTTATGAGCCTGACAAGTTTTGTGCTTGTTCTTCACTCCCATACGCCTGAAAGTATTTCCGCTGCAAAAAAATATATCTACTATTCAATTTTCGGTGCACTCTGCGGACTTATTGCAATTATGGCATTTTATGGCAGTGACCTTATAGCAGTTAAAGAGTTTGTGGCAGGAGGTTCTCTTGTAAGAGAACTTGGGGGCAGAATGCCAATGGTTATGGTGGTTACATTTATTGCCATTCTGGGCTTCAGCTGTAAAGCAGGTATGTTCCCAATGCATTCATGGCTTCCTGTTGCTCACCCTGAAGCACCGTCACCAGCTTCTGCTGTTCTCAGTGGCCTTATAGCAAAAACAGGTATTGTTGCAATTATACGCATTGTCTTCTTTGTTGTTGGTGCAGATGTGCTGCGCGGTAGCTGGGTGCAGTTTGTGTTCCTTGTTCTGTCCATAACAACAATTTTTATGGGCTCTATGATGGCCTACAAGGAAAAACTGCTCAAACGCCGTTTGGCATACTCCAGTGTAAGCCAGATTTCCTATGCCATGTTTGGTGTTATGATGCTCAGCACAGCAGGTATCAAGGGTGCATTTTTACAGATTGTATTCCATGCGTTTGCAAAATCTGCACTGTTCCTTTGTGCAGGTATAATTATCAATAAAACCGAAAGAAAATATGTTGACCAGCTTACAGGTCTTGGCAATGTAATGCCGTTTACATTTGCTTTCTTTACAATTGCGGCAATGTCTTTGGTTGGTGTTCCGCTTACAGGCGGTTACGAGAGCAAATATTATCTTGCACAAAGTGCCCTCAGCGGTAACTTTGGCGTGATAGAGTTTATCGGGTTTGTTGTTATTATGGTTTCGGCACTGCTTACAGGTGGCTATCTGCTTTCAATCAGTGCAAAGGCTTTGTTTGCAAACAGAGATCAGCTTGTGTGCGAAAAATGTGAAGGCGAAGCAACAATGCTTGTTCCAGTTGGTATTTTAATAGCAATGGTACTTGGATTTGGTATCTGCCCGACATTTATATCCAATATAGTTACAGAGATTGTAGCTCATTTAGGAATGTAAGGAGGATGCGGACAAATGAATAATTATATTGTTTTATTGCCTGTTCTGCTTCCTTTGGCATTGGGCTATGCATCTTTGCACATGAAATTTGAAAATGACGAAAAACGTACAAAATATTCCATTATCTGCACAGCATTAAACAGTGTTATTGTTTTTGTAATGCTGTTTATGATGGGCGGAGCTTCTGTAAACGTAATAGATTTTAACAGCGTTTTAAGCATTAAATTTAAAATTGACGGTCTCGGCTGCGTTTTTGCAGCAATGGTAAGCTTTTTGTGGCCGCTTGCAACTGTTTATGCTTCTGAATATATGAAGCACGAAGGGAAAATGCAGAAGTTTTTTGCTTTTTACCTTATGACATTTGGTGTTACAGTAGGTCTTGCGTTCAGCGCAAATATGCTTACAATGTACCTTTGCTATGAAGCGCTTACATTTATCACCCTTCCGCTTGTTACACATTCAATGGATAAAAGGGCAGAGTATGCAGGTAAAAAATATCTTGTATATTCCGTTGGCGGCGCAAGCCTTTCTTTTATCGGCATGATGCTTATGCTGTTTTATAACGGCAGCATAGAATTCAGCTATGGAGGTATTGTAACAGAAGCCGAACCTGTTCTTATGGTTGCCTACCTGCTTATGTTTATCGGCTTTGGTGTAAAAGCGGCAATCTTTCCGCTGCACGGCTGGCTGCC
>SVMV01000042.1 GCA_015067245.1 Oscillospiraceae bacterium | reverse complement strand
TATGGAATATACATTTAAACAACGTGCAGAAAAGATTGTGCTTTTCTGCCTTAACAGCAAAAGCACAAACCCGATAAAACTTTTTGGTGAAATAACCGCAAAGGATTTTGTGCGCATGCACGGCCCCGAACATCATATTATCGACGGCGCCTGCCTGCTTACAGCTTTTTATAACACAGGAGGAAAAATTGACCTTAAGCAGAGTCTGCTAATTCTTGTTAAAGAAGCCGAACGTATGCCAGGTGCAATATGCGGTTTGTGGGGTGTGTGCGGCGCCGCAACCAGCATTGGTGCAGCCCTTGCAGTTATAGACGGCACAGGCCCTCTTTCCAGCGATGGCAGCTGGGGAAAGCACATGGTTCTGTGCGGTGATATACTTAAAAACATTGGTGCAACAAAAGGGCCGCGATGCTGCAAGAGAGACGGCGTAATTGCCCTTTTAACCGCAGTTGAATACATAAGCACAAACTTTGACATACAGCTTGATAAAGGCAATTTTGCCTGCAGTTTCAGCGGTATAAACAGCCAGTGCATAGCGGACAGATGTCCGTTCCGGAAAGGATAAATAAAACAAACGAAAACTGTGGAACAGCCAATACTGCTCCACAGTTTTTATTTCTTATTCAAATATTGTGCTGAAAAATCCCGCTATTCTGTCCATAGCACCAGGTTTTTCCCACAAGGCATATAAAGTGATGTTGTTGTTTTTTACGGTTATTTCTTCACCGCTGTTATATATTTTGCCGCGTCCGTCAGGTTTTGTGCACCAGCCGTGAAATGTTTTTTCGCCATTTACAAAAGCATTGTCCTTTGCTGTTGCTTTCTCACCTTTAAAATAGGCATAAGGCTCGGTCATAATACCGTCACCGCCGTTTGCACAGTACTGTATATATCTGGCTTCCGATGTAAAAAATCCGTCAAGGAATCCGTATCTGTCGGTCATGAATGTTTTAAGTTCCGCAACATTTGCTGTGTAATCATCTGCCACCTGCTGTGCTGAAAGCTGTGATTGATTTTCAGCCCATTTGTATTTGTCGGCAACTGCAGAATTTTTAATTTCTTCAGCAAGGCTGTCTGCATTTGCAAACAGTGTTTCCATATAAGGTGCAAAAACTTCTTCCCACTGTACATTTGCTTCGGCGCGGAAGTCTGCGTGACGGCACATAATGGAATAAAGTGTCTTTTTATCCTTAAGTTCTTCATCTACAAGGCGGTTGTCTGTTGCCCAAAGTGCTTTTGCATCTGCCATATCATGGTCAAAACGCATCTGTTTTGTGCCAAGTGATGCATCATAGTCCCACACAGGACCAGCTACAAGTTTGCCGCCTGCGTCTTTGTACATATAGAAAGACGAAATACCGCAGTCAAGGTTTTTTACATATTCGTTAAAAACATACATCTTCGCAAAGGACTGCAGGTCAATATATTCGCTGTAATGCACACCAAGACTGTTGTAACCATCATCGCTTAAAATTGCATCTTCAAATTCCTGATAGTAACCGCGGATATATTCCACCTGTTCTTTTGAAGCAAACTCAGGGCTTTTTATAACAACAGGCTGACCGTATTCTGTAACAAAGCCGCTTACTTCGTTTTTATATCTGTCGCCAAGTTCAAATTCCAGCAGATATCCGCCAGTAATATCCTGCGGATTGTTTGGAATTTCAACATAGCGGTAACCGCCTGGGTTAAAACCGCTTTCCTTGCTTGTATCTCCTGCAACCGCACATTCCTCAATGTCAATATCAGGGTTTGCTTCTTCGTTAAGGTCTTCAAGGTTTGCAATTTCAACACGGTTGTCGTCAACCTCAACCCTTTCAATAAGGGTGTATTTGCCTATATAGTCGCCATCTATAAACAGGTCAACAGACTGTGATTTTGAAGCAAAATTTATGCCCATTGCATCGGCAAAGTCGATAGCCAGCTTGTTTTTGATAAGTGTAGGGTCCTGGTAATCGGCAAGCAGGCTGAAGCTTTTGCTTTTGCCCATGCCAAAAAGGTCAGTCTTGTCAGCCAGCTTGATATTGAAAGGCTTTTTAGGCAGAAGCCATGTGGAGTTGCCGCGGCCTTTTATCTGGTCCAGTTCGCCGTCATATTCAAAATCATTTCCGTTTACAATGGTGATATAACCAGGCTCCTTGTGGCCTTTGTCGTCATACACCGCCTGCATATCGCCGCTTTCGGTTGTTATGTAAACCGTTGGTATTTCGCTTGTATAAAACACCGCAAGGTTATATTCAAAACCGCCAAAAGTAAGTGTGTGTTCACCCGCAGCAAGCACAATCTTCTGGTTATGTGTAAGTTTCTGACCGTCAAGTGCCGCATCGCCCCAGCTGTCAAAATCTATTTCAACCTCTTTGCCCTCCATCTGGTGCGGCAACGTAATGCCAAATGTTTTGTACTGTTCATCTGCGTTGTTCCACCAGTTTACTGTATAGGTAAAACCATTGTCCAATGTGTATTTTGCACTGAAATGTTCCAGCGGAACACTTGCTGCCTGTACAGGCATATCTCTGCACACAACGCAAACCAGCATTATTGCAAAAACAACCGCTGTCATTGTGATTTTTTTGATTTTAGCTGTCATTTTATTCTCCTTGATATTATATTGCAATATGTCTGCATATTAAATTTTATTATATAATATATGACAGCTTTTTTCAATCAAATAACAGCAAACACTGCATTTTTCAGCTTTTAAAGCAAAATAAATGTCATACCATATAACAATGGTATGACATTTATATTTTCTTATCAGAATGCCGCTCTAAATGTATGGCATAATTTTATTTAATTGTCACGGTATTTTACCATTATCTTTTTAAACAGGTCGTATGTTGACGGCGGTGTGTATGTAATTGCGTTTGCCCCTGCCTCGATAGTTTCGGCAATAAATTCGTCGGTGTTACCGCCGCTTGCCATAATAGGCACATCAGGGAACTGCTCTCTTATTTTTCTTACCACTCTTGCCGTATCCTTGCCGCAGGCAACGTTAAGTATGGAAACCCCTGCGTCAAGACGTGCCTGAATGTCGGTATTTTCACTTGTTACAGTAACCACAATAGGTGCATCAATTTCGTTGTAAACCAAACGGATATTTTCGTTGGTGATAGGTGCGTTCATAACCACGCCCATTGCACCGCTGTGTTCGGCATCTTTTGCAAGGTTAACTGTGCGCATACCGTTGGTTATGCCGCCGCCGACACCGCAGAAAACAGGCATATCTGCCGCTTTGATAATGCTGTCGGCAATAATCTGCTGTGGAGTAAAAGGATATACCGCCAGCACTGCGTCAGCATCGCAGTTGCGGATAATTGCTACATCGGTTGTAAAAACCAAAGTTTTAATGCGCTTGCCATATACGAGAATGCCCGATGCCTTGTATGCAGATTTTGGTATCTCCAGAATATTGTGCCTTAAACGGCTTTCTATATGAGGTATCTTTTTCTTTTCCATAGGTATCCTCCTTATGTTATTTTGTTTAGTTGCTACCTATTTATTTTATATTAGCATTAAATTGTATACAATATGTGAATACACACTGAACTTTTGCTGGTTTTTTATTGTTAAAAGTGTATAATAATCTTAAAAAGCGGCTGTGCAACCGTCGGTTGACAGATTTTAAGGTTCTGTTGGTGGTGTGCAACTGCAAAAAAAGCTATACTGTAAGCAGAAAAAAATCACAAACTTAACGCAGAAACAAGAAAGGATGTGTATCTATGATACTTGCAGATAAAATTATATTTTTAAGGAAACAGCAGGGCTGGAATCAGGAACAGTTTGCCGAACAGCTTAACGTAAGCCGTCAGGCAGTAAGCAAATGGGAGAGCGGTTTATCTATCCCTGACCTTGACAAAATTATAAAGATGAGCCAGATTTTTGGCGTTTCCACCGATTATCTGTTAAAGGATGATATAACCGAGCTGCCAAAAAACGCAACGGTGGATGCTGCAGCCAGCTTTGATGATGACGAAAACATATTTGTATCTCTTGAAGATGCCAATACATATATGTCCCTGTGTGAAAAGCTGAGCACATTTTTCGGTTTGGGTGTTGCACTGTGCATTGTATGCCCTATCCCTCTTATTTTGCTTGGCGGATTAAGCGAAACAGCAAAATATGCGCCTTACGAAGATATTCTGGCAGGTATAGGCGTTGCCATACTGCTGCTTATTGTGGCACTTGGTGTATGCGTGCTGGTTGTATGCGGAATGCAGACAGGCAAATGGGAGTTTTTGGAAAAACAGGCAATAGCCCTTGAATACGGCGTTAAAGGCATTGTGGAAAAGAAAAAGGCTGCCTTTGAAAAAACATTTATCCGCAGCATTGCAGCAGGTGTTGTGCTTTGCATTGTTGGCGTTGTGCCGCTACTGGCAGCTGCTGGCTTTGATTTCAGCGATTTTGTATACACCGCTTTGCTGGCTGTTCTGCTTTTGTTTGTGGCTGTGGGAGTTTTCCTTTTTGTAAAAAACGGCGTTATACACAGCTGCTACGAAAAACTTTTGCAGCAGGGTGAATATTCAGACAGCGAAAAGAGAGCAAAGCGCAGACTTGACACTGTAAGCACAGTTTACTGGTGCAGTATAGTGGCGGTTTATCTGCTTATCAGCTTTACAAGCTTTGAATGGCACCGCACATGGATTATCTGGCCTGTGGCCGGGGTATTCTATGCAGTGGTGGAGGCTGTGGCAAAAGCGTTTATGTCAAAAAAGCAATAATTATATAAAGGGCAAAATAACCATCAATTAAAGTAATTAATAATATGTCATTCTGAGGAGTTTTTACTCCGAAGAATCTCCCAGTTTGATATAATAAAGAGATTCTTCGCTTACTCTCAGAATGACTTTTTTACTTTGTTGTTACATTATGTAAAATATGCTACAATATATTTAATATTAAAAACATATTCAGCATCGAGGTACACTTTATGGCAAAAAGCAAAAATCCAAGACTGTGTCAGCTTGAAACACCTTTTGAAACAGATACTGCATTAAGCTGGCAAAGTGAGCATCCGCGCCCACAGCTTAAACGTGACAGCTGGCAAAATCTGTGCGGCCAATGGCAGCTCAGTGTAAAAACTGCCAACAGCACCGAACAATCCCTTGGCGAAATAGCTGTACCGTATCCGCCCGAAAGCCGTATTTCAGGCATAATGCGCCCATTGGCTGAAGACGAGACATATATTTACACCAAAATCTTTTCTCTTGAAAGCTTTAAGGACAAAAAAATTCTGCTGCACTTTGGTGCAGTTGACCAGCAATGCAAGGTTTTTGTAAACGAAATTTTTGCAGGTGAACACACTGGCGGCTATCTGCCTTTTACCTTTGATATTACAGAATATGCTGTTATGGGGCAGAACACTCTGCGTGTTGAAGTGACCGACAAACTGGATATTGACCTTGCCTACGGCAAACAGACAAAAAAACGCGGTGGTATGTGGTACACCCCAATAAGCGGTATATGGCAGGCTGTGTGGCTGGAAACTGTTGCCCCAAATTACATAAAAGAAATGCGCCTTACACCGTCCTTGCACAGCATAACAATAGAAACCGACGGCGGCTGTGACGAAAAAACTGTGGTTATAACCACCCCACAAGGCAAAATCACCCACAGCTTTAACGGCAGCAAAACCACAGTAAACATACCAAACCCACAGCTGTGGAGCCCCGAAAGCCCATATCTTTACAGTTTCACCCTTACAAGCGGAAATGACAAAATCGAAAGCTATTTTGCCCTGCGCACAATAACCATAAAAAAGGTTAATGGTCAAAGCTATATCTGTCTTAACGGCAAGCCATACTTTTTCCACGGGCTTCTGGATCAGGGCTATTACAGCGACGGCATATACACCCCAGCAACACCAAACGGATATGTATATGACATTTTAACAATGAAAAAACTGGGCTTCAATATGCTGCGCAAGCACATTAAAATTGAACCTGATTTGTTCTATTATTACTGCGATAAATACGGTATGGTGGTATTTCAGGATATGCTTAACGCGGGCACATATCACTATATTATCGACACTGTGTTGCCGACCATCGGCTTTAAGCGCGGTTTTACACACCCTGCAAATGCAAAGCGCAAAGAAGCTTTTGAGCGGGAATGCCGCCTTACCTGCGACCTTTTATATAACCACCCCTGCGTTTGCTATTACACCATATTCAACGAAGGCTGGGGTCAGTATGATGCAGACAGAATTTACACCGAATTAAAAGAGTACGAACCTACACGTATATGGGATGCCACAAGCGGCTGGTTTTTTGAAAAGAAAAGCGATGTGGACAGCCATCACATCTATTTCCGCAAAATAAAACTAAAGGCAAAAGCCCAAAGACCACTGGTGTTAAGCGAATTTGGCGGCTACAGCTTTAAAGAAACCAGACACAGCTTTAATCTTGATGATAACTATGGCTATAAAAACTTTGACAGCCGTGACAGCCTGACCGACGGCATTGTAAATATGTATATGACCGATATTGTAAACTGCATTAAAAACGGCATGTGTGCAACGGTTTACACCCAGGTAAGCGACGTTGAGGACGAAACCAACGGTCTTGTAACCTACGACCGACAGGTTATAAAGGTGAATGAAGAAAAGATGCAGGATATGGCAAAAGCATTGTTCAAAACCTTTGAAGAAACAACAAAATAACTATATACAAACAAAAATCCCTTATCGGTTAAGATAAGGGATTTTTATGTAATGCAAGATTATTTCTGTTTTTTAACGCCTGTAACACGTTCCATAATTGCGTCGAGAGCAATCTGCCAGTGACGGAAAGCATCGTTGTCTTTAAGATAATTTGTTGCCTGCCAGTTAAGTCCGCCAGGTGTCATTTCTTCGGCAAGTTCTTTCAGTTTGCCTTCTTCTGTCTGGCTTGCCATAGTTGCAAGTGCACCAAAAAAGCTGGTTGTATAAGCTTTGGATGCAGGTTCAGACAGAGAGTTGTCCATGCCCCATTCGGTTACTGCATAGCAAAGTTCGTAAAATGGGCTCATAAGTGCTGTGATTGTGCGCATTGCTGCCATTTCGGTTTTATCTTCAACCGCAATAAGTGTGCCAAGCGGTCTGATAAGGTCTTCAATTTCCTTGCAAGGAGGATTGATAACAACAGGGCCGATGCGCTGACGGATAAACGGCAATGGCAGAACGTCAACAAGAATTGCTGTTTCGCCAATAATTTCGCCGATTTTTTCAAGACCCAATACAGGGATAAGGCTGATAACCTTAAGCTCTTTGCGGAAGTTGAGCGGGCTTAAAATTTCTTCTGCTTTCTGCGGAACAACTGCAAGTATAACAGCTTCGCAGTTGTCCAGCACGTCCTGATTGTCCTTTGCAACGCTTACGTTTGGATATTTCGCTGCCAGAGCTGCAGATTTTTCTGCATTGCGCGGTGAAAGGATAAATTCGTGCTCACATTCCCAGTCGCAGAAACCTGTAACCATTGCGGAAGCGATAACACCTGTGCCGATTACGCCAATTTTCATAATATATCTCCTATCTTACTGTATAATAATTTCCAATTTTTATTATGGTGCTCTGATAAAATTCTTTGCAGATTGCCGCAAAGGCTTCGGTATCCTTTACTCCTGCGGTTTCAAAGCAGGAGTGCATTGCAAACTGCGGCAGACCGATATCAACAGTGTTAAGCGCCACCTGGGTATTGCTGATATTGCCCAGGGTAGAACCGCCCATCATATCGCTGCGGTTTGCAAAATGCTGCAAATTTGCACCTGCCTTTTCTGCAAATTCTTTAAACAGTGCGTTGGAAACTGCATCGGTTGTATATTTCTGGTTTGCAGAATGTTTAACCACCACACCCCTGTTTATCATAGGGCGGTTGGTTGGGTCGGCAATCTGAGCATAGTTTGGGTGCAGTGCATGGGCATTATCTGCCGAAATCATAAAGGAATTTGTCAGCGCACATATATATTTTTCGCCGTCATAACCCAAAGCACTGTTTATGCGTTTAAGGGTATCCTGCATAAAGGTGGAAGCCGCCCCCTGTTTTGTGCCGCTGCCAACCTCTTCGTTATCAAACACAGCCAGCACTGCAATGCTGTCGCTTTCGCCGCTTGCAACAAAACCTTCAAGGGATGTAAATGCACACTGCAGGTCGTCAAGTTTAGGGCCGCAGATGTATTCGCCATCAAGCCCTGCAAAACATGCCTGCTGGCGCACATAAAGGAACAAATCCTTTGCCACAATATTTTCTTTTTCTGTGTCTGCCGCTTTGGCGATAACATCATCAAAGGTGCCCTTGCAGCCTGCATCGCCCATAATCGGCAGCAGGTCTGTCTGTGGGTTATATTTTTTGCCGTCGTTTACCGCGCGGTCCATGTGTATTGCAAGATTTGGTATAATCAGCCAGTCTCTGTCCACATTTACAAGTTTTGCTGTAAGGCCTTTTTCATCCTTTACAACAACTCTGCCCGCAACAGAGAGCGGACGGTCAAACCATGTGGACATTATCATACCGCCGTAACGTTCGGTATTAAGACAGATGTAGCCAGCCTTTTCCAGCTCGGCGTTTTCTTTAACCTTAAAGCATGGGCTGTCGCTGTGGCTTGCCACAATGTTAAAGCCAACATAATCATTGTTTGGCACCTTAAATGCAATAACGGAAGAATCATTCTTT
The DNA here is from genome assembly GCA_015067245.1 of Oscillospiraceae bacterium. Classification (GTDB taxonomy): domain Bacteria; phylum Bacillota; class Clostridia; order Oscillospirales; family Ruminococcaceae; genus RGIG3102. Next base: position 6,919 of record SVMV01000042.1, on the reverse strand, counting down.
GTTACAAAATATTTTCCGCCCTTTTCTATATTCCATTTTTCGCCTTCCCAAAGCTGTGTAAAACCATTGGAAAGCAGCTGGTTTTCAATATTTTCTATTGCGTGAAAAGCTGTGTAGCTTGTGTTTAAAAAATCTATCAGCTTTGCCGAAACTGTATTTTGCATATATTCACCTTCCAAATCAGACTTATGCCAAAGGGCAAAATTTATATTCAATATGCCGCAATTCATTATAATAAATATACTCTTTTTGCTTTTGCATTGTCAATAAAACCAACATATTTTACGCAACTAAAAAGCCTTTTGCACGCTGCTGCTGCAAAAGGCTTTTTTTGATTGAATATTATGTTAAGTAAGCTATTCGTTAAGTCCAAAGCTTATGTTTAAAGCATTGTTCAGTTTTTTTATATCTTCGGCAGACAGTCTCCCTGTTTTTTCACGCAGGCGCTGCTTGTCTATGGTGCGTATCTGCTCCAGAAGCACCACGCTGTCCTTGGCAAGGCCACAGCTTTCGGCCTTTACACTGATGTGGGTGGGCAGGCTTGTCTTGTCCTGCTTTGATGTTATAGCCGCCGCAATCACCGTTGGGGAATGGCGGTTGCCCACATTGTTCTGCACAATAACCACAGGCCGTGTACCGCCCTGTTCGCAGCCTATAACAGGGCTTAAATCGGCATAATAAACTTCACCGCGGCTTATTTCCATACAGTCACTCTCCTTTTACTGTTCTATAAATCTGTGACTATATTATTTGCCGCAACAGATTGGTTTATACAACAGAAAAAAGCATTTTTTCAATAAAGAACCGTATTGCCATAACCTGTATTTATGCCGCTGTAAGTGGTGCTGTTATACCCGCCCATTCTCTGCGGCTGGGTGCAGCCATAATACTGTAACAAAAAGCAGACGGAAAATTCCGCCTGCTTTTGCTTAGTCAATATCTACCCTGTAATATGTCTGGTCTACACGTGGATTCTTGCCTTTTAGATAATATGCACACTCTGTTTCATCGCATTCAAGGCAGTTTACATCGCATTGCAATCCTTCGATAAATGGGTTTTCGGTGTTGTCAAACTTCCAACCATGCTTTTCTATAATCGGCTTTATAGTTTCCAAAAGCTGATTATATGTTATATAGTGAGGGTTTGGTTCAATGCATATAGCATATAAGTTTTCTGTAATACCAATCATTATAAAATAATCTTTGCTGTTAACATAACTTTCAATGGTGTGACTGTCTGTTTCTTTATGAACTATCTTAGAATGTGGATATATCTTTACTCCAATCTGTTTTTTTTCATCTTCTACACTACATTCTCCGGCCTTTTTAGCAAGTTCCAAATCAAAACATTCCTGTAAAATATATATATCGCGCTTATAATCACGCACTTCTGTAGGAATAAGCAATATATTTATAACATCCGATACATATCTCATATAGTCATCCCATATCAAATCTTTTCGATTGGAATTTATAAGATACTGTTTAAATTCATTTACTTTGCCGTCTTCAACATATTCAGGATGTATCCATTCTTTTATTAAGCGTCTTTTGGCTGCCTTTTTTTTATCGTATTGACAGTCAATCAGAACAACTTTATCCTTGGCAAAATATTCTATAATCTCATACGTTATCGTAAACAGTTCTTTTCTATATTTTTTGCTTTCGTCAGTTGTTTCAAAGGAATAGCAACAGTATGGTGTACAATATACCCCCCAGGGAAAACATCCACCGCGTTCCACATAAAGTATTTTATCGTCCGTTGACAATGTGCTGTTCAAGGTCATATTCTGCTCCATAGTCAAGTCCTCCCAGATATGTGCCTATGTCTCCCATTGCGCTTGACAGAATGTATGCTCCCACAACAGCACCTATTGCGCCGCCTGCAACTGTGCCAACACCTGGCATAACTGCTGTGCCGATTGCCGCGCCTGCCTTTGCACCCGCAACACCGCCTGCCATATCACCAAGCCAGCTACTTATCATGCCTGTTATCTTTTTGCTGCTGTCTTTGCTGATTTCCCCGTCATCACCATAGTCTGATGCCACCACAGCCAGAAAATCAACAACATCCAGAACTTCGCCTGCAGCGAAAAGTCCGTCGCTTACCTTGCCAAGTTTTGCATCGTCGATATTTTTAATAGCATCAAGCATATTGTTAAGTGTTTTGTAGGCAGTTGCTGAGATTGGCAAATTGTCTAATGCTTTATACAGATTTTTCTGTTCTGGTGTAAGCTTTGAAAAGTCATCAACTGTTACAGATAAACTGTACTCGTAATATCCGTTTTTGCCTTTGTGAAAATCAGGTTTTACTGTAAAACTGTTTTGAGGGTCATTTACATTACTTATTTTGAAATTCCTATCTTGAATATTTTCAGTAATCTTCGTTTCTCCCAAAACAGATATTACATTTTCAATTTTTCCTTTGCCTTGATTTACCGTCCTTGCGCCTTGTGCTGTTGTTGAAGAATATGGAAGATTATAGCCAAATTCTTCTTTTGAATCAAGTATATCATCAACACTCATTTCTGACAACTTTTCGGCCTGATTTTGCATAAACTGATAGTTAAATGCAAGACCTATCTTCAGCTTTCGGCTAATTTTTTGCAGTTTTTCAATATCCGCTTTTTTATCGGCAATCTGTTCTTCAACAGTTGCAGCTTCGTCTCTGTTTCCTGATGCCATAATAAATTTTTTCTTAAACTGCAGTTCTTCAAGTTCTCTCTTTTGGGTTGATATATTTGTTTTCACAGTATTTTGCACCTTGGTAAGAGTGCTTTCAACCTTCTTCGGTGACTGATAGTATGCATTGTCTTTGGTTACAGTTATTGAGTTATCAGTTTTTGGCAAACCGTCTTCAATTATATTTTCCATAACATTCTGTCCTGTGTTATCCAAATAGTTCGTTCTTGCTGTTTCTGCATTTGGGCCAAGGTATGTTGGATAAACAGCTGTGTCCTTTGCTGTTTTAACAGTGTCAATATTTTCTCTGTTTGGACCTTTGTTATCCGACAGCCCTTTCCACCACTTTGATAGTAAATCCCTTGAAGAATATTTATCAGAAACAGATACATCTGAAAAAACTTTACCCATCTCTGCGTTTATTCCTGTTGCTTTTGGTTTGCTTTCTCCCATACATACCGACGCTGCAATACCTGTTGTGTAACCAGCAATATTTGTCAAAAGTAAAAAGCAAAAGCGGAGATTACTCTCCGCTTTCCTGTTTTTTATTTTTTCTTTTTACTGCAAAATATATAACTGCAATTATGATAAATAATATAGGCAACCCTGTAAACGAGAACAATAGTATCACTATATTAAGTAATCCCCATTCATCTGAATATGGTGGACGTAAAATAGCAGAAACATTCATAATAATGTAAAGTATTTCTGTAATTATACTGTAAATAACCCCCAATCCTATTTTTTTGAATTTTTGATTATGTTTTACCATTATAAAGCAATATACAGCTATTGATATACCAAACAATATCCACGTAACAATATAATTATTTTGTGTCCAATATCGTTTAAAATCTGGATTAATGTAAACCCAAGAAATACAAAATATAAAATTCAACAAATGTGTCATCAAGTATATTGCAATTTCTGCCAATACAAATTTTCGATATTCGCTCATTTAATCACGTCCTTTTTTACAATATACCATACTATTTAATATTTTTCATTATTACTCAGAAAAATTATTCCCAGGATAATCCCATATAACAGCAGCTACACCAGAATACACAGCATTAATAGCTTTTTTCATAAACAATATTTCCCTGTCACTGTATCCGTCAAACATAATTCTTAAATCATCCAAAGTTTCGTTTTCTCCAAGATACATCTCCAGTTGCTGCTCTATTTCTGCTGCATCTGTTGGTGTTGTCAAAGCAATTTTAATACCAATGTCATTGTTGTGCAAGTCCATTTCGGCGTGATGTTTAACCAAAGGATACTCCTTGTTTTTATCATATTTTTGATATTGCGGAAAAACATCTGTATCAAAACCAATATCATCCTGTTGATATAAAAACCCTTTTTCGTATTGTTTATCCGTAAAAGTTTCGTGAGCAGTTAAAAACTCTCTTGTATTTTCTTCACCAAGAAAATCCGTCATTTTTGCAGCAAGATATATATGCATAAAAGCATTTGGTATACCGCCGTCCATATTCAAACCATATTCATCATATCCACCAACATATTCAGTAAACACTTTATTACGTGTGTTTGCTGCAGATTTGTCAGAAAATTTAACATCTGCAAATTCAGCAATATACGGTACATATTCGACAGGCTTTTGTACTATCTTATCGATTTCAGCCGCTTTTAAACCTGGCCAGATGTTTAATGTTTTTTTAACAATATTGTCATTCGAAGCTTTCTCATTCCAGTAAGTATCATTATGTCTATAGTTATCATCAGGCGGATTAATCATTTCCTCGTAACCAAGTATTGGATTTCTAAAATGACTTTTCGCCTGTGCCCCAGCTGTTAAATCAGACTTTTCTTTTTTCAAGTTAAAAACCTTGGCAGTTTCGTTATTCGGTCCTTTATTCTGGCTGAAATCATCCATCCATTCAAACAGTGACCTGCCTCTTTGTGCATAGTTTATACTTTGGTTTTCTATCTTTTCAATTGAAGATTTTTCCTTTTTGGGTTTTAATGTTTTTTGCCCAGCCTGTGCATTTGCCCCAACAGATTTCTGCAGTCTGCTTTCTCCCATCAGCTGATGGCCATACTTTGTCAGCAGTGTATTCATATCCCTGTCAAAGCCGCTGTATTTTGTTTTTTCTCTGCCAGCTGTTCCTGCAATGTCTGTTTTTCTGTTTTCGGTTTTTATATAACCAGTATCGGTTATCGGTCTGCTGTCATAATAAGGTTCATCATCCCGCTTTTCAAATGCAGATTCAAACCTTTTTATGTATGTGTTCACAAGCCCTTTTTCGATATCTTCTATTTTATATTCATGTTTTTCACTGCCGCTGTTATATCCTTCGTTTATAGCTGGCATCGCTCGCTTTGCGTTTTCTTTGCGCTGCTGCTCCATTTTTTCTGCAATTTTTTCAGAATACTCTCTTATCGTTTTCGGTCTTGGCATTTTCAGCTCTTCCGTGTAAACATTTACACCATCTGCATCCGTATTATGCACTGGTCTGCTTATTTCAGGAATATAGTCTTCATAGCGATATTTTGTTGTTTCGTCTGTGTCTTCATCATAACCAAACAGTTTGCCTTTTCTGCTCTTTTCTTTTTTATAACGCCATTCGTTCTGTCTGCGCCTGTATTCGTTGGTTGTATAATAATTCATCACTTATCCTCCGTTTCAATGCTTTCTTCTGCTTTTTCTTTAACAAGCTCCACTATTTTTGCCAAAAATGGCGGCAGCGGCGTGCCCACATCGCTTATATTTTCCAGTATGCTTATAATTTCGTTTGCCATAAGCCAGAATATAACCGCCAGCGATACAATGCTGTCAAAACCAAAATCAATATGCATTGTGTGGCCCATCTCCACAATAATAAAATCGGTTACATATCCAACCAGCACCAACAGCCACATACACACCTTTTTTGCTATGCCGTGGAAACCCACCTTGCTGGATACCCTTTCTCCCCTGCACACCGATGCTGCAATACCTGTTGTGTAATCAACAAGATTTGTCAAAAGTAAAAAATAAAAAGGCATTGCCAGCACACCAAGCCAGCTATTCACTGATGCAAAAAATGTTACAAGTATAAATTTAACTTTATCAGTATTGTTCATATTTTCACCTCCGTTATTTTTAATTTTATATCTCCGCAAGTTTTCGGATTTTTTCAATAACAGCTTTAAGGGCTGCGTTTTCTTTTTTTACCTCTTCGCAGCTATCACATCTGCAATTGTTTTCTTTGTCTGTATGCATATCATTTTCTCTTTTATTAAATCCGTTTAATCCTGCATTTTTTATAACCGATGCAAAATCCACATAACAGTTGCTCATATCTACTCTGCCGCCAATACCTGCAACCGTCGCACCGCTGGTATACTGATGCATATCGCAGGCGATTGTGCGGTCAAAGGCTGTGCGGTAATCTGCCTTCCACAATGTATACTTTTTGCTTAAAGCTGCTGTATCCAGCTTGTTCAAAAGCCAACTTGTGGATGCATAAAATCCCACAAAGCAGCCCGCTTTTTCAACCTTGCTGCAAAATGCATCCACAATCTGTGTAAGCAGCACTTTTGACAAACCTCCCTGACGCTCACTGTTTTCCACATCATAGTATATTGGCAGCTCAAACTGCTTGCCTTTCAGCAATTCAAGACAGTATTCCGCTTCTTTTTCCGCCGCAGCTACACTGTCCGCCGCAGAATAATAATAAACACCTACAGGGCAGCCCACAGCTTTAAATCCAGCATAGTGTTTTTCAAAGCACTCATCTTTACCCATATTCTGTGCGCCCCAATAGGTAAGCCCTATACGCAGAATTACACCGTCAATTTCCTTTGCTGTTTTTTCATATTCCACATAAGGCTGGTATTTTGATATATCCAGAATTTTATACACCATATTTCCTCCTTTTAATAAAAAAGGGCAGACAAATTCATTGTCTGCCCTGATATTTACAGTCCAAGGTTTTTAAGCTGCTGTTCAATATAAGTGCGTTTGCCAAGTTTAAACACCAGTCGGTCTTCATACACTGCTGGTGTTTCAGGTGTCTCTGCCTGAATAAGCTTGTTTTCGATACCGCATTTAAGTTTAAGCACATAGCCGTCATAGATGTTTGTCACATCACCGTTGGACAGTTCAATACTCTGTGTATTTGCTTCATCACTTAAAACTGCATTAAGCTGGTCAACACCGATAACACCCACCGCACACTCAAATGTAAGTGTTCTTCTGCTTGCGCCGTTAAAATATTCTTCTGTTTCAACA
>SVMV01000041.1 GCA_015067245.1 Oscillospiraceae bacterium | reverse complement strand
GCCACAGGGCAAGGCAAAGCTCGCCAAAAGTAATTGCCATAATCAGTGCATAGGACTTAAGATATCTGGAAAGCGTTTTAAGGCTGTACTGGCGCACATCTTTAAGAAACAGGTGCCATTTTTCAGGAATTTGCCTTATGATAAAAGCCCTTATGTTTTCGTAGTCAGAAACAATGAAAAATGTTGCAATGACAGCTATAAAAACTGCTGCAACAAAAAACGGAACAGCTGCTATATAAGACGAAAGCCAGCTTACAGCAGATACTGATATACCAGATATAACACTGCCAAAGCTTTCGGCAAGGCTGCCTGTGCTTTCAGTCAGGGTAGTGCTTAGTGACGGGTCTATGCCTGCAAGAAAACTTTGCAGAGAATCAGCTGCCAAAGCAATTGTAGGTGCAATGCTGCTTTCGTATATAAATGGCAGGTCGCTGAAAAAGCTTCTAAGCGCACTGTAAAGGCCAAAGCCCACAAGAACAATAAGGCCTATTGCTATGCCATAAAACAAAAATGCGCAAAAACAGGCGGCAAATTTTTTGTTTACTTTAAAATAACCGCTTACTTTTTTTGCGTAAGGAGTTATAAAAGCCGAAACTGCAAAAGCTACCACAAAGGGCATAATCCATTTAAGTGCATATTTTACTGTAAACACAGCTATGACCGCTATTATGGTATAGAACAAGATGTTGACAATGAATTGCTTCTTTTTTTCGTAGGACATAAAATCACTCCAAACTATCTCAGTGTATTATTGTATAATATTTGTAAAATTTAAGCAAGTAATATGTAAAAAATGTTGGAATAAAAGAAATTTATGGAAATTTTTATGATGTGAATTTTTTGTATGGTTTTATTGAATTATTATAGACAAAATATGTGCATAAAATTTGACACTGTTATATTATTGACAATATTATAACCCATTGATAAAATTAATATAGATTTATATTAATTATTACGTAATTATATAAAGTTGCGAAAATTTATATGGAGGATAAAATATGAATATCAGTCTTCTTGACGTAGTAGGACCAATTATGATAGGCCCTTCAAGTTCGCACACAGCAGGTGCTGCAAAACTTGCAAAAACAGCAATGACAATCGCAGGCAAACCTTTCAACAAGGTTAAATTTGGCCTTGGCGGTTCCTTTGCAAGCACATACAAAGGTCACTTTACAGATTATGCTTTGGTTGCAGGTGCCCTTGGTATGAGCGAAGATGACGAAAGACTTGGCAACAGCTTTGAAATTGCAAAAAGCCGTGGTCTTGAATTTGAATTCTACCCAACAGAAATTGTGAGCCCTTACGAAAACACAGCAAGAATTACATTCTGCCTTGTTGACGGCACAGAATATTTTGTGGAAGGTGCTTCCCTTGGCGGCGGCCGTATTCTTATAACAAATATCAATGGCCTCACATGTGAATTTAATGCATCACTTTCCACAATTATTGTTAAACAGAATGACGTTAAAGGTGTTGTAAGTGATATCAGTGCTATTTTGGCATACGACAATATCAACATCGCTACAATGAAGGTTAGCCGCACATCCAAAGGCGACACAGCTTACTGCCTTATCGAATGTGACCAGACTATCCCAGAAAGTGTTATCAACGATTTAAGACAGGTTAACAACGTAATTTCAGTAGTTGTTGTTAATATACAGGAGGGCTAAATTATGTATAAAAACGGTCAGGAACTTTTAGACCTTTGCGCTAAAGAAAACAAGCGTGCATGGGAAATAGCTCTCGATGCAGAAACAAAGCTTACAGGTCTTACAAGAGAAAAACTCTGGGCACATTTTGAAACACGCCTTGATGTTATGATTGGTTCTGCAACAAAAGCACTTGAACACCGTCAGGCAACAAAAGGCGGCCTTGTTGACGGCGTTGCAAACTGCCAGTACGAATACTCCAAAAAAGACGGTTCTGTAACAGGCAACTATATGAACTACATTATGGCTTTGGCATATTCTTCCAGCGAAGTTAATGCTTCCATGGGCAAAATCTGTGCTTCCCCAACAGCAGGCAGCTGCGGTATTCTTCCTGCAGTTCTTGTTGGTATGATGAACAAAGAAGGTTTTGCAAGAGAAAAAGTTGTTGAAGCTCTTATCTATGCTTCTGCAGTTGGTGCTATCTACACAAGAAACGCAACAGTTGCAGGTGCAGACGGCGGCTGTCAGGCAGAATGCGGTGTTGCTTCCAGTATGGCAGCAGCTGCAGCAGCTTATCTTAAAGGCGCAGATGACAAAGCCTGCTTTGATGCTGCAGGTTTTGCAATGATTAACGTTATGGGCCTTGTCTGTGACCCTGTTGCAGGTCTTGTTGCACTTCCTTGTGCACAGAGAAATGCTTCTGGTGCAGTTAATGCTATGATTGCTGCAGATATGGCACTTGCAGGTCAGGTAAGCCATATTCCATTTGACCAGGTTGTTGAAGCTATGTTCAAGGTAGGCAAAATGCTTCCGCCACAGCTGCGCGAAACAGCTAAAGGCGGCATTGCAACAACACCTGCAGGCAAAGCTATCTACAAAGAAGTTTTCGGTGTGGAATAATACAATAAATTCGTATATACAAACCTCAGGCGATTGTCTGAGGTCTTGTTATAAATTTAATATCAGGAGATTGCTGTTTGAAGAAAAACAACACCTTGGAGATTGTGGTGTAGCCGGGAGGCCTGTCACATATCCGCAAAGCCTCCCACAGATTGACGGTCAACAATTTTCAGGAGGATTAAAAAATGACAAAAGACCTTACTGTCCGTGTTGAAACGGAAAAAGATTACCGAACAGTTGAGAATATTACAAGAGAAGCGTTCTGGAATGTATACCGCCCTGGATGCCTTGAACACTATGTTCTGCACCGTTTTCGCAGCAGAGAAGATTTTATACCTCAGTTAAGTCTTGTGCTGGAAAAAGATGATGAAATTATCGGACATATAATGTACGCAAAGGCAGAAATAACTCTGAGCAATGGCGAAAAAATGCCTATAATGACCTTTGGCCCTTTCAGCATTTCACCACAGCACCAAGGCAAAGGATATGGCGCGTATCTGCTGAACAGTTCGATGGAGAAAGCAAAATTGCTCGGAGCTGAAGCGCTGGCTATAACAGGTGATATAAATCTGTATGGTAAATTTGGCTTTGAAACAGCAAAGAAAAAGGGCGTTATCTATAAGGAATACCCTGATGCTGATTTTTTTCTGATCAAAGAACTTAAACAGGGCGTACTGGATAATGTGCGGGGCAGTTACACAGACCCAAAGGGATATTTTGTAAACGAAACCGATGCAGATGAGTTTGACAAATTATTTCCGCCAAAGCAGAAGCTTAAGCTTTTAACACAATTAGGATAGTAAAAATAAAAAGTCTGAACTTTTATGGTTCAGACTTTTTTTGCGGATTATTTAAAATTTTCTGTCAAAATTGCGGTACTGCACAGCTTCCAGCATATGCATTTCTTCTATAAGATTTGACTGCTCAAGGTCGGCTATTGTGCGCGCAACCTTTAAAATTTTGTCATAGCTACGTGCCGAAAGCCCCATACTTTTAAATGCTTTTTCCAGCACAGCCTGCGCTTTTTTGCTGGTTTTGCACATTGCCTTTATCTGTGCAGAAGGTATTGTGGCATTTGATGTTATATCGGTGCCCTTAAAACGCTGTGCCTGCATCTGTCTGGCAATCAGCACACGCTGCAGAATATCTTCGCTGCTTTCGGCAGCATAGTTTTCGCATGCAAGTTCTTCGTATTTTACACTTGCCACATTGACAAAGATATCAATTCGGTCCATAAGCGGTCCGCTCAGCTTGGATTTATACCGTTCAATCTGGTTTGCGCTGCAGGTACAGGGATGAAAATCGTCGTTCAAATACCCGCAAGGGCAGGGATTCATAGCACCAACCAGCATGATGTTGCTTGGATAAATATGTGTACCGTTGGCTCTTGCTACAACAACGCGGTTGTCTTCCAATGGTGCGCGCAAGGCTTCCAGGGCATCGCGGTGAAACTCAGGCAGTTCGTCAAGAAATAAGACACCGTTGTGGGCAAGAGAGATTTCCCCAGGTTTTGCCCAAGGGCCGCCACCTGTAAGTGCTGCGGTGGAAACCGAATGATGGGGCGAACGGAAGGGACGCTGTTTTACAAGACCGCTGTTTTTCTCCAAAAGGCCTGCCATAGAGTATATCTTTGTGGTTTCGATAGCTTCTTCGGTGGAGATTGGCGGCATAATGGAAGGCAGACGCTTTGCCAGCATGGACTTGCCGCTGCCTGGCGGGCCGCTTAAGCAGATGTTATGCAAGCCGCTTGCGGCAATTTCCAAAGCGCGCTTTGCTTCTTCCTGGCCTTTTACATCTTTAAAATCAAGAAATGCAGAAACAGAGCTGTCCGCAATATATCTGTGCGGCGAAAGGGCGGTTTCGTCCTTTAAAAAGTTTACAATCTGGGATATATGTTCAACGGCGTATATTTTTACACCCTCAACAACACTTGCTTCGTTTGCGTTTTCGGCAGGCAGAAAGATGTGTGTCACGCCATTTTCTTTTGCACACAGAGCCATAGATAAGGCGCCGTTTATTCCGCGCACATAGCCGTCAAGGCTCAATTCGCCTGCAAAGGCATAGCTTGGGTTTATCTTTGGTATTGCACCTGTGCTTTCCAGTATGCCAAGCATAATAGGCACATCGTAAACTGCACCGCTTTTGCGCACATCGGCAGGGGCAAGGTTGACAGTTATTCTTGAAGACGGAAAGCTGAAGCTGTTGTTTTTTATTGCCGAACGCACTCTTTCCCTGGATTCTTTTATGGCATTATCGGCCAGGCCTACAATATCCACAGCAGGCATACCGTTTGAAACATGGGTTTCCACCGTCACCATATAACCGTCAATGCCGTTTACACCAAAACTTAACAGTTTGCTTAACATTTTATCACCCCAAGTACTTTTGTACAAAAATAATATGTTTTTATCATACAATATTACCTTGCTTATTGCAACAAACTCAATTGACAACTTTATATAATAAATGTAAAATTATAATTGATAAATTATGTAATTTATTAAAAATTTTATATATGAAAAAGGAGAACATTATGTACTACAACGAATACGAAAGATGGCTTCACACAGTTAAAGAAGAAGACCTTCTTAAAGAGCTGGAAAGCATCCACGGCAACGACGAACAGATTAAAGACAGATTTTTGCTCAACCTTGAATTTGGTACAGCAGGTCTGCGCGGCGTTCTGGGTGCAGGCACAAACCGTATGAACGTATACACAGTTGCAAAAGCAACACAGGGCCTTGCAGAATTTCTTAAAGCACAGGGCAAAGAAGCTTCTGTTGCAGTTTCCTACGATTCACGTATCAAGAGTGACGTATTTGCAAAAATCACATCCAACGTTCTTGCAGCAAACGGCATCAAAGTTTATCTTTACGATGCTCTTAAACCTGTTCCAATGCTCTCCTTTGCAACAAGAAGACTTGGCTGTGATGCTGGTGTAATGGTAACAGCAAGCCACAACCCATCCAAATACAACGGCTACAAAGTATATGGCCCAGACGGATGCCAGATGACAAGCGGCAGTGCAGACAAAGTGCTTGCAGAAATCAACAAACTTGACATCTTCAAAGACATCAAATACACAGATTTTGATGCTGCAGTTGCAGAAGGCAAAATCGAATACATCTCCAAAGAAATCGAAGAAGAATATTACAATTATGTTCTTGGCTGCATGCTGCGCAAAGACATTTTTACAAAAGAAGACCTTAAAATTGTTTACAGCCCACTCAACGGCAGCGGCAATGTGCCTGTAAGAACTGTTCTTGGCAAAGCAGGTTTGCAGAACATAACAGTTGTTAAAGAACAGGAAATGCCAGATGGCAACTTCCCAACATGTCCATATCCAAACCCAGAAATCCGCGAAGCTATGCAGCTTGGTCTTGACAGACTTAAAGAACTGGACGGCGACATTCTTATTGCAACAGACCCAGACGCAGACCGTGTTGGCATTGCGGTTAAAGAAAATGACGACTATGTACTTATCACAGGTAACCAGGTTGGTATTCTCCTTACAGACTACATTGCAAAAACAAGAAAAGAACTTGGCTGCATGCCAGAAAATCCTGTTATGGTTAAATCCATCGTTTCTTCCAGCCTTGCAGACGAAGTTGCAAAGAGCCATGGCGTAGAAATGAAAAACGTTCTCACAGGCTTTAAATATATCGGCGAACAGATTGCTTTGCTTGAAGCAAAAGGCGAAGAAAACCGCTTTATCCTTGGCTTTGAAGAAAGCTATGGCTACCTTGTTGGCACACGCGTAAGAGACAAAGACGCTGTTGTTGCAACACTTATGATTGCAGAAATGGCTGCTTACTACAGAAGCATAGGTTCTTCCATCAATGTTGCTCTTAACGAGATTTATGCAAAATTCGGCTACTTCCTCAACAAAGTGGATTCTTACGAATTTGAAGGTCTTGCAGGCATGGAAACAATGAAAAACATTATGGGCGGCCTGCGTGAAAACCCACTTACATCCCTTGGCGGTATGGAAGTTGAAGTAAGAGAAGACTACAACTCTCTTACAAAACTTACAGTTGCAACAGGTGAAACAGAAGAAATTCACCTGCCAAAAGCAAACATCCTTATCTACTGGCTGGCTGGCGGCCATCAGGTTATCATCCGCCCATCCGGTACAGAACCAAAGGTAAAAGTTTACTACTCCATCAAAGGTAAAGATGTTGAAGAAGCTTCTGCAATCAAAGCTAAAATTGATGCAGATATCAAACCAATTCTTAAATAAAAATATTAAAAAATATCCTTAAAAACACTTGATTTTTATTACTTTGTGTGATAATATGTTTAGGTGATTATTTAGATACGGGACGGAAACCCTTATCGACTGAAAGAGGTGAAATTCGAAATGAAAGAAAATTTGCATCCAAAATACGAAGAAGCTGTTATTACATGTGCTTGCGGTAACGTAATCAAAACTCGTTCCACAAAAGGTAAAATCAGCGTTGACGTTTGCTCCAAATGTCATCCATTCTTTACTGGTAAACAGAAATTGGTTGACGCAGGCGGCCGTGTTGATAGATTTAAAAAGAAATTCAACATTCAGGACTAGTAAAAAGTTGCAGGGCGGTGGTAATACCGCCCTGTTTTTTTATCACAGTACAATAAGGATATAAAATGAGCATAAATCAGACCATTACAAAAACAGAAATAAGCGCACTTGAAAAGCAATTCTCAAGTGTGTTCAAACGAAATTATTATATAGGTATAATTCTTCTGTTGATAGCAGTAGCTTTTTCAGTAGGCAGTGTATATTATGCGTTTGAATATTTTGCTGCAAAAAACATTTCAAGAGGATTGTTGTTTGTAATGTATTTTGCTTTATCCTGCTGGTTTTTGCGTATCCTTATATATAACTATAGGGTAAAAGAGTCTTTTAAATACACTAAGATATTGAACCAGCTGATATATCCGTCTGACAGTTATAATGTGTGCGCAGATGATGAAGCTGTTACAGTTGATGAAAAAATAATTGTTAACTGGAAAGATTTAGCAGCAGTATTTCTTTGCGGTGACTATGTTGTTTTGAGTTCGTTTAAAAAGTTGGCATTTGTTCTCAGAGTAACAGCAGAAGAAAAAAATCAGATTTGTCAGATTATGAATGCCAACAAAAAAGCTATAGTTATTCTGGACAAAAACAAAGAGTATGAAAAATACAATCAGAAGACAATAGAAAAAACCAGGAAGAAAACTGGTCTGATTTTTATTGTTCTGGTTGTTGTTCTTGTTGTTGTAGCATCTAAATCTGTGGTGCCAACTATTCCAGTAGTAAACAATAGCGGTATATCTTCCTCAAAACCAGATTTTAATCCTGAACTGGATTTCAACGGACAAATGTCAAACGCATTGGATACAGAAGGAACAACAGGCTTTAATTTTGATGCAGCATATATGTTTGACATATATACAGAATATATAAAGTACAGATTTAATACAGCGGTCATAGAGTATGACGATGCATCTGCAGATAAAAAACTGTGGTTTTTTGACGGTGAAAATGTAAAGTTTGGGTTTGATACCGTACAGTCCCAAGGAAATGGCAAAAGACAGATTTCTTATTTTAAAGGTGAAAATGCACTTGCAATAAACGAGAAAAACGGACAGCCTTATGCAGAAAAAGAAGCGTATCAGATGAAAAACTGGGACGATACCTTTGCAGAGCTTATGCTGAAAGACTATACTATGAGCAAATATCCAAAACTTGAGACCTTTGGAGGCTCAGGCTCAAACTATTTCTATGCAAAATTCAGAAATAACGGCGGCAAAGCGATAACATATAGCTTTGGAGAAAACTATATGCTTTGTGTAGAATACAGAGGAAACAAGATTATCGACAGCACTCTTGTTGTATTTACTTATAAGTCAGAAGACAAACTGGATTATACCGAAGAGTTGTTTGATGCAGTATTGACAGAAAGTGAAAAACCGCAGTCGGAACAGAATATAGATTTCGAATTTCTGCTTGAAGATATAGAAAAATACTGTGACTATAAAGTTAATAAAGATACATAAACAATCACAACATACCTTACCGAAAGGAAATAAAAGCTATGGCAGACTACAAAACCGTAAAAGGCGAAGCCACAGGCACTATATACGAGAAAAAATCCGAGTTTATCGGCTATATCGCACACGCCAAAACCGAAGCGCAGGCGCAGGAATATCTTGCAAAGATACGCAAAAAGCACTACGATGCCCGACATCACTGCTATGCCTACATAATAAAGGACGAAGGTGTTGTGCGCCAGTCTGATGATGGTGAACCAAGCAAAACTGCAGGTATGCCTATACTGGAGGTTTTGCGTCACAGCGGTGTTGAAGATGCCATTATTGTTGTAACAAGATATTTTGGCGGCACGCTGCTTGGCACAGGTGGTCTTGTGCGCGCATATACCGAAGGCGCAAAGGCGGCACTTAATGCAGCCGAAATTTTAACATATAAACAGTGTGTTGACCTTAATATAACAGTTGACTACTCACTTTACGACAAAATCACCACACTTTGTCAGAGCCGTGGCGGTAAAATCATAGATACACAGTTTACCGACAATGTAAATATCACAATCCGCATGCTCAGCGGCACACAGGATACACTTATCGGTGACTTAGTGGTGCTTACAAAAGGCAAAGAGCCAACAGTAAGTGATGAAATTTATGATATTTTTTAAAAATTAAAAAAATAAAAAGGTTTTTTGCAACTTATCCAGTATAAAGTATATAAAGGGGGTGTGTGTATGGAAACAGTACGCGAAAGAATTATCAGACAGGAACAACTGATATTAAGCCCTTATGCTCAGTTTGCAAAGGACACATGGGGCCGTGAATATCCCGAAGAAGAATGCAATCTGCGCACCTGCTATCAGAAGGACAGGGATAAAATTATACACTGCAAGAGCTTCCGCAGATTAAAAAAGAAGACCCAGGTTTTTATTTCACCTGAAGGTGACCATTACCGTACACGTCTTACCCATACCCTTGAGGTTGGGCAGATAGGCCGCACAATCTGCCGCGCCCTTGCCCTTAACGAAGATTTGTGCGAGGCTATCGCAATGGGGCATGATTTGGGCCACACACCTTTTGGTCATGCAGGAGAACGCGCTTTAAACCAGCTTAATCCAAGCGGTTTTTCTCACAGCGCACAAAGCGGCCGAGTGGTTAAATATCTGGAACGCAATCTTAAAGGTTTGAATCTCTGCCGTGAAGTTATCGACGGCATTGAAAACCACACACGCAGCGGAAACCCAAAAACAAGAGAGGCAGTTGTGCTGCGTTTTGCTGACAGAATCGCATATCTTAACCACGATATTGAAGATGCCATTACAGCAGGCATTATAACCGAAGAACATCTGCCAAAAGAGTGCACAGATATACTTGGCCACACCAAAAGCGAAAGAATAACCACCCTTATCAATTCTCTTGTGGAAAATTCTTGCAAAGAGATAAAAATGGCAGATGAAATTCAAAAACAGTTTGAAGCATTAAGCGATTTTATGTATGCTGAAGTTTACACCAACTCTGTGGCAAAAGCCGAGGAAAAAAAGGTGGACAAGCTTATCGGTGAGTTGTACAAATACTATATGGCAAATCCGCAGAAGATGCCGCAGATGTATCATATTATTGCAAAAGAAGAAGGGCTGGACCGTGCAGTCACCGATTATATTCAGGGAATGAGCGATGATTTTGCGTCCAGTGCCTTTGAAAATATATTTATTCCAAAACCATGGCAGCTTGGCGTATAAGGCTGCACAAAAATCTGCCATACATTTATGGTAATGTAAATTTGTAACAGATGTTGAGAAAGGAGGAGTTTTATGGCAATACCTGCCCACTATATACAGGAGCTTTTACAGCGCAACAATGTCACCGATGTTATCGGCGGCCATGTGCACTTAAAACGCCACGGCCGTATTTACAAAGGCCTGTGCCCTTTCCATTCCGAAAAAACTCCATCCTTTACAGTTTATCCCGACACCCAAAGCTACTACTGCTTTGGCTGCGGTGCAGGTGGAGACATAATAAGCTTTACAAAGGAGATAAACGGCCTTACCTATGTTGAAGCAGTAAAAATGCTGGCACAGCAAAGCGGTATGCCGCTTCCTGACGAGGATGACAAGGTCTCAAAGCTTAAAAGCCGAATATATGAGATGAACAAGCTTGCGGCAAGATATTTCCACGCAAATTTGAACTCCGAAAAAGGCAAAAATGCAAGAATTTATCTGCGTCAGAGACAGCTGAGCGACAAAACAATAGTAAATTTTGGTCTTGGCTATGCAAGTGACGGCTGGCAGGATTTGACAAACTACCTTAAATCCAAAGGCTACACCGAAGAAGAAATGGTGTCTGCATATCTTGCTGCACGCAGCAGCAAGGGCAATGTGTATGATATTTTCCGCGACAGAATTATCTTTCCTATCATCGACCTCCGCGGCAATGTAATTGCCTTTGGCGGCAGAAGAATGGGGGACGAGGGCGGCCCAAAATATCTTAACAGCGGCGATACACCTGTGTTTAAAAAGTCCAACGGATTGTTTGCCCTTAACCTTGCTAAAAAGTCGGGCAAAGATACCTTTATATTGGCCGAAGGCTATATGGATGTTATCTCGCTTCATCAGGCAGGTTTCAATAACGCAGTGGCAACCCTTGGCACAGCACTTACTTCCCAGCAGGCAAAGCTTATTGCAGACTACGCCAAAAATGTGGTGATATCCTACGACTCGGATGAAGCTGGCCAGAAAGCCACACGCAGAGCAATGGAAATATTCTCAAAAGAAGATGTTGCTGTAAGTGTGCTGCAGATGGACGGTGCAAAGGACCCTGACGAATACATTAAAAAATTTGGCCGCAACAGCTTTGAAAATCTGATTGATAAGGCAAATTCTGCGCTTGATTTTGAACTGCAGAAACTTAAAAATCAGTATAATATAAAAGATACGCAGGGACGCATAGATTATCTTACCAAAGCCTGTGATATACTGGCAAAGATACCAAGCCCTGTGCTGCAGGATGTTTACTGCAGCCGCCTTGCTGAAGAAACAAATGCAGACAAAGCATCCATCAAGCTTCAGCTGGAGCAGTCGCGCAGCCGTTATTACCGCAACAGCAGCTATAAAAGAAATAAAGAACTGCTTAAAGAAGGTGTTGCAGGAAGTACAAAGGTGGATTATCGCCAGCAGGGCAATACCTTGCCAAAGGTGGTTGCTCAGCAGAATATAATCGGTATGCTTATCCGTGACAACGAGCTTTTTGATATGGTAAATACACAGCTTAAAGAAGAAGATTTTACCGATGCAAACATGCGCAGTGCATTTACACAGTATAAAAAGCTAAAGGCGGAAGGATATGATGTGGGCTACGCCCTGCTTTGTCATTATCTTGACGGCGACACAAGGAAAGAACTGGCAAAAATAAATGCAGGCAAAGCAGACATAATAACCACTGCCGAAGATATGCAGATGCATATAAACAACCTGAAATCTGCCCCGATGGGACAGTCGGAAATAAAATCTGCCAGCGTGGAAGAACTGGCAAAACGCATAGAAAGCCTTAAAGAGAAAAAGAAATAGTAAAAGGGGATATATATAATGACAAAAAGTACAGAAAAGAAAATCACAACAATTCAGGATCTTATTGACCTTGGCAAAAAGCAGGGCAAGCTTACAAGTGCTGATATTGACAAATTTCTTGAAGGTGTAAGCTTTGATGTTGAACAGGTGGACAAGCTTTACGAAACACTTGAAACAAACAACATTGATATTATCGACATCCTTGAAGAAGAGGAAGAAATTCTCACAGAGAAAAACGTTGAAAAATTTGAAAAATCTCTCTCTGCAGAAGGTGTCTCCATCGATGACCCTGTAAAAGTTTACCTTAAAGAAATCGGCAGCTTCCCATTGCTTTCACTTGAAGAAGAGGTTGAACTTGCCGAAAGAATTCTTAAAGGTGACGAGATTGCAAAGAAAAAACTTGCCGAAGCAAACCTGCGTCTTGTTGTTTCCATAGCAAAAAGATATGTTGGCCGCGGTATGCTGTTTCTTGACCTTATTCAGGAAGGCAACCTTGGTCTTATCAAGGCTGTTGAAAAATTTGACCACACAAAAGGCTTTAAATTCTCCACATACGCAACATGGTGGATTCGTCAGGCTATCACACGTGCAATTGCAGACCAGGCAAGAACAATCCGTATTCCTGTTCACATGGTAGAAACAATCAACAAGGTTAAAAAAGTTCAGAGCCAGCTTTTACATAAAAACGGCCAGGAGCCATCTGTAGAAGATTTGGCAGAAGAACTGGATATGCCACAGGAAAAAGTGCGTGAAATTCTTAAGGTTGCACAGGAACCAATCAGCCTTGAAAGCCCAATCGGTGAAGAAGAAGACAGCCACCTTGGTGATTTTATTCCTGACAGCGACGCACCTGTTCCAGAAGAAGCTGCAACACATGCTTTGCTTAAAGAACAGCTTGCAGAAGTGCTTGCAACACTTACCCCAAGAGAAGCAAAAGTTCTCTCTCTCCGCTTTGGCATAGAAGACGGCAGACCAAGAACACTTGAAGAAGTGGGTAAGGAATTTAACGTAACACGCGAACGTATCAGACAGATTGAAGCAAAAGCACTGCGAAAACTCCGTCACCCAAGCAGAAACAAAAAGCTTAAAGACTTCCTTGATTAATAAAGCACACAACAAAACCCTTTAATCCTTAAAATTGGAGATAACAATGGAAAAAAGGCAGAATAACCGTATAAAAATCCTTAATGCAGCCTGGAAGCTTTTTGGCGAAAAAGGATATGACGAAACAACAGTTGACGAGATTATAGAAGCAACCAATACATCAAAAGGTACCTTTTATCACTACTTCAACAGTAAGGAAGACTTGCTGAGCTTGTTTTCGTACATATTTGACGAAAGGTACGAAGAATTGTCGGAAAAACTGGATGTGGATATGAACAGCTTTGACAAGCTTATTGTGCTTTGCAACGAATGTTTTTCCACAATAGAAAACGACTATCCTATGGATCTGGTGGCAAGAATGTATTCTGCCCATCTGTTTTCAAAAAATCAGAAGCATCTGCTGGACAAAAACCGCACATATTACAAGCTGCTGCGCCACATAATTACCGAAGGGCAGGAAAGAGGCCATATTCGCGATGATATGTCGCCTGCTGAAATTATAAAAATGTATACAGTTGCCGAGCGCGCCCTTGTGTATGACTGGTGTATACGCAATGGTGAATATTCACTGTGCGAATACGGCTGTAAAATGATGAAAATGTACCTTTATATAATAAAGGAATAATAAATTAAATATTAAAACAAAAATATTGCAGAAAGATCTGATTGTGTAAAAGTTTGATTTTTCTGCAATTTTTTTTAATTTAATAAAACTGACATACAGCTTTTTGCAATGGATGATTGTCATAGATTTAACAAAAAACAGACAATATGTGTCCAAATCAGTGTCGTATTTAAAATTGAAAAGAGATGTATATAAAAACAAAACAATTATTTATCAAAAAAAACAGTTTATAAAATAATGTTTTTTAAAATAAATTTAATTATAATTAACTTAATGTGGCCTTAAACAAAAATATAAAATAATATGTACAAAAGTTACAAAAGTTGTGAACAAAATATCATTTGAATTATGCATTTTTCTGTGATAAAATATATTTAAAACATATACAGAGGCTTTTGTTTAAAATATTTAATACCTTGATTAATATAAAGCGTATAACTTTATTTAATTAAGTGATGGATAGTCGTTTGGTATTGTTAAGGTGAATGAAAACAAAAAAAACTGATGTTTTTAACATAAAAAGGTAAAAAAACTTTTAAAATTGTGCATATTGTACACTTGAAACGTTTCCAAATGTTTATCTTTACAAAATGTAATGAAAATGAACAAAAAGTATTGTGAATTTGCCATATAGTGGTATAATGATACTGTTGATTTTGCGACAAAAATCAATAAAAACTTGGTAAAATTATACAATAGTACATATTTGTTTAATTTGCCATTAAACTGCGTATATACGCTTTGTACAGTGCTTTAACCGTTTGATAAACGGTTTTGCAATAAAACAAAAAAATAGAAAGGAATACCCCACCTATGAGAAAGTTATTATCACTTTTGCTCGCAGGTGCATTGGCACTTAGCCTTGTAGCTTGCGGTTCTTCCGAACCAGCTCCAGCTCCAGAAGGCGAAGGCGAAGGCACAGCAGCAACAGAAACAGCAAAATCCCCTGACAATGACATCGTTGTAGCTCTCCAGGCTGACACAACAAGCATGGACCCACACGTTGGCAGCAACGGTATCTCCAACCAGATCCTCAACGAAGTGTACGAAACACTGCTTACATTTGACGAAAACACAAATGTAGTTCCACTTCTTGCAAAAGAATGGTCTGTTTCCGAAGACGGCAGAACATACACATTCGTACTTAACGAAGGCATCAAATTCCACGACGGCGAACCATTCAACGCACAGTCCGTTGTAGCAGTTTACGAACGTGGTCTTGCAGACGACAGCCTTACACTTAAGAGAACAATCGGTACAACAGATGCTCCAATCTGGGAATCTGTTGAAGCTCTTGATGAATACACAGTTGCTATCACATTGGTAGAACCAAACAACACATTCATCAACAAAATCTGCCAGCTCCGTATCGCTTCTCCAAAAGCAATGGCTATGGAAAATGCAACAGACTGGTTTGCTAAAAACTCTGCAGGTACAGGTCCATTCATCTACACAGAACGTGTTGACGGTGGTTACACAAAACTCGTTCGCAACCCAGACTACTGGCAGGCAGGCCCAACTGTAGACTCCCTTACATTTACAGTTGTTCCAGAAGATACATCCAGAATCGCTATGCTCAAAACAGGCGAAGCTGACGTTATCACACCAGTTCCAGTTATGGACGTTGACCAGCTCGAAGGCCAGGAAGGCATCGAAACAGTAGTTGCACCAGCAACAGTTTACCGTTATGTAACACTTAACACAGAATTTGCATTCCCAGACGGTACAAAACCATTTGCTGACAAACGTGTTCGTCAGGCTCTCAACTATGCATTCGACAGCGAAGCATACGCAAAAGTTGTATTCAACGGCTTTGCAAAAGCTCCAACATCTGTATTCTCCGATTCTATCTACTACTTCGCAGAACAGACACCATACACAGCTGACCTTGAAAAAGCAAAAGCTCTTATGGCAGAAGCTGGTTACCCAGATGGTTGGCCAGATCAGGAAATCGAAATCGTTGTTGACAACACAACAATCGAACAGAAAGGTGCTGAATTCGTAAAACAGCAGCTTGCTCAGATTGGTGTTAACGTAAAACTCCTTCCAAACGAATCCACAGCTAACGCTGAAATCACATCTGCTCCACTCGAAGAAACAAAAGTTCAGATGTGGTATGTAAACTGGTCCTCCGGTTCTTACGAAGCTGACGGTTCTATGAGAAGCATCCTTCACGGCGAAAAATTCCCTCCAAACGGCTACAACACAGCTTTCTGGAACAATGAAGAATTTAACAAACTCCTTGATGATGCACTTCTTATGTCCGACACAGAAGAAATCGCAGAAGCATACGCAAAAGCTCAGGCAATTGCTTGGGACGAATGTCCATGGATCTTCCTTGGCAACGACCAGAACATCCACGCTCAGAGAAGCTACGTAACTGGTATGCAGTACAAACCAGGCGGCGTAATGGTATTCAGAACAATCGGTCTTGACCACTAATATT
>SVMV01000040.1 GCA_015067245.1 Oscillospiraceae bacterium | reverse complement strand
ATGGCGGAGAGAGAGGGATTCGAACCCTCGGTGCGTGTTACCGCACACCCGCGTTCCAGGCGAGCACCTTCGACCACTCAGACATCTCTCCGTGTTCGACAGCTTTATTATTATATACTGTCGAATTTAAAATGTCAATACTATTTTTGAAATTTTTTTGAAAAATTAAGCAGAATATTTTTATCTGTTTACAATTTGATTTCAGCCCATTTGCCGCTTTTAAATCTGCTGGCGTTCATCACGTTTCTTGTAAGCTGGTCGCAAAGGGTGCCAATCCATGCACCTATAAGCCCAAGCCCCAAAGGATAGCAGAATCCCCATGCGGCAATAGGTCTTATCAAAGCAACACTGATAAAGGCAACCTTAGCCACATATTTTGTGTCACCTGCGCCTTTAAGACAGCCAGATGTGATAACCTGGTCAATCTGGAAAAATAAAATAACTGCAAGAATTTTTACAATTATTCCTCCAAGGTTAATCATATTTATATCGTCTGTAAACAGATAATAGATATATTTGCCGCCAAACACAAAGAAAACACACAGAACAACTGCAAAAATGCGTCCCAGTCGCTTGCAGGCAAGGCCATAAATTTTTGCAAGGTCACTTCGCTTGGCCCCAAGGTTCATACCAACCAGAGAAACCGATGCAACCGAGAAACCGTCGCCTATGGCAAAGGACATGTGCATACAGTTCATTGCTATCTGGTGTGTTGCGTAAGCGTCGGTGCCAAGGTTTGCAACTATCATAGAGAACATCAAAAAACCAAAGCGGAAGCAAAGCTGTTCGGTAAGTGTGCCGCCAGTAAGCTTAACCATGGATTTGATGATATCACGGTCAAAAAGCGGACCTTTCATCAGTTTTATGCTTAAATATCCGTCAGGGTGGCATATACTTGCCAAAGATATTGCACAGGCGGCAATACTGCCAAGTACGGTTGCAATGGCAGCACCCCTTACCCCCAAAGCTGGAAAACCAAATCTGCCGCCGATAAGCAGATAGTTAAAAACTACATTTACAAGGTTGGACACAATGTTGGTGCGCATGGCAATTTTTGTCCTGCCAACACCGCGCTGTGCCGCGTTAAGCACCATAGAAAACAGCTGAAAACAGCTGCAGCTCATAATGATGCGAAAATACTGGGTGGACGGTTCTATAGTATCAGGCTGTGCACCGCAGAAATTTAACAGCGGAACAGCAGCAGCGGTAAAGCTTACCGAAATTATGGCAATAAGTATTGCCGAAACCACCAGTGCCTGTTTAAGCACTTTGTTTGCGCCTTCCCGGTCGTTTTCTCCGCGTCTGCGTGCAACCAAAGCCGAAACTGCAACATTCATGGAAATAATAATGGCAAAACCGATAAATTTTGGCTGTGTGGTCAGCCCTATAGCCGCAATTGCGTATGTACCAAGGCTGGAAACCATGATATTGTCTATCATTGCAACAATGCTCACCAAAAAAGATTCCAGCACTGCAGGCCAGGCTATTGCCACAGTCTTTTGAAAAACAGTCTGTCCGCCAGGCAGGTCACCAAGCTTTTGGCTGTTTCCAAGCAGGCTGTAAGGGTCAAAAATTTTGCTTATCAAAATATCGCCTCTTTTACAAAAAATTAATTGTGCTCAATAGTTTTATTATACGCCTATAATTTTACATAATCAATAATTGCAAAAAATATCTGCACGGCAATTTTGCTGTGCAGATATTACATTTTATATTTTTTTGAACTGCAGATATTTTTTCATATATCCGCAGCTTTGGCACAATGGCTCAACAGCTTTATGGTTGGTAAAACCGTCGTAAATGCTTTTTGCCCGTTTGCTGTTTACAATGCTTTCTATACTTTCTTCAAATATATTGCCCAAAGCCATATCACCATTGCTGTCCAGACAGCAAGGCACAACTGTTCCGTCGGCCAGTATTGCAATCTGATTTCGCAGACCGTAACAAAAACCTTTGCATATTTTATTGGGAGAAGCTTCAACACTTGGCCAGCTGAACTGCTCGGACATACCAAGAAAAATATTGTCTTTCAGGCGAAAATTCTTTTTGCGGTTGGCTTCCATAGCAAAAAAGGTTTCGTTTATCTTCTGGTATATATCAAAATCAAGGTTCAGATTTTCCCGCAAAAATTCTATAATTTTGCGGTTAAAGCTGCTGTTGTCTGCAAGGCTTTCGCGGCTCATGTTCCAAAGGCGCAGTTCTATTACAGTTCTGCTTCCAATGGCTTTTTTGCAGAAATCGGTTATATTTTCAAGATAATCCTGCAAAGATTTGTTTAAATTGTTTGCCTCAAAGCTGTGCAGGGATATGCTTACATTGCGCACATCCTTTACAAGAATAGTCTGGGCCTGCTTTGCCAGCAAAGTGCCGTTGGTGGTTATATTTGGGCGTATATTACAGCTGTTGCATATATCTAAAATTTCGTCAAACTGGCTGTGGGCGGTTGGCTCGCCCATAAGATGCAGATAAAAATTTTCGCCTATGTGGCGGGTTTTGTCCAGTACTGTTTTAAACTCTGAGGCGGACATTTCTTTTGGAGCGCGTTTATGACCAGGACAGAAGCTGCAGTTTAAATTGCAGATGTTGGTTATTTCTATATAAACCTTTTTGTATTTTTTCATATTTATACCTATATAAAAAATATCAGAAGATGCCTTCTGATATTTTTTGATTATTTTTTCTTAAATCTTATATCTTCGCCTACAAAATAAAGGGCGTCACAGCTGCCCAGAAGGCGAGATACAATCTTTTCGCCGTATTTGGCTGTAAGAGCTTTCTGGCTTGTAAGATTTGTGGAGAATATGCATGGTGTGCCGTTGAGCATTCTTGTGTTGATAATGTTGTAAAGTATGCTAAGTCCATGGGCTGTGATATATTCGGTGCCAAGGTCATCAAGGATAAAAAGGTCACAGCCGATAATATCGTTAAGCACATTCTGTGTGTCAAAGCGGTTGTTTTCCAGCTGCTCAAACATACTCTGGCTGCTGGCATACATAACCACAAAACCTTTTTTAACACATTCATCTGCAATAGCACAGGA
Organism: Oscillospiraceae bacterium; assembly: GCA_015067245.1. GTDB lineage: Bacteria > Bacillota > Clostridia > Oscillospirales > Ruminococcaceae > RGIG3102. The sequence goes on along the minus strand of SVMV01000040.1, from coordinate 13,331 downwards.
AAGATGTGTTTTTCCAAGGCCTGAGTTACCAAGCATAAGTATGCTGCGGCGGCTGCGGTTAAAACCTTCTGCATATTTTTTGCAGTAGCTGAAAATCTGTTCCATCTGTCTTCTTGGGTTTATACCGCTTTGGTCGGCAGCATCAGGATATAAATCAAGGCGAAACTGCTCAAAGGTAGTTTTAGGTGCAGGGGAAAGGCTGGTAAGCATATTCTGGCGTTGCTTTACAATTTCCTGTTTTAAACAGCTGCATATTTTGCCGTCTGCAAAGCCTTTGTCTTTGCACAGTGGGCAGGTGTAAATCGGGTCAAGATAATCAGCGGCAAAACCGTTTTCAACAAGCAGATTTTTTCGCTGCTGTTCAATGTTAAGCATCTGTTGTTTAAGCTGTGCAGCTCTTTCTTCGTTTTTTGCAAGCTTTGCCATGGTAAAATCTGCGCCCAGCGCAGTTATTTCATAGCCCATATCCTCAATCTGCGGCAGTTTTGCATAAACTTCCTGCTGGCGGCTCATAAGCAATGTGCTGTTTGCCTGGCGGCGCCTTGCAAGTGTATCGTTGGCATTGGAAACAGTTTGGATGCTTGTTGCCATAATGTTTCTCCTAATCTTCAAATACAGGTACGTTTGCTATGTTTTTGATAACAAAATCGTCCTGAGAATCTATGTTGCGTTTGCTTTGTGTTATGTTTGAAATTTCGTTTTCAAGGTCTTTTGGTGTTTTATAGCCTTTCTGCGACCAGCTTTTAAGTATACCGTTGCAGTATGCAATACCTGCAAGCTGTCCTGCACGGATAAAGCTTTCTTCAATCATATCAAGGCTCATATTGTATTTTTCGTTCCAGCGGTTGATAATGGTTTTTTCGCTGCTTTTAAGTTTTGCGGCATCAAGGCCAAATATTCTGCACACCTGTGCATAAAATTCTTCCCGCTGTTTCTGCAGTGCCAGATATGCATCCACATCCTTGCCGCTTTCAAAGCCGTGTTTTTTCTGCCAGGAGCGGATAACTTTTATAATGTAAGCAGGGTTGTACTCTCCAAGCGGTGCATAGTGCTGTGTTATGGTAAGTATAACATCAACAGGGATAAATTCTTCAAGATAAAGGGACACAAACTGGTTTGTGTAATGTTCGCTTAAAGAAGAACCAAATATAATCTGCAGGTTCTGGCACAAAGCCTGAACACCAGGATCGCTTGCCATTTTAGCAACAACTTCACTGGAAAGTGATTTTTTCTTTTTGGCTTTTTTCTGCTCTTCCTGGCAGATAACAAGTCCTTTATCGGCCCAGAACATAAGGGAAGAATAAACCGCATTGTAGCTTAAACATAAATCGCTGCTTATTTTTATTGGGTCGGTTTCTTCATTTTTTATGGCATACAGAATAACCTTAAGGTCATTGTTGCGAGCGTCGTACAAGCCGTCAAAAACTTCGCTTGGTACATAAGTGCCTTTAAACTGGCTTTTTACAAGTATAAATTTCACAGGCCTGTGCGCCTCCCTTTGCTAAAGATGTATATTATATTTTATATGTTTTTCTTCTTAGTGTCAATTGTGTGATACTGCCATAAAGGCATTGATTTTTATGCAGATTTCTGATAACATAAGTTACATACAATATGATAGGAGATTAAATATGGAATATACAAGAATCAACAAAGGTGTTTGTTCCAGAAGCACAAAGGTTGTTATTGAAGATGGCATTGTTAAAGATGTAGAAGTTATCGGCGGCTGCAGCGGCAATCTTAAAGGCATTGTGGAACTGCTTAAAGGTATGAAAGCTGAAGATGCAGCAGCAAGAATGAAAGGCATCAGATGCGGTTTCAAAACAACAAGCTGCCCAGACCAGATTGCAATTGCCCTTGAAGAAGCACTTGCAAAATAATTTGAAATAATTGACATAAATAAGCCGTATAAAGCGGCTTATTTTTTTTGTGCTGATACATAATCTATATAGGCATTTTTGCTTTATTAACTTTGTAAGGAAAAGGATTATGTACAGATTTAAAAATTTTTCAGAATGTGCAAACCGCAGTGTAAGCGCAGCCATAGATATAGCACAAAAAATGGGGCACCTTTCGGCAGGCACCGAACATCTGCTTCTGGGGATAATGTCTCAGGGAAAAAACGACACCAATGATATGCTGGAAAAACACGGGGTAACGTTTTCGGCAGTATACAATGCGGTTACAGCGGTTATGGGTACGGGCAGGCCCAGCGAATTATCTCACGAAGATTTATCCATAAACGCAGTATTGGTGCTGAAACAGGCAGGTGATATTGCACGGCGCAACGGCAGGTGGTCTGTGGATGTAAGTGAAATACTGCTTGCGGTTATGGAAAACAGCAATTGTATAGCGCGCCAGCTGGTGCTTATATATGTGAAAGACGAAAATGCTTTTATCGGCAGCATGCGGCAGATAAGCTGCAAGTTTGGCAGTCTGCAGTTTCAAAGCACACCAAAAAGAGAAGAAGAAAACAAAAAAGAATACAAAAACCTTGAAAAATACGGCAAAAATCTTGTAAAACAGGCAAAAGAAACCCCTTTTGACCCTTGTCTTGAGCGTGATACGGAAATACGGAGAATAATAGAAATTCTTATGCGCAGACAAAAAAATAACCCATGTATTGTAGGTCAGGCTGGGGTTGGCAAAACTGCCATTGTAGAGGGCGTGGCAAACCTTATTGCACAAAAAAATGTGCCCCGAGAAATGTGGAACAAGGTTATATATTCATTGGATATTACCCAGCTTATTGCAGGCACAAAGTACCGCGGAGATTTTGAAGACCGCCTTAAAAATATTATAGAAGAAGTAAGCGGTGACAGAGATGTTATTCTTTTTATTGACGAAATTCACATTATTGCCACAGCAGGTGCAGCTGAAGGGGCAATAGATGCGGCAAACATCTTAAAGCCTGCTCTTGCAAGGGGCAAGGTGCAGGTTATAGGGGCCACAACACAGGAAGAATACCGCCGTGTTATCGAAAAAGACTCGGCGCTTGAGCGGCGTTTCAGCAAGGTCAATGTGGAAGAACCCACAGTAGAAGCGGCAATCAGAATACTGTCGGGGTTAAAAAGCCGTTACGAAAACCACCACAGCATTACAATTGACGATGCAGCAATAGAAGATGCGGTAAAGCTGTCTAACCGATATATACAGGGACGTTTTCTGCCGGATAAAGCAGTGGACCTGCTGGACGAAGCCTGTGCCAGAGCAAAACTGGCAGGAGAACAGAAGGTGCGGGCAGATGTTGTGCACAGGGTTATAAGTGACCAGACAAAAATACCAATCGAAAAGCTTACACAGCAGGAAAAAGAGCGTCTGCTGTCTTTGGAGCAACAGCTTCAAAAGGACATCATCGGTCAGGAAAAAGCGGTAAAAGCAGTTGCTGACGCTATGAAAAAATGGCGTGTGGGTCTTACCAGCCAGGACAGACCAATAGCATCATTTTTGTTTTTAGGCCCTACAGGGGTAGGAAAAACCCAAACCTGCAAGGTACTGTCAAGGTGTATATACGGTGATGAAAAGGCGGTTATACGCATAGACTGTTCTGAATACGGTGAAAAAAACGATATAAACAAGCTCATCGGCTCTCCGCCTGGATATGTTGGGTACGAAGATGGGGGAAAGCTGGAAAAAGAGCTGCTGCCAAAGCCCTACAGCGTGGTTCTGTTTGACGAGATAGAAAAGGCACATCCTGATTTTACAAACCTGCTTTTACAGATACTGGACGACGGTTTTGTAACGGTAAGCAGCGGCAAAACCGTAAGCTTTAAAAATGCAGTTATCATTATGACCTCCAATATAGGTGCAAAGCAGATGCAAAGCAAAAACTGTGAGCTTGGCTTTGCAAAAAATACAGCAGAAAAGACTGATATCAATCAGAAAATTGCAGATAAAGCCCTTAAAGAAAAGTTTTCTCCCGAGTTTATAGGCCGCATAGACGAGATTATCACCTTTGCCCCTTTAAGCCAGCAGAATGTGGAAAGAATAGTCTTTATCATGCTGGAACAGCTTAAAGCAAGGCTTAAAAACCTGCACATAACACTGGACTGTTCTCCCGCCCTTGCCAGCTTTATATCCAAAAGGGGATACAGCCAGAACTATGGTGCAAGACCATTGCGCAAAGAAATAAGCAATACAATAGAAAATTTCTTGTCAGAGGGTATATTTAATGGTAAAATAAAAGCTAATGATACAATCTATCTTGACGTTGAAAACGAAAAGGTAGTTATGAAATAACATCAATATTATTAGCGAGGTTTTACTATGAGAACTTTAACAAAAACTTATGTTGTAACAGATGATATGACTGCAAGCAAATTTGCAAGCGGCACACTTGATGTTTTTGGCACACCTGCACTTATCGGCTGTATGGAAGACACAGCAAAAACACTTATGGACGAAGACCTTAACGAAGGGGAAAGCAGTGTTGGTACAAAAATTTCCACAACACATGTAAAGGCAAGCAAGGTTGGTGCAACAATCCAGGTTGAAGCTACAATTGTTAAGCAGGAAGGCAGAATGTACGACTTTGTTATCAAAGCATACGAAGACGGTGTGCTTATCGGCGAAGGCGAACATACAAGAGCATCCATCAACGTAGAACGTTTCCTTGCAAAACTCAACAAATAATTTATGAAAGACAGTAACACAAAAGGTAAAAGCAAACGCTCAGGTCGTTTGCTTACCTTTTTATTGATAATTTTTGGGGCAGTTTTTATCAGTTCGGCATTTATGCTTTCAAAAGAAATCATACAAAGCAAAAAAGAAAAAGCTGCCTTTGATAAAATGGCACAGGATTTGCATACTGCTGTTGAAAAACAGGAAAACGGCAAAACAGCGGAAGAACTTACATTGGAATATTATAAGAAATTAAAACAGCAGAACGAACATTTTGTGGGGTGGATATCTATTCCTGGTACATCTTTGGATTATCCTGTTGTGCACACCCCCCAGGATATTGAATACTATCTGCGCCGTGCCTTTGACGGCAGCTACGCTGTAAGCGGCACACCTTTTCTGGGCGAGGGCTGTGATATAAACAGCACAAATGTGCTTATTTACGGTCACCGTATGAACAACGACACAATGTTTACTTCTTTGCTGGATTATGCAAAAAAGGATTACTGGGAAAACCATAAAGAAATCCGCTTTGATACAGTGGACAAGCTGCAGACTTACGAAGTTTTTGCTGCTTTTTATATCGATATTCCTTTTGAAAACGATGACAGTGCATTCCACTGGTACAATTACAGCGGTGATATACAAGGCGAAACTTTTGCTGAATATGTAAATCAGGTTAAGGCTCACGCATATTATGACACTGGCATAGAAGTTGCCGAGGGCGATAAACTTATCACCCTTACAACCTGCGCCTATAATGACGAAACCCAGCGTTTTGTTGTGGTTGCAAAGCTTAAGCAGTAAGGGAGTTTGTTATGAAGCTTACAGTTCTCACCGACAATAACACTTATATCGACAGATACTATCTGGGCGAGCCTGCTCTCAGTTTTTTTATAGAATGTGGTGGTAAAAATATTCTGTTTGACACAGGATACAGCGATGTTTTCAGCAAAAACGCAAAGGCATTGGGTGTGGATTTGTCCGCAACTGATTATATTGTTTTTTCCCATGGTCATGATGACCACACAAAAGGTTTAAGCACAATATCAGAAACTGATATTCCAAAAGCAAAGATTATTGCACATCCAAGCTGTTTTGATAAAAAGTATGTTGGTGATTTGTATGTTGGTGCACCTTACACAAAACAGCAGCTGAAAGCACGGTTTGACTGCAGCTTTTCAGATAAGCCAATACAGCTCTGCAGCAATTTGTGGTATCTTGGCCAGATACCGCGCATTTTTGAATACGAAAACGGATGTGTAGGAGAAACCGAAACCGAAAACGGACGTACAGCAGATTATCTTTTTGACGATACAGCTCTGGCATATAAAAGCGAAAAAGGCCTTTTTATAATTACAGGCTGTTCCCACAGCGGTATCTGCAATATAACCGAATATGCAAAGCTAATTTGCGGCGAAGATAAAGTTTATGGCATCATCGGCGGTTTTCATCTTTTTGATGATGACATAAAGCTTGCAGAAACTGTGGAATACTTTGTAAAAAACAATATAGAACTTTTATATCCCTGTCATTGTGTTTCTCTTGCTGCAAAACACAGAATGATGCAAAAACTTAATATACAGGAAGTTGGCGTAAGCCTTGTGATAGAAATATAGGTCAGAATTTTTAAATCCTGACCTTTTTATAATTTTTATTGAAAACAGTAAAAAAATTATTCGTGATTAGTAAGTTGGCTGGTTATATTTGAACACGTCAGCAACTTCAGTAATTGAAATATACGCGTAGGTGTCAATACTGTGAACTATATTGGCCATTTTGTTTATCTGAAATCGGTTAAGAACAAAATAAACTGCTGTTTTAGGCTGGTTGGAATATCCGCCTACTGCCGAAAGTCTGGTTATGCCGCAGCCGAATTCCTGGGAGAGTGCAGAGCATATTTCATCTGGCATGCTTGTTATAATCATTGCAGCTTTGGAGCGGTCAATACCTTCAACAACAAAGTCGATGGTTTTAAGTGCGGCCATGTATGTAACAATAGAGTATAATGGCAGAATCCAGCTGTTTAAAACAAATCCGCAGATAACATACAGTATTACGTTATAGACCATAACAAAAGTGCCTACAGTAAGGTTCAGTTTTTTGGCAAATATTACCGCCATCACCTCAATGCCGTCTATAGCGCCGCCATATCGTATTGTAATGCCGCTGCCAATGCCCGAAATCATACCGCCGAACAAAGCACACAAAAGCAAATCCTGGCCTGCAAGAGGAGAGGCAATGCTTACATCTACAGGTAAAATATCAGTTATAAGCCAGGACCCCAAAGAGTATATAACTACTGCATATATGGAGTATATGGTGAATTCTGCACCTTGTTTTTTAAATCCATAGATAAAAAGCGGAATATTAAGAATTATAAGAAAAACTGAAAGTGTCATACCTGCAGGAGTAATCTGTGCAAGCAGCATGGACGTTCCCGAAATACCGCTGTCGTATAAATCTACAGGATATAGGAAAAGTGTAATGCCAAAGGCATTTACAAGGCCTGCAACTGTCAAAAATAAAAAGTTGACAGGCTTTAAATTTTTTAATTGTTTCAAAATACAGTTCCTCGCTTTAGTTTGTTTAATATATAAATTATACGCTAAAGGTTTGAAAAAAAATATGTGTGTAATGAAATAATTATATTTGACAGACAAACGCAATATCAATTTAATGTTTTAAAAGTTCAGACAAAATTTAGAAATAAAAAAGGCGATACAGTTGTATCGCCTTTAAAATTCTATTATCTTTCTTCAATTGTATATGTGAATTCGTATTCAGCCTGCAAAGCTTTAACTTTTTCTTCGTTGTCTTCGATAAAAGTTTTTGTGTAAACAGATTTGCCCTGTTTTTTGTATTCGTCCATAATTTCCTGAAGTTTGCCCCAGCATTCTTCCTGCTTTTCATAATCTTCAGCAAACTGGATAATAAATTCTCTGTGTTTTGGGATTCTTGCTTTCATATCAAAAGTCTCCTTATGGTATTAATAATTACTTAAATGTATTGTAAATGCAAACTCTTTTTAAGTCAACCCAATTTTTTTGATTTTGACAGCTGTATGTGGTAATATATATACCAGAAATAATTTTTAAGGCAGGTTAAATATATGGAACAGAATATGCTTAAAAAATATGCCGAAATGGCAGTAAAAACAGGTATCAACATTCAGCCAAACCAGACTTTGGTTATCCGCTGCCCAATCCATGGTGCAGCTTTTGCAAGAGAATGTGCAAAAGTTGCCTATGAAGCAGGTGCAAAAGAAGCAGTTGTTTTTTACAGCGACGAACAGTTCAGCCGCATAAGAATGGATAAAACCAGCAAGGAAGTGCTGTGTGATATAAAAGAATATCAGAAAATCCAGATGCTCAACTATGTAAACACCGATGGCGGCGCAGCATTTTTATCCATAAGCAGCTCTGATCCTGAAATTTACAAAGGGCTTGATATGGACAAAATTGATGCGGCAAACAAAGCAGCATCAAAAGCAGGGGAAGAATTCCGTGACTACACAATGAACAGCCGTGTGCAGTGGTGTGTGGTGGCAATTCCGTCAGAAGCATGGGCAAAAAAGGTATTTCCTGACATGGAAACAGAAGCAGCGGTGGAAAAGCTGTGGCAGACAATATTCAAGGTAAGCCGTCTGGACGGTGATCCTGCTGCCAACTGGAAAGAATATACCGACAAGCAGATGATACGCCGCAACAGGTTAAACAGCCTTAACCTTAAAACAGTGCATCTTACCAGCAGCAATGGCACCGACCTTTATGTCGGCCTTGCCGAAGACTGTGTATGGGGCGGAGGCAAAGACTTTACAACAGGCGGCAGACCACATACTGTGGCAGGTACAGAGTTTATTGCAAATATGCCTACCGAAGAAATTTTTACAGCACCGCACAAGGACCGTGTAAACGGCATTGTTTACGGCACAAAGCCTTATGTTTACAACGGCAATCTTATCGAAGATTTTGTGGTTACATTCAAAGACGGCAGAGTGGTAGACTATGATGCTAAAGTAGGCAAAGAACTGCTTGGTCAGCTTCTGGACAGCGACGAAGGCGCACGCAGTATAGGTGAAATTGCATTTGTGCCTGCATCCAGCCCAATCAACCGCGAAAACGTACTGTTCTACAACACTTTGTTTGACGAAAACGCAGCCTGCCACATTGCTTTTGGTGCAGCTTATCCGGATACAGTCAAAGGCGGCAGCGAAATGAATAAAGAACAGCTTGCTGCAAAAGGTGCAAACCATTCGGTAATACACGAAGATGTTATGGTGGGCAGTGAAGATATGGATATTGTGGGCATTACCGAAAGCGGCGAAGAAATTCAGATTTTCAAAAACGGCGAATGGGTATTCTGATATAAATATATAAATATTTATATAAAAAACTATTGCAATATTGAAAATGTTGTGATATATTATATGTGTAATATTTTGAGTAAAGGAGAGTGGGGCAACCCACTCTCTTGTTTTTAAAAAATTTTTTAAGGAGGCTATCATTTTGGCAAAAGGCAGAAAAGCTACTGATATTGTTGAAGAAATTGTAAAACCTGTGTGTGACCAGATGGGTTTAATCCTTTGGGACGTTCGTTTTGAAAAAGAAGGTCCGGACTGGTTCCTCAGAATTTTTATTGACAAAGAGGGCGGCGTGTTTATCGAAGACTGCGAAAATCTTTCCCGCACTGTTGACCCTATGATCGACGAAGCAGACCCTATCAGTCAGGCGTACTGGCTGGAAGTTTCTTCTGCTGGTCTTGGCAGAAAAATGACAAAGGAATTCCATTTTGAAGCTAAAAAAGGCCAGGAAGCCCTTGCAAAGATGATAAGACCAACCGAAGACGGCCTGCGCGAAATCCGCGGCACAATTGTTGGCTGCACAGACGGTGTTGTCACACTGGAATGTGAAGACGGTCAGCGCCAGATTAACATAAAAGATACATCGTTTATAAAACTTACAGATGACGAAAACTTGTTTTAGGAGGACACAGGAAAAATGAATAAAGAATTTTTCGAAGCATTAAACATTCTTGAAAAAGAAAAAGGTATCAGAAAAGAAGTTCTTATCGAAAAAATCACAAAAGCTATGGAAGTTGCAGTAGAAAAAGACCTTGGTCTTGAAGGCAACGTAAGTGTTTTGGTAGACAGCGAAAAACAGAAATTTGAAGTTTATGTTATCAAAACAGTAGTAGAAGAAGTTGAAGACCCAGATACAGAAATTTCTCTCAGCGAAGTAAGAACAATGAAAGGCAAAGCAAGAACAAAGCTTGGTGCCGAAGTTGCCCTTCCTCTCAAAACAAAAGATTTTGGCTACATTGCAATCGGTGCTGCCAAAAACGTTATCAAACAGGGTATCAAAGAAGCTGAAAAAGCACAGCTCTTTGAAGATATGCAAAGCAAATCCCAGGAAATCGTTACAGGTGTTGTGCTCCGCCAGAATGCAAAAAGCGGTGCTTTGGTGCTTCAGGTTGGTTCCAACGAATTTATTCTTCCTAAAGACGAACAGATTCCTGGTGAAGAATACGGCGTAGGCGACCACATCAAAGTTTACGTTGTAGATGTTCTCAGCGGTGAAAGAGGCCCAAAAATTATGCTCAGCCGCACACATCCTGGTTTTGTAAAAAGAATGTTTGAACTTGAAGTTCCTGAAATCTTCGACGGCACAGTAGAAATCAAGGCTATCAGCCGTGAAGCAGGCGCAAGAACAAAAATTGCAGTTTGGTCCAAAGACGAAAACGTTGATGCAATCGGTGCCTGCATCGGTGCAAAACGTGCAAGAATCGACAACATTATCGCAGGCCTTGGCGGCGAAAAAATCGACATTGTAAAATACAGCGAAGACCCAGCAGAATTTATCTCCGCTGCACTTTCACCTTCCAGCGTTTCCAGCGTGGAAATTCTCAGCGAAAATCCAAAATCCTGCAAAGTTTGTGTTCCTGACGAACAGCTTTCCCTTGCAATAGGCAACAAAGGCCAGAATGCACGTCTTGCAGCACGTCTTACAGGTTTTAACATTGATATCCACCCACAGAGCGGATACTTTGGTGAATAATTAAAGAGGATTACAATATGGCTATAAGAAAAATCCCTCAAAGAAAATGCGTAGGATGCGGTACATCCAAAGACAAGAAGGAACTTATTCGTGTTGTAAAAAATGCCGAAGGTGAAATTTCCGTTGACCTGACAGGTAAAAAGAACGGCAGAGGGGCATATATATGTCATGATGCAGAATGTCTTAAAAAAGCAAAAAAAGCGGGCAGGCTTGAAAAATCTTTTGAATGTCAGATATCCGAAGAAATATACACAAGACTTATGCAGGAGATAGCAGCAGATGAATAAACTATTATTTGCACTGTCTCTTGCCAAAAAGTCGGGAAAACTTATATATGGCTTTGACCCTGTAAAACAGGCTGTGACAGACGGCACTGCACAGATGGTGTTTGTAACTTGCGACACCAGCGAAAAAACACTAAAGCGTGTACAGCAGTTCTGTCAGGGAATAATAGATGTAAATGTTACATCTCTTACACAGTTTGAAGTTTCACAGATAACAAACAAACTTACGGGGGTTTTTGCAGTTGTGGACCCAAACCTTGCGGTTCTGTGCAAAAACGCTATCAGCAGCGAAAAGGAGAGTAATTAATGGTAATTAAATATAAAGCAAGCAACCTTATTGAAGATTTTAACTTAAATGCCAAAACAACCTTGGCAGAACTTTCAGAACTTTTTGGTGCAGAAATCAAAAAAGGCACAGTTCTTACAGAAGACCAGTGCAATATGGCTTTTGACCACTACACCAAACAGGCAAAAACAGCTGATTTTGCAAACTATCTTAACAAAAAAGAAACAGCACCTGCACCAAAACAGGAAACTAAAAAGGCTGACAAACCAAAAGCAGATAAAAAACCAGAAGCTGCAAAACCACAGCAGCCAAAGGCTGACAAAAAAGCAGCACCTGCACCAAAGCAGGACATCAAAGCTCAGCCAAAAGCAGACAAAAAAGCAGCACCTGCACCAAAACAGGAAGCAAAACCACAGCAGCCTAAAAACAACGAACCTCTCAAACGTGCTGACGGCACAATTGTAGAAGCAAAACAGCCAAAACTCAAAACAGAAAAACAGACTTCTGCACCAAAACAGGAATTTGTAACTGTTACTGTAGACACACGTCAGAACAACGTTAATATGGATAAATTCAACGAAAGATATGACGAACTTGCAGGCACAAAAAGCTTTGGCGGCGGCAACCGCAAAAATGCAAATATGGGCGGCGGCAAACAGAAATTCAACAAAAACGGCAAAAATCAGAAACAGAACCCATTTGCAAAGAAAAAACAGGAAACAGAAGCAGAACGCCTTGAACGTATGCATCTTGAAAAAGCAAGAAAAGCACAGCTTAAAGTGCAGATTCCTGACGAAATCACAGTTGGCGAGCTTGCAACAAGACTTAAAGTTACAGCAAGCGAAGTTATCAAACGTCTTATGATGCTTGGTGTTATGGCTTCCATCAGCCAGGTTGTAGACTTTGACACAGCTTCCATCGTTGCAGAAGAACTTGGTGCAAAGGTAGAAAAAGAAGTTGTTGTTACAATCGAAGAAAGACTCTTTGAAGAGGTTGAAGATACAGCAGAAAACACAGAAAAACGTCCTCCTGTTGTTGTAGTTATGGGTCACGTTGACCACGGTAAAACATCCTTGCTGGACGCTATCAGAAAAACAAACGTTACATCCGGCGAAGCAGGCGGTATCACACAGCACATCGGTGCTTATCAGGTTGTTGCAGGCGGCGAAACAATCACATTCCTTGACACTCCTGGCCACGAAGCATTTACTTCCATGCGTCAGCGCGGTGCTATGGTAACAGATATCGCAATCCTTGTTGTTGCAGCTGACGACGGCATTATGCCACAGACAGTTGAATCCATCAACCACGCAAAAGCAGCAGATATTCCAATTATTGTTGCTATCAACAAAATCGATAAACCAACAGCCAACCCGGAAAAAGTTAAGCAGGAACTTACAGAATATGGTCTTGTTCCTGAAGAATGGGGCGGAGACACAATCTGTGTGCCTGTTTCTGCAAAACAGGGTATCGGCATAGATGACCTGCTTGAAATGGTTAACCTTACAAGCGAAGTTAACGAATACAAAGCAAACCCTAACCGCCGTGCAAAAGGCGCTGTTATCGAAGCAAGATTGGACAAAGGCCTTGGTCCTGTTGCAACAATCCTTGTGCAGAACGGTACACTTCACAAAGGTGATGTGCTTATTGCAGGCACAGCAGTTGGCCGTGTTCGTGTAATGCAGAATGACAAAGGCGAAAGAATTGATGTTGCAGGCCCATCCACACCTGTTGAAATCACAGGTCTTACAGAAGTTCCTTCTGCAGGCGACCTCTTTGACGCAGTTGAAGATGAAAAACTTGCAAGAGAACTTGCTGAAAAACGTATGCAGTCCATCAAAGAAGAAAGATTTAACAGCGTACAGAAGGTTACACTTGACAATCTCTTCAGCCAGATTGCACAGGGCGAAATGAAAGAACTGCCAATCATTGTTAAAGCTGACGTTCAGGGCTCTGCTGAAGCTGTTAAACAGTCTCTTGAAAAACTTTCCAACGACGAAGTTCGTGTTAAAGTTATTCACGCAGCAGTTGGTGCAGTAAACAAATCTGACGTTATGCTTGCTTCTGCATCCAACGCTATCATCA
>SVMV01000039.1 GCA_015067245.1 Oscillospiraceae bacterium | reverse complement strand
AAAGCTGCATATATGCTTATGATGCCCGATTATCTGTCATACAGGCTTACAGGGGTTATCTCGCAGGAATATACCATCTGTTCAACCACAGGCCTGCTTAATGCCAAAAGCAAAACATGGGATAGCGAAATAATAGAAAGATTAGACTACAAAAAAGAGCTTTTTGGAGATATAAGTGCGCCAGGCACAGAAATCGGTAATTTCAGCGAAGAGATAAAAAACCGTGTAGGCTTTGACTGCCTTGTGCTGCACTGCCCTGCACACGACACTGCATCTGCAGTGGCTGCCTGCCCTGCAGATGACCAGTCCCTTTTTATCTCGTCGGGAACATGGAGCCTTGTAGGCACCGAAAACACCTATCCTGTTACAACCCTGCAGGCTATGAATGCAGGCCTTTCAAACGAAGGCGGCATAGAATACCGATATCGCTTTTTAAAGAATATTATGGGCATGTGGCTGTTTCAGAGTATAAAAAGAGAACTGGATAACCAATACACCTATGACGAAATGATGCACCTTGCCATGACCAGCAGCTTTAACCAGCTTATAGACCCTACCGACGATGCATTTCTGGCACCTGAAAGTATGATTGAAGCTGTAAGAGCTTGGCTTGGCAAAGAAAAATTGCCTTTGGCAGATGTGTTAAGCAGCGTTTATCACTCCCTTGCACACAGCTATAATACAACCTTGCAGGAGATAGAAAATATATCAGGCAAGGCAATAAAGTGCATAAATATAGTGGGCGGCGGCAGCAAGGACAGATATCTTAACCAGCTTACAAAACAGTATACAGGCAGGGCTGTAACTGCAGGGCCTGTGGAGTGTACGGCAACGGGCAATATTATATGCCAGATGATGTATATTTATGATGATATGACCATTGAAAAGGCAAGGGAACTGGTTAAAAAAACGTTTGATATTGCAGCCGTTTAACAGACAAAATTAAACCGATGCATATTTTGACAATATGATATAATTAAAAAATATCTGTGCTGACAGGCGTTGGCACAGATATTTTTATATCTGAACAGTTAGGGTACAGCATACAGTACAAAACTTTGTTAAAAAAATTAACAATTTTTGTTGACTTGGGATATTTTTGGTGCTAAACTAATAGCAACACCATATAACACAGTGATGAAAACCAGTACACATTCAGCAGTATACCCACAGAGAGCTGTCGGTTGGTGCAAGACAGCGAGTATCAGAGTGTGGAATTCCTTTCGGAGTGGTTTGGCTGAAGTTTTTATTGTAGGCCAAAACGGGTCTGCCCGTTACAGCAGGAGAATCTGTTAGGATTCCGTGAGGTCTTCGCATGAAGATAAATTGAGGTGGTACCACAGGAATTTTTTCTTGTCCTCTGCTTTTTAAGCAGGGGACTTTTTATTTTATACATCGAGGTGAATATATGATTATCACAGATTTCCTTGAAAAAAACTCAAGGCTGTACGGCCACGAAACAGCCCTTGTGGAAATAAATCCATCAGAAGAAAGGGATAAGGCGGTTACATGGTGGGATTTTAACCTTATTGAAAGCGCAGACCCAGACGCCCCTTACCGCAGAGAGTTAAGCTGGAAGGACTTTGACCGCAACGCCAACCGCATTGCCAACCTGCTTTTAAGCCGATGTGTAAAAAAAGGCACCAAGGTGGCAATTCTGGTTATGAACTGCCTTGAATGGCTGCCTGTATATTTTGGCATACTTAAAGCTGGCTGTATTGCAGTGCCTATGAACTATCGCTATTCATCTGACGAAATAAAATACTGTCTGGACCTTGCAGATGTGGAAATGCTGATTTTTGGCCCTGAATTTATCAGCCGTATCGATGCAATTGTAAATGATATCCCAACTGTGAATACACTGTTTTTTGTTGGCAGGGAGGTTCCTGACTATGCACAGAATTGTCTTGAACTTGCAGGATACTGTTCTTCTTCTGCACCGCCAGTTGAACTGAATGAAGAAGATGATGCGGCAATATATTTTTCTTCGGGCACAACAGGTTTTCCAAAAGCAATTCTGCACAATCATCAGTCACTTGTGCATGCCTGTCTGACAGAACAGAAGCACCACCAGCAAAAAAAAGAAGATGTATTTCTATGCATACCGCCGCTCTATCACACAGGTGCAAAGATGCACTGGTTTGGCTCGCTTGTGTCGGGCTCCAAGGCAGTATTGCTCCGTGGCACAAAACCTGAATGGATACTGCGTGCGGTAACGGAAGAACGCTGCACAATTGTCTGGCTGCTGGTGCCCTGGGCACAGGATGTTCTGGACGCAATTGATGACGGAAGAATAGACCTTTCCCGCTATCGTCTGGACCAGTGGAGACTTATGCACATTGGCGCACAGCCTGTGCCGCCAAGCCTTATCCGCCGATGGATGAGCGTATTTCCAAACCACAGTTATGATACAAACTATGGCCTTTCCGAATCTATCGGCCCTGGCTGTGTGCATTTGGGTATGGAAAATATCGGCAAGGTTGGGGCAATCGGCAAGGCAGGCTATGGCTGGCAGACACGCATTGTGGACGACCACGGCGTTGATGTTGCAAAAGGCGAAGTTGGCGAGCTGATTGTAAAAGGCAATGGCGTAATGACCTGTTATTACAAAAATCCGCAGGCTACCGAAGAAGTTATCAGGGACGGCTGGCTTTATACAGGAGATATGGCAAGAGAAGACGAAGAAGATTTTATCTATCTTGTTGACCGCAAAAAAGATGTTGTTATCAGCGGCGGTGAAAATATTTATCCTGTGCAGATTGAAGATTTTTTACGCAGCTTTGACAAAATAAAGGACGTTGCAGTTATCGGCCTGCCAGACAGCCGTCTGGGCGAAATTGCTGCTGCAATTATTGAGTTGAAAGAAAATGTAAACTGTACACAGCAGGAGATTGATGATTTCTGCATGGCTTTGCCAAGGTACAAACGCCCAAGAAAAATTATCTTTGACGATGTGCCAAGAAACCCTACAGGAAAGATAGAAAAACCTGTTCTGCGCCAGAGATACTGCTCTGACAGACTGGTTGAAGCACAGATACAAAGCTAAACAGATTGATATAGGCATTTATATATGCTGCACCGAAAAGGTGCAAGGAGGAATTTTGATGAAACAATTGATGCTTGGCAACGAGGCTGTTGCACGGGGACTGTACGAAGCAGGCTGTGAGTTTGTTTCCAGCTACCCGGGAACTCCAAGTACAGAGGTTACCGAGGCAGCTGCAAAATATAAAGAGATATATGCCGAATGGGCGCCAAACGAAAAGGTATCAATGGAAAGTGCATTTGGTGCATCTTTGGCAGGTCACCGCAGCTTTTGCGGCATGAAGCACGTTGGTCTTAACGTTGCTGCAGACCCGCTGTTTACACTCAGTTATACAGGTGTAAATGCAGGTATGGTTATCTGTGTTGCAGACGACCCTGGCATGCATTCGTCACAGAATGAGCAGGACAGCCGCCATTACGCCCTTGCAGCAAAGGTGCCTATGCTGGAGCCAAGTGACAGTGCCGAAGCCTTAAGTTTTACAAAGCTTGCTTATGAGCTTTCGGAAAAATATGACACACCAGTTATTATAAAAATGTGCACACGCGTTGCCCATTCCCAAAGTGTTGTGGAAACAGCAGAACGCGTTGAATATGCAAAGGAATACACAAAGGACATTGCAAAATATGTAATGATGCCTGCAAATGCAAAAAAACGTCATCCAATTGTGGAAGAAAGAACAGCAAAGCTTGCAGAATATGCCGAAACAGCAGAAATTAACACTGTGGAAACAGGTAAAAACAATGAAATGGGCTTTATTACATCCTCCACAAGCTACCAGTACATAAAAGAAGTGTTTGGCGATAAATATCCTGTTATGAAGCTGGGTATGATATGGCCTTTGCCAACCGAAAGCATCAAAAAATTTGCAGCTTTGGTAGATAAACTTGTGGTTGTGGAAGAACTGGACAGCTTTATCGAAACACATTGTAAAAATATCGGTGTAAGCTGCATCGGCAAAGAAAAGTTCTCGCTTATTGACGAACTAAGCCAGGGCAAAGTTGCACAGGCAATGGGCATCAGCACAGAAAAAGGTGTTGAGCTTGGCGAAGCAATACCGCCAAGACCGCCTGTTATGTGTGCAGGATGTCCCCACAGAGGGCTTTTCTATACGCTTAAAAAGAACAAACTTAATGTTCTTGGAGACATCGGCTGTTATACTCTTGGTGCAGTTGCACCGCTTTCTGCCCTTGACAGCACAATATGCATGGGTGCATCAGTTTCGGGTCTTCACGGCTTTTGCAAAAGCAGCAAGGGACAGATGGACGGTAATTCTGTTGCAGTTATCGGTGACTCCACCTTTATGCATTCTGGCATAACAGGGCTGGTGAATATTGCTTATAACCAGTCCAACAGCACAGTTATCATAGTGGACAACTCTATAACAGGTATGACAGGCCACCAGCACAACCCAACAACAGGCTTTAACCTTAAGGGAGAAGCTGCAGCAAAGGTTGACCTTGAGGCACTGTGCCGTGCAGTTGGCATAAACAGAGTAAGGGTTGTTGACCCATATAACCTTGGCGAATGCGACAGGGTGATAAAGGAAGAACTTAAAGCGGCAGAACCGTCGGTTATCATTTCACGCCGACCATGTGCACTGCTTAAAAACGTAAAACACGCAGGTCCCCTTTCCGTTGACAGCGAAAAATGCAAAGGTTGCGGAGCCTGCATGCAGATTGGCTGCCCTGCAATAAGCATGGAAAATGGCGTTGTAAAGATTGACTCCACCCAGTGTACAGGCTGCAGCGTGTGCAAGCAGCTTTGCAGATTTGACGTATTCAAGGAGGTTTAGCCATGGAAACTAAAAATATAATGATTGTTGGCGTAGGCGGCCAGGGCAGTCTGCTGGCTTCCAAACTGCTTGGCAAACTCCTTATGACACGGGGCTATGACGTAAAGGTGTCAGAAGTACACGGTATGAGCCAGCGCGGCGGCAGCGTTGTGACCTATGTGCGTTTTGGCGACAAGGTGTACTCTCCTGTTATAGACAAAGGCGAAGCAGACTTTATTGTGGCTTTTGAACTGCTGGAGGCAGCACGCTGGACAGAGTATCTTAAGCCAAAGGGAAAAATTATTGTGAACACACAGCAGATAAACCCAATGCCTGTTATTTCCGGCAAAGCGCAGTATCCGCAGCAGCTTGCCGAAAAGCTTAAAGCGGCAGGTGCAGACACCGACGCATTTGATGCACTGGCTTTGGCTGTGCAGGCAGGCAGCACAAAGGCGGTAAACCTTGTGCTTATGGGCAGACTGTCAAAATATTTTGACTTTACCGAAGAAGAATGGCTGGCAGCAATAGAACAAAGCGTGCCGCCAAAATTTCAGCAGCTTAATAAAACTGCGTTTTCTCTTGGCAGAAAACAGTAGGTTTATTATAAAAAGAAAATTTGTAGGAATTTGTAAAAGGAGAAAAAGTTATGGCAAAGTATTATCAGAAAGAAATCGAAACAATGCCATATCCGCAGCTCAGAGAACTGCAGAATGACCGTTTTATGAAACAGATTAAGCACGTTTGGGAAGATGTGCCTTACTATCGTCAGAAGATGATTGACCACGGTGTTACACTTGAGGACATCAAAAGCATTGACGATTTGCACAAGCTGCCGTTTTTGACAAAGGCAGACCTGCGCGAAGCATATCCATACGGCTTAAAGGGCAAACCGCTCAGCGAATGTGTGCGCATTCAGTCCACATCAGGCACAACAGGCAAACGTGTGGTTGCATTCTACACACAGCATGACGTTGATTTGTGGGAAGACTGCTGTGCACGTGCAATTATGGCAGCAGGCGGCACAAACGAAGATGTGTGTCAGGTTGCTTACGGCTATGGTCTGTTTACAGGCGGCCCTGGCCTTAACGGCGGCAGCCACCGTGTTGGCTGTCTTACACTGCCAATGTCCAGCGGCAATACCGACCGTCAGCTGCAGTTTATGACCGACCTTGGTGCAACAATTCTCTGCTGTACACCTTCTTATGCAGCATATCTGGCCGAAACTATCCACGAAAAAGGCGTGCGTGACCAGATAAAGCTTAAAGCAGGTATCTTTGGTGCAGAGGCATGGAGCGAAGATATGCGACACGACATCGAAGACAAGCTGGGTATCAAGGCTTATGATATTTACGGCCTTACCGAAACAAGCGGCCCTGGTGTTGCCTTTGAATGCGAAGAACAGCGCGGTATGCATATTAACGAAGACCACTTTATCGCCGAAATTATCGACCCTGACACAGGTGAAGTTCTGCCAGAAGGCAGCAAGGGCGAACTGGTTTTCACAGCCATTACAAAAGAAGCTTTCCCGCTTATACGTTACCGCACACGCGATATCTGTGTTCTCAGCCGTGAAAAATGCTCCTGCGGCAGAACCCATGTAAGAATGAGCAAACCAATGGGACGCAGCGACGATATGCTTATTATCCGCGGTGTAAATGTGTTCCCTTCACAGATAGAAACTGTGCTTATGCAGCAGGGTTACAGTGCAAACTATCAGATTGTGGTTGACCGTGTAAACAACACCGATACATTTGAAGTATTGGTTGAAATGAACCCTGACATGTTCAGTGACTCTCTTGCAAAAATCCACGAAAGAGAAAAAACAGTTGTGGATGCAATGCGCAGTATGCTGGGTATCTCGCCAAAGGTTAAGCTTGTTGCACCAAAATCCATTGCACGCAGCGAAGGCAAGGCTGTGCGCGTAATTGACAAGCGCAAAATATAGGTATTGGAGGAGAAGACTATGACTATACATCAGATTTCTGTTTTTCTTGAAAACCGTGCAGGTCAGTTGGCTGAACTGACAAATATTCTGGCAAAGGAAAATATTGATATACGCGCCATCTCCATTGCAGAAACAACCGACTACGGCCTTGTGCGCATGATTGTGGACAACAGCAAAAAGGCAAGCGATACATTGCTGGCTCACGGCAATGTGCTTTCCATGACACCTGTGCTGGCTGTAGAGGTACCTGACCGTCCTGCAGGCCTTGCAGAACTGCTTAAGGTATTTGAAGAATACAATATTAATATTGAATATATGTATTCTCTTTTTACACACCGCGAAGGTCTGGCATATATGGTTATCAAGGTTGCCGACGAAGAAGCAGTGCTTAAAGTGGCAGAAAAAGGCCTTATCACACTGGCAGGCACAGAATTTTTGGGCCTTGAATAAGCTTTTGTAAAAAGCTTTGAAATTTTTGCAGGTAAAAATTTAATATAGCAAAAAAGTCATTCCCACAGGGTTAACCCTGTGGGAATGATTTTTTTTATATGTATGTTGTGGCTGCGTATATTTGATACATATATATTAAAGCTATTCATTAAGCAGAGAAAAACGCAGATGGTCTTCCCAAACGCCGTTAACCTCAAGACATCGTTTAGATAACCCCTCTGGCATAAAGCCAAGCTTTTCCATAACACGCAGGCTTTTGCTGTTGCGTGGCATAACATAACTTTCTATGCGGTGCAGCTGCAGAATTTTAAATGCAAAATCTATCACCTCGGCCACGGCTTCGGTGGCATAGCCCTGGCCCTGCATATCCGCTGCAATTTTATAGGACAGATAACAGCTTTTTACACTGCCAAAAAGCACGTTGGAGATGCATATTGTGCCGATTACGGTGTCATCACCCTTTTCGGTTATCCAGAAACGGAACTCCTGACATTTGCGGCTGGCTTTGTCTTCTTCTTTAAGTATGCTGCGCACACCTGTGTAGGTGTAATATTCCTTTGGTCGCAAAGGCTCGGTGTCTGCAAGGGCAGAGCGGTTTTTTATGTTGAAGCGGCAAACCTCTTCGGCAAGTCTTGGGTGGCTGAGAGTAAGGACAAGTCTTTGGGTAAACAGATGATACATTGATAAGCCTCGATGTAAAAAAATCTTGAAAAATTTAATGCTATATATTACACTTATATATTATATAGACTGCGTTCTAATATATTTGTTTTAATGTATTATATTATATATATCAATCTGTGTCAAAAGAACTTGGATATATTTTGGAGGATATTTTATGTTTGCCCTTAAAGAGAGAGCAGAAAAAATAATAAAACTTCTGGAACTTACCAAAACCGACGCCTGCGTGGTTAAAAGCGTGGAAAATCGCCGTTATCTTACAGGCCTTGCAACAAGTGCAGGTATGGTGGTTATAACAAAAAAAGGCAACAGATATGTTGTTGTGGATGACCGTTACGAAGAAATTGCCACAAAACAGCTGGTGCCACAAGGTTTTATTGTGCGTGGGCTGTTAAATTATGACAACTATGCTGAAATTATGTATGATATTGTGCAGAGCGACCATATTTCTGTTATGCTGCTGGAAAGCGACGGCATAAGCCACGAGGAATATATCAAATTTGAAAACAGTATGTATTCCAAGGTTATGCCGCTTAAAGCGCAGCTTAACAAAATAAGGGCGATTAAAGACTTTGAAGAAGTGGAAAACATCAAAACCGCCCAGCGTATAAGCGAAAAGGTTTTTGATAATATGCTGGAATATATAAAACCAGGCATGACCGAAAAACAGGTGGAAGCAAAGATTGTGCAAAGTCTGCTGGAAAACGGCAGTGACCTTGCAAAATTTCATATGTGCTGTGTTTCGGGGGCAAACTCAAGCCTTATTCACGGTGCAGCAACCGACCGCATTATAGAAAAAGGCGACCCGCTGCTGCTGGATTTTGGGGCAATGTACAAGGGCTACCGCAGCAGTATGTCACGCACAATCTGTGTTGGCAGGCCAAGCGAAGATTTTAAAACAGCTTACAACGCAGTTAAAGCCGCATCCTTGCTGGGGGCAAAATATGTAAGGGCAGGCGCAGTTGCACAGACTGTTGACGAAGAAATACGCTTTGTTATTGAGCAGATGGGATATGGAGGTAATTTCCGCCACGCTGCAGGCCACGGCATTGGCCTTGACTATATAGAGCTGCCGATACTTGGACATAAATCCAACGAAATACTTGCAGCTGGCAACGTTGTTGTGGTGGAACCAGGTGTTTATGTAAAAGGTGAATACGGTATCCGTATTGGTGATTTGTATTACATAGGCGAAAACGGCGCCGAAAATCTGACCAGAACAACAAAAGAACTGATTATACTGTAAAAATAAAAAACTCACGGAATTTTCCGTGAGTTTTATTTTTATGTATTTATTTAACTGTATATTTTTCCAAAGCAGCTTTCATAGCTTTGATATCTGCGCCTTTGTCGGACTGATATTTGTCGCTTGCAAGTTTTGCCTCAAGGGATTTAAGGGTGTAAACATCAGCGCGTTTGCCAGCGTAAAGCTCAACATTTTTTGCAGGGAAAACAACAACTGCTTCACTTGCACCAAATTTTACCTTTTCGGTATTGTAGAGCTCTTTAAAGAATTTTACGCTGCCGTTTGTCTGGCTTATTGGGTTTGCAAAGTATGTTTTTTTGCCGTCCTTTGCAATGCTTACCCAGTTTTCTTCTTTGATATCGCCGTAAACCTCGCCCTGCTGATAACAGCTTTTAACAGCGATTGTGCCGTAATAGCTGAGAAGAACTGCATCAAAATCAAAGCTTTCGCCACCAAAAGAAAGGGTTGTTTTGCCCATAACCTCAACATCACGCAGGCCTGCAAAGCGTTTCAATGCTTTGATAAGGTTTGTGTCGATAACATCATTTGTCTGAATTTTGTCTTTCTTGAAAAATTCCAGCTTGCCGCTGAAAAGGGAAAATGTAAGTATTGCTGCAAGCAGCACAATAGCAGTAATTGCGCTTACTGCAAAAGCGGAAGAAGTTAACATATCCATAGTAGTATTTCCTTTTATTTTATAATTTTTATTCGATAGGTGATTTGCTGGTTGCGCCAAAGCTTTCAAGATGAGTTTTAAAACCGTCGGTAATGATTATATCACCGTTTTCAGGCACAAGAATACATTCGGCATTATCAATGGTGTTGATAAAATCAATCGCCTGCTGTGGTTCCATCATAAAAATGGCAGTGGACAGAGCGTCAGCAACGCCGCTGTCCTGGCACAGAATGGAAACGCCAAGATAGGTGTTTTTTGGAAACAGGGTTTCGGGGTCGATAAGATGATGATATCGCTGGCCATCGTGCACAAAAAAGCGCTGATAGCCGCCGCTGCACACAAGGCTCTGACTGCCGTAAAGGAATGACAGATCAAGGTTGCCGCCAATCATGTGGTAGTTTTCGTCAACTGCAGGGTTTTCAATGCCTATACCCCAGCGTGTTCTGCCGTCCATTGGGCTGCCGTTAACCCTTACGTTGCCGCCTGCAGAGATTGCAAAGCTTGGGTAGGTTTTTGCAAGTTCGGTGCATATAAGCTCTGTTGCATAGCCCTTTGCAATGGCGCCAAGGTCAAGGCTGGTTTCGGGGTCTGTGATATAAACAGTCATATCAGCTTCGTCAAGCACAATGTTTTCTATGGAGGTGTGCTGGTTTGCATTTTCCAGCTTTGCCATATCAGGCAGATAAGGGTCGTCGTTATATTTGGCGTATTCTCTTACATCGTGCCATATTTTAAGCACGCTGCCCATTGCAATGTTGATTTTGCCGTCGGTTTTTTCGTGCCATTCCATACCAAATTTTATAAGGTCAAAAAGTTCTTTTTCTACCTTTACAGGTGCAACGCCTGCATTGTCGTTGATTGTTTTGGCGTTGTTCATGTCAGGATAGCTGTGGTAGATATCAAACAGCCTGTGCAGATACTGATAACGTTCCTGGGTAAAATGCATAAACTGGTCAAACTCTTCCTGAGACTGATGGAAAGAAACGGTGGTGATAATTGTGTCAAAGCTATCCCAGATAGAGCCGTTGTACTTTGTGTATTCTGGCTCTTTGCTGCAGCCAGTCAAGAGAGAAAGGGATAAAACAGCTGCCATGGCAAGTGAAATTATTCTTTTCAGTCTATTCATCAATGTCCTCCGCATATACGGCAATAAGGCCTTTTATTTTTATGCCCTCGTCCATAAACATCTTTTCGTGTTCGGTTATTATGTTGTCAGGCAGGGATTTTTCTGTCATATCGTATGTGATAAATGTAAGCTTAAAACCGCTTTCCTTAAAGTATTCAAGGCTTTCGGCAAAAAGCTCGTCATCGTCGGTTTTAAAATAGATTTCGCCGCCTTTTTTAAGAAATGCCTTGTATTTTTCCAGCTGGCGTGAATGTGTGAGACGGCGTTTTTTGTGGCGGTCTTTTGGCCATGGATTGCAGAAGTTGATATAAATGCGTTCTACAGTGTCTTCTTCGCTTACAATCAGGGCAATTCTTTCAATATCAAAGGTGCACATACGGATATTGGTTGTTGTGCGGTTAGCCATCATATAAAGATGCTGTACATTGCGGTTGGCATATCCCAGCATATCGCTTTTTATGTCGATTGCAAGATAGTTTATATCGGCATTTTTAACAGCTTTCTGTGCAATAAAGGTGCCGCGGCCGCAGCCAAGTTCAAGGTGGATTGGCTGGTCTGGGTTTTCAAAAGCAGTTTTCCATTTGCCGTAAAATTCGTGTGGGTTGCGGATATAGATGCTGCTTGCGTCCAGCTCTGGCTGTGCCCATGGTTTGTGTCTTATTCTCATATATCAGGCTTTGCCTCTCTTTCTTTTTAATAAGCCTTTAAGCAGCTGATTTGCAAAGGTCAGCAAAGGCTTTGCGTTGATGATAACAATAAGCAAAGTCACAACAATGCTTATGATAACATTGTGCTGTATATCTGCTATCATTGTATAGCTCATGGCCCCCATAAGTGCCACATTAAATATAAGCTGCAATGGTGAAATATTTATGTTGATAAACTTGCGTGTGTTTACTGCGCGCAGGCCAAAAACCAACACATAGCTTGCAAAGGTGGCAATTGCCGCACCTTGCGCACCCATTTTTGGTATAAGCAGCAGGTTAAGTGCAACGTTTGCCACAGCCCCTGCAGACATCGTTGCAAGGTTTAATCCGCCGCGTTTTTCCACCATATAGATGCTGGTCATAAAGGTGGAGAAACAGGCAAAGATTGTTGCCATAATAAGCACAGGCACAAAGGTCCAGGCTTCAAAATAAGCGTCATCTGCAAGCAGGCGGATAAGCGGTTTTGCCAAAAGGATAATGCCTGCACCGCCTATGAACACAACGCTCTGGTAGGCTTTGAAAACGTTTGTAAAGAAACGGCTGGTGTGTTTTTCGCCGCTTTCCTTAACGGCACTTATCTGCCAGGCTTCAAGGAAGATTGTGGCAAACACGTTGATAATGCTTGGCAGCTTGTAGCTGATATCGTAGATGCCGTTTACGGTATCGCCGCAGAAATATGCAACAAGGTATCGGTCACTTACATTGGTTATCCACCAGGCAATGCTGGCAGGGATAAGGGGCAGACAGTAGCTGAGCATCTCTTTTGCCACAGCCTTGTCAAGCTTTGAAATGTCAAAATATCTCCATGCGGAAGATATAACACTTAAGAAAACAACGCTTAAAAAGTCGGCACCGATAATTGCAGCGATATAACCCATTGCGCCCCATTGGAATTTAAGCAGAAATACGCAAACAAGGATAAGGGTGTTTACCGTTGCCAGAATACCGTCAAAGGCATACAGTTTTGTATAGGTTTTTGCACGCACAAACTGCTGAACAAGGGTGCGGCTGCAGCTCATAAGCAGATAGAGGTACAGCATCCAGATATATTTGTGGATAAATTCCACCTTGTTAAGCAGCGGGAACATTGCTATCAGAATAAGATAGCCTGCGCCCAAGGTGAAAACCCCAGTGGTGAACACCGTGCGTTTGGAGTATTTGTCGTCAAGGCCAAAGCGGATAATACTGTTGGAGATGCCAAGGCTTACCAGCGGTATAAGCAGGTTGGCTGTCTGCATCATCAGGCTGACATCGCTGTTTTCGGCAGGAGAAAGCACTGCGGTGTAGATTGGCATAAGCAGAAACACCAGAAATTTACTGCTGAAACTGCTGATAAAAAACAGCACCGTATTGGAGAACAAAAATTTGTATCGGTTCATCAGAACAGTCCTTTTTATCTTTATAAAAAATAAAATACTTTAATACATACTATAACTAATATATCATATCACACAAATGCTGGTTTTGCAATTTCAAAAAAGTGAAAATTGTACATAATAAGGGGCAAAACCGCTTGTTTTGGCAAAAAGTTGCAAGGCTGTGCCGTATGTGATAAAATATTATGATAGAAAATTATGTTTATTGTTAAAATTCCCTGCAAGGAGAATTGTATGAAAGCAAGTATTATCATTCCTAATTTAAATGGTGAAGGCTGGATAGAAGATTCTATCCGCAGCTGTATCAACCAGCAGTTTAATGCAGAGTACGAAATTATTGTTATAGATAACGGCAGCAAGGACCGCTCGGTAGAAATAATCAAAGAATGCGCAAAGGATTTTGAAAACTTTGTGCTTATCTGTAACGATACCAACACAGGCTTTGACCACGCGGTTAACCAAGGGATTGAAGCGTCAAAGGCAGAATATGCGGTTATGTTCAACAACGATGCCTTTGCAGAACCAGACTGGCTTCAGGTGCTGGTGGATACTGCCGACAGCGACAAAAAAATATTTTCTGTTGGCGGCCTTATGGTGCAGCACTTTAACCGCCATCTTGCAGACGATGCCAGCGACTATGTGCCGCTGTTTGGCTGGACCTGCAAACGCGGTGACGGCTTGAGACGTGACCGATACAATAAAATTGAACGTGTGTTCAGCAACTGTGGCGGTGCGGCGCTTTACCGCAGAAGTATTCTGGACGAAATCGGCTGGTTTGACGAAGCCTTTTTTGCCTACGGTGAAGATGTGGACCTTGGCTGGCGCGGCAACAACGCAGGCTATAAAAATATCTACAACCCAAATGCTGTGTGCTATCATATCTGCAGTGCAACAACAGGGGGCAGATACAACGATTTTAAGGCCGAAAAAAGCGGCCAGAACACATTGCTGCTGCTGTATAAAAATCAGCCGCTGCTTATGCTTATCATCAATTTTCCGTTCCAGTTTATCGGCTATCTGCCAAAGGTGGCAATGTATTATGCACGCGGCTTTGGCAAGCCTTTTATGAAAGGAACAGTAAAGGGCATTAAAATGCGCAAGGAAGTGGACAAGTATCCGTTTAAATTGAAAAATCTTGGCAGCTATCTCTGGGTGGAATGGACAATGTTCAAACACTGCTTTACATACATAAACTATCGTGTAAGAAGATTTTTTGGCTGGGTATAGAAAAACATTCACAGACTGCTGTCTGTGGACTGCTACCCTTCGGGTGTGACTTTTGGCAGCAAAAGTCACCAAAACTGCCGCTGTGGCAGGCAGCGGACCCCGCCTTCTTTTCACAGCCGCAAAGCCTTTGAACAAAGAACTCGGATACACCAAAATCTTGCGATTTTGCTCATCCTCAAACACCTTTGTTCATTTTGCCTGCGGCAAAAACAGGCTTGTTGGAAATGCCAAATCATCAGTTTTTGCTCACTGTTGCTTGTCAGGCAAAAGCATTAGTGCAGAAACAGTTATAAATTTATAATAAAAATGTCATTCTGAAAAGTCTATACATCAGAATGACATTTTGTTTTGTATATTTAATTTGCTATATAACCTGTTCCAGTAATGTTGTAGGTATGCCGTTTTGCGTGTAAAAATCGCTGAGTTCGCTGAAATATTTTTGGTTATCCAGCAAAAAGCTTAAGCCGTGGCCGCTGCCGCCGATGACAACAAGACGTTTTGGGCCGCGGCAGGCATCATACAGCTTGCTGCTCATATAGCAGGGCACAAAATCGTCGCCGCTGCTGTGGACAAACATCACAGGCAAGGTGCAGTTTTCCACAGCCTGCAAAGCGGAGTATTCTTCCAGGTCAAATCTGCCAAAAAGCTTTGCTCCAAGCTTAATAAACGGATAAAGAATATTGGCAGGCAGGTGCAGGTCTTTGCAGCATTTTTTGATAATTTCTTCTGCGGTGGTGAAACCGCAGTCGGCAAGAATGCCCTTTACACTTGGGGGTAAATCTTTACCTGCGGCCATAAGAACGGTGGAAGCCCCCATGGATATGCCTGTAAGCAACAGAGGAACGTCTTCTCCAAATTCTTTTACCGCAAAATCCACCCAGGATAAGCAGTCACGGTGTTCCTTTATACCAAAAGTAATAACATGGCCGCCGCTGCCGCAGGTGGTGCGCTGGTCCACAATAAGCACGTTGCGTCCAAGGGCAAAACAGCGCTGCAGACCGCCGCTTAAATCCCTTTCGGCACTGCCGCGGTAGCCGTGAAACATAATTTCGGTTACCGCTCCTTTTTTATATTCGTAGTATTTTGCGTGGAGCTTTGTGCCGTCAAAGGCGGTTATATAATAGTCTTTGTGATCCATTGCCCTTGCCTGCATTATCCAGTTTTTCATCATACTGTGATATGGGCGGTACACCTTGCCATTTGGCACAGGCAGATAATCAGGTTTTGGTTTTTTTATTCTGGGTACAAAAAACACCAGCAGAAAACAGATAAAAGAAAAAAGAAAAACAGCTGCGATAATAATAACTGCTGTAAAAACAATATGGGAAAGCATAATATATTCCTTTTGTAACTATATTGTTGAAATAAAAAATGAGTATCTTTTAGGGGATACTCACTTTCTGCAGCGGAAAACAGACTACTGCAGTTTTTTCTTTTTAAATTCGGTCAGCGGCACAGTTTCGCCGTCGTCGTATTTTATATCGGTGTTTTCCAGCTGCTGACGAAAGCTTTTGCGGAATGCGGCAATATATTCTGCACGCAGCTGCTGCTGTTCGGATTTTTCAGCTTCTGTAAGGCCTTCTTCTCTTGCTTTTTTTGCAAGAGCATTTATTCTTTCTATACGTTTGTCCACAAAAATTCTCCTTTTTAACACATTTAAGTGTATATATTATTTATTGTCAGTGATTTTAAATACAAAATTATGCGTACAATATATATTAGCATATAGTTTGTGAAAATGCAAAAAATATATTGATTTATTGTATTGGTGGGTATATAATTGGATATAGTATTTAAAACTATATTAAGTGATAATAAAAACTATATAAACGGAGGCTCAGTATGTCTGCAAAACCTATGAAACGATACACCGTTGGGGAAGAAGTTTTCAACAGTGTAAGCCATGGTGTGGGTGCACTGCTGGCAGTGGTTGGCGCAAGCGTTATCATCACCCTTGCCGCCTGCTTTGGAGATTTAACCGCAGTTTTATCCAGCGTTGTTTACGGCATATCGCTGGTTATACTTTACACAATGTCCACATTGTATCATGCCTTTCCTTTTGAAAAGGTTAAAAAGGTGTTTCGTGTTTTTGACCACGCATCTATATTTATCCTTATTGCAGGCACATACACACCCTGCTGCCTTGTTGCACTTAAAGGCAACCCCAAAGGT
>SVMV01000038.1 GCA_015067245.1 Oscillospiraceae bacterium | reverse complement strand
AAGCCATATTATAAACAACAGCATCTCTGGTGTTGAAGTTTACAAAGGCACAGAAGATGTTACAAGTTCTGTAAGTTCTACAGGCACTACAATCGGCAGCACAGCTCCTGTTACTATCATCGGTAAAGATGTTGAATATAACGGCGAAGGCAAAATCACAGCAGGTACATTCGAAACAGAATATACTATGCCTGAAGATATCCTTGCAGAAGGCATGGAATTTAATGCCAGCGGCACAGTTATAAAAACACCAAAAACATTTGAAGTTTCCACAAAAGCTGAACTTGACAGTGCTGTTGCAGCAGCAGAACCAGGCGATATCATCAAACTTACAGCTGATATCGACTATGGTACAGCACAGCTTGCTATTAACAAAGCTATTACCCTTGACCTTGGCGGCAAAACACTTACAACAAGAAATGCTTATGGCGGTATGTCCCTTAAAGGCAATTGTTCTGTTGTAAACGGTACAATTGTTCACGCAAGCAACACAGCTGCAATTAAAGTTTGGAATGCAGCATCCTTTGAAAATCTTGTAATTGACGTACAGGGCAAAGGTGACGCAAACAAAACAATTGGCGGTATTGTACTTCAGTCTGGCAGCACAACACGTGTTGACACAATTAAAGATGTAACAATCAAAGGCGCAGCTCTTACAAACGGTATCGAAACATACAACTGCGGTGATGCAGCAGAAGATGTTATCGGCAGCATGGAAAATGTAATCATCGATGCAAGAGGCACAGGTATGCTTAGATGTCAAGTTCTGTCCATGCAAGGAGATAAGGTGCATTGAGTGTAATGTTTTCGCCGATTGTAGCTTTCTGGATGTAGTTCCAGTCTTCTGCAAAGAGGAAATCCATTGTCACACCGCCAGCCACATTTGTGGAGAAGTAGTAATGTGCGTCAGCGTCTGTATCTACCTGTCCGTTTGCCACAGTATCTGCTGTGAGAACAACATAAACATCACCGTCTTTGTGGTTTGCAAACAGCTGGTCAAGGTTGCCGTAAATTGTTTCGCCTTCGTCAAGAACGCCGTTGTTGTTTGCATCAACAAAGAGTGTTGGTGCATATTTTACGCCGTAAGTGCCGTCGCCATTGTCTACTGTTACATAGCCGTTTGCACAGTCAGTTTCATCAATTTCATAGTGGAATGTACCGCCGCTAACTGCCACGCCGTTAAGCTGGTCGCTGATAGCTGTGCTGCTTGCTTTATAAGTGCCGCTTACAATATTAAACACAGAACCGCCGTAGCCTTTGAATGCACCTGTTACGTTACAGTCTGTAAGTGTAGCTGTGCAGTCGCCTGCTTTAAATCTGAGAGCGTTGATTTTGCTTGTTTCAACAGTTACGCCATTCATTTCGAGGTTTGCGTAAATATCGATAAGACCAGAAGATGTACCGGATTTGTTGCCTTTGATTGTACCATTTGTAATAGTTGTATCTGCTTTAACTTCAAATACAACTGCACCGTCAGCACCTGTAACTGTTTTTGTGTTAAGGTCGATTGTAACAGGTGTTTCAATTGCCACTGTTTCTGTAAGAGTTATATTATCAGCAAGTACAACTGTTTTGTCACCAGCTGCTGCAATTGCTGCTGCAAGTGTTTCGTAAGCTGTGCCGTCAACTGTTGCCTGTGTATTTTTTGCTGCTTTTTCAGCATCTTTGTAGTATTTGATTGTTTCATCATCGCACACAACAGGGTTGCCTGCTTTTTCGATTGCTTCTTCAATATCTACGTTTTCTGCACGGACAATAGTTTCCTGAACTGTTACACCGCTTGTGCTGTCTACTGTTGTTGCAGCATCCATTGTAATTTCAAGTTTACCGTTGTTCTGAATGTCAGGATTACTGCTGAATTCGTCGTGTGCATATACGCCTGTTTCGCCGCCTTTAACATTGCTGTCTACAAGGTCAAGACTTGCACTGTATGTGCCTTTGATTGAGATTTCGATACCTGTTTTGTCGCCGCTGATATCGCAGTTTGTTGCTGTGCCGCATGGTGCAGAGATACGGCACAGTTAATACAGACTATGCATACTTCACAACTGCAGATGTTCTTGTAGCAGAAGGTGCAGAACTTAATGCTACTACAGGTGATGCAACTGTTCAGGTTAAAAACGGTGCAACACTTACAGTTAACGGCACAGTTAACACAAAAACACTTAACGTTTGGGCAGGCGAATCTGAACTTATCGTTTCCGGCGACAAAGCAAGAGTTGAAGCAGACTGGATTGATATCTGGGACGGCACACCTTCTGTAACAGTTGAAGACGGTGCAACACTTGTTACAGATGCAATCAAAGCAAGCCGCGGCGGTTCCATCACAGTTGACAAAGCAACACTTAACGCAGAAAACATCGAACTTGGCCACAACGGCAACAGCAAAGGCACAATGACAGTTACAGAAGGCAGCAAGCTCAGCAATATGGTGCTTACAGCAAAAGACTCCACAGTAGCAGGCCCTGCAGGTCTTGATGTAACAACAACATACACAGAAGCAGGCAAAGAATTTATTGTTGCTTACTCCAACGGCGTATACAGCATTGCAGAAAAAACAACTGTTGAAAGTGACGACAGCTTTATCTGCGTAGGTGATGAACTTGCACAGGAAGAACACTCATGGGGCAAATGGAACCTTAACAAAAACGGTGACACACGTGTATGTTCCAACTGCGGCGAAAAAGAAACACGCAAACATCAGCATGCTTTCGGCGGCTGGTACACAACAAAAGAAGCAAGCTGCTGTGCAGCAGGCGTAGAAGCACATGTATGTACAGTATGCAACCATGGTGAAAGCCGTTCTATTGAAGCAACAGGCCATCACTTTGACATCAACGGTGTATGTGCAGGCTGCGGCTTCACAGAAGCACAGGTAAAAGCTTCCACACCATCCCGTGTAAACCCTAACACAGGTGTACATTTCTAAAATTTAAAACGGCAGATTAAAAAAATCTGTCAGCAACAGCAATATATCCGCGGCAATACACTGCAGTGTTGCTGCGGATATCTGTTTTTTCCTTTAATCAATTTAAAAATCATTACCAATTTACAGGTGTTGAATATTCTGACGGGAATGGTATAATGTAAATAGACATTTGCACATACCTGATTTTTGTCATATTTTTAATTGAAATATAGTTTTTGCAATAAAATACAAGGGTAAGAAACGGAGAAATTATGAAGAATAAAAAACATATAAGCTTGATGCTGGTTGTGATTATGCTGTTTACAGCGGTGTTTACAACAGCCTGCGGCGGCAAAACACCTGCCGAAAACGGCCAGCAGGACGCACAGCAGCCACAGCCGACAGCCCAGTCCTACGAGCCTTTTGTAAGCCGAGAAATATTTGATGCATATAACGAAAACAGCGATGTAATCGGCTGGCTTAAGCTGGAAGGCTGCGAAATAGACAACCGTGTGTTCCAGTGCGGCAACAACGATTATTACCTGCGCCTTAACGAAGCGGGCGAATACGACGTATGGGGATGTTATTTTCTTGATTACATCAATGTAAATGACGGCACTAAACTTACCGACAAGGTAAACATCATATACGGTCACGCTCTTGATGATGACCCTGACAGCGAAAAATTTTCCAAACTTAAACGTTATAAGGACGAAACTTTTGCTTTGGCAAACCCAACAGTAGAGTTTGATCTGCTTTATGCAAATACCGAGTGGCAGATTTTTGCAGCCTGCGATATACCAGTGACAATCGATTATATCGACCCTAACCCTGACGAAGAAAAGTATACAGATACTTTGAACTATATGACCGAAAACAGCTATGTGGATTTTGGTGTTGATGTAACAGCCGAAGACAGAATACTTGTTCTGTCCACCTGCACATCAGACGAGAATATCCGTTTTGTTGTAGCGGCAAAACTTGTAGAGTAAATATTGTCTCTGATAGGGAAAAAAACAAAAGCCTGCCTTGACAAAGGAAGGCTTTTTGCATTTAATTATTAATAAACAACGGCAGACCTATGCTGAGTCACAGCAAAATATTACAGTAAAAAACAGGGTGAAAAATATGAAAAAAACACTTGGCATTCTCGGTGGTATGGGCCCCCTTGCCACTG
Organism: Oscillospiraceae bacterium; assembly: GCA_015067245.1. Classification (GTDB taxonomy): domain Bacteria; phylum Bacillota; class Clostridia; order Oscillospirales; family Ruminococcaceae; genus RGIG3102. The sequence goes on along the minus strand of SVMV01000038.1, from coordinate 12,352 downwards.
CAGACCTTTTTACAAAGATTGTAAATATGACCAAAGCGGATTGTGATAATGACCATATCCGCATTTTTATAGATAATAACGCACAGATAAAGGACCGCACAGCTGCTATTCTCCACGGGGGAGAAAGTCCTCTGCCGCAGCTTATACAATCGGCAAAAAATCTGGAAAAAATGGGTGCAGACTGTATTATAATGCCCTGCAACACTGCACATTATTTTCTGCAAAGCCTGCAGATACAGACAAAGGTGCCTTTTTTAAGCATGATTGCCCAGGCCGTGCGTGTGGCTAAAAAGCGTTACCCAGGGCAAAAGGCGGGTATTCTTGCCACCACAGGTACCCTTGATGCAGGGGTGTACAGCCGTGCCTTTGAAGATGAAGGTGTACAGGTTGTTCTGCCAGATGAGCAGCAGCGCCGTTATCTTATGAGTGTTATATACGACGGAGTAAAGGCAGGCAAAATGCCAACCGATCCACAGCCTTTTAATCAGCTGCTGGGCGAAATGCAAAGCCGTGGTGCAGGTTATTTTATTCTTGGCTGCACCGAATTGCCTGTTGCAGTGCAGGCCCTTGGCCTTAAAAACAATTTTGTGGATGCCACCACCGAGCTTGCAAAAGCCGCAATAGAATACTGCGGCTATGAAGTTAAAGAGTAATAAATGACTGACGGAATTTTATCTTCCGTCAGTTTTTTGTTTAAACTGTTTTTTTTATCCAACAATAAATGCAGAAAAATTTTCCAGAGGTTTTATTGTATGAATAAAAAAGAAATATCGGTTTTGCTATCATTACTTTTTACGGTTGTTTTTTCGGTGTGTGCAGGCAGTATACATACAGCCCACAGCATAAAATCAAATACTCTGCGGCTGCATATCATTGCAAACAGCGATACAGCTGCTGACCAGCAGATAAAGCTTAAGGTAAGGGATCACCTGCTTGAAATGGAAAATCTTCTGCCTGATGACAGCATGAGCTTTGAGCAGGCTGCATATAAAATACAGGAAAATATGTCTGCTATAGAGAAAGAAATAAACATCTGCCTTATGCAGAACAGTTTGCCCTATACTGCAGACTGTTCGCTGGAGCAGTTTTATTTTGACACTACGCAGTATAAAGATTTTGCACTGCCCCAGGGAGAATATACAGCGCTTACCGTGCGTCTGGGCAGGGCGGAAGGCAAAAACTGGTGGTGTGTTATATATCCGCAGCTGTGCAGCCAAAGCTGTGGCGAGGTCAGCCTTGAAAACAGCGACGAATTTATTGCAACACAAAAAATAACTCTGCGGTTTAAAGTGGTGGAGCTGTACGAAGATATAAAAGATGTTTTTGCAAAAAGGGAAAAAGAATATACCAATATGCCTTAATCAGTTTTATTGTAAATAAAAACTGTCTGTGATAATATATTTACAGTTATATCATTAAAGGCGGTTGGCAATATGCTTTGTAATTTATGTCCAAGAAACTGCAATATAAACCGCAGCACAGCGGTTGGATACTGCAAAGTTACAGATAAAATAAAGATTTCGCGTGCGGCGCTGCATTTTTGGGAAGAACCTTGTATTTCGGCCCAAAACGGCAGCGGCACAGTGTTTTTTTCGGGCTGCAATATGGGCTGTGTTTACTGCCAGAACAATAACATATCCCACAATGCATTCGGCAGGGAAATCACCCTTGAACGCCTTGCAGAAATATTTATAGAGCTTCAGCAGAAAAAAGCCCATAATATAAATCTTGTAACGCCAACCCATTATGCACCGCAGATTGTCAGTGCTGTTAAACTGGCAAGGGAAAATGGCCTTAAAATACCTGTTGTTTACAATACCAGCAGCTACGAAAAAACCGAAAGCATCGAAATGCTTAAGGGTGCAGTTGATGTGTACCTGCCAGATTTTAAATATATATCTTCTGCTCTGGCGCAAAAATACTCTTGCTGTGCAGATTATCCACAGGTTGCAAAGGCGGCAGTTGATGCAATGGTAAAGCAGACAGGGCCATGTGTTTTTGATGATAACGGCGTTATAACAAAAGGTGTTATTGTCCGTGTGCTTGTACTGCCAGGATACACGGAAGAAGCAAAAAAGATTATAAAATATCTTTACAGCACTTACGGTGATGATATTTATATAAGCATTATGAGCCAGTACACTCCCTGTACAAACCTTGAAAAATATCCCGAGATAGACCGTAAACTTACACAGCAGGAGTATGACGATGTTGTGGATTTTGCGGTGGAACTGGGGCTGGAAAACGGTTTTCTGCAGGAGGGGGAAGCTGCCAGCGAAAGTTTTATACCGCCATTTGATTTAAGCGGTGTATAAAATACGACAAAATATATACAAAAAGTGTAAAATATTGCAAAATATACTGTTGGTTATCTGATTTTCTGCCAGGAAAGAAGATAACCAATATTTTTCTGCAAAAATTCATAAGTTCAAAGGGACAAAAATATACATTAAACAGTAACCTTTTACCCCAATAGGAGTAGTATATGAAAAAGCAAAGTTCCTTTGTAAAAGCAGGGGCTGTACTTGCAGTGTCAGGCGTTGCTGTAAAAATGCTCAGTGCGGCTTATCGCATACCCCTTACACGCATGCTGGGGGCAGATGTTATGGGACGTTACAGTGCAGTGTACAGTATGTTCATGCCATTTTTTTCTTTTGCAACAGCAGGAATATCCACTGCTGTGGCGCATTTTACTGCACAGACCACATCAAAAGAAAACAGCATAACAGCAGGGGTAAGGTCAGCTGCTTTACAGCTGTATATGTCTGTCGGTGCATTACTTTTGGCGGCATACCTGATTTTTATCAGACTGTATTCAGTGCGCAGCCAGCAGCCTGTAATTTTCTGGGGCGGACTGATGCTTGCGCCCTCAATACTGTTTGCAGTGGCAGAAAATGTGCTGAAGGGAGAAAGTCAGGGCAGAATGGATATGCTGCCGACTGCCCAGGCAAATGTACTGGAGGGCTTTTTAAAAACTGCTGTTGGCCTGCTGGGGGTGTGGTGTGTAAAACAATACAGCACAACAGCAAAGGATGCAAAAGCCCTTGCAGTGTGTTTTATGGCGGTAACGCTTTCGGGCATTATATGCACAGTGTTTTTGCTGCTGCGGTGCAGATATAAACCAGCGGAAAAGGCTGTTGCAGCCAAATATAGAATAAAGCCTGCAATGCTGCTTAAAATGTCGGCGCCAATCGGTGTTTCGGCCCTTGCTATATCACTTGCAAACTTTTTTGATACGGCAGTATGCCTGCCGCGGATAGCTGAAATCCCATATACTGCAATAGTAAGCAGTTTTGACGGAGCATCTTTTATGGGGGCGGGCGATATTGCTATGTATCTGTTTGGTATATGGCAGGGTATGGTGCTTTCGGTTTTTAACCTTGCACCTGCAGTGGTGGCATCGGTAGGGTCGGCAGGGCTGCCCCTTATAAGCAGTTCCTGGGCAAAAAAGGATAAATCAGTGCTTGAACGTCACATCCGCAAGCTGTTTTCTGTCACAGCATTTTTAAGTGTGCCTGCAATGGCATTTATCTTCTGTTTTGGCGGTGATATTGTACAGCTGCTGTTTGCCACAACATCAAACCAGACAAAAATTGCGGCTGTGCTGCTTAAAATTATATGCACAGGGGGAATTATGTGCTGTTTTACATCGGCATTTAATTCAGTGCTGTTTGCGGCAGGTAAATCCAGCAGGGTTTTTGCAATACTGTTAAGTGCCTGCGCGGTAAAAATTGTGGCAAGCTTTGTCCTTTGCGGCGTGCCGTCTGTAAATATAAGGGCTTTTGCTGTATCAAATGTATGTTTTTACACAATAATATTTGTGCGCAGTGTTACTGCAGTAAAAAAACTGGGTGCAAGCTTTGAATTTGCACATATATTCGGTGTGCCCTTTGTGGCGTCAACTGTAGCAGTTCTGCTGGCAAACTGGCTTAAGGCGACACAGCTTTACAGCCTGCCGCTGTTTATAAGGCTGTTTTTCTGCGGTGTTATATTTGCACTTATTTATCTGCTTATAGTAATCTGCACAGGATTTTTTGTTGATAAATAATTTTTAATGGAGTAATATATAAAGTAACGTTAAAAAATATATTACGGAGAAGTTAAAATGGATTTTCAGATAAAAGAAAGATATGACATCAACGACCTTGTAAAAATTGTAGAGATGCTGCGTGACCCAGTAAACGGCTGTCCTTGGGATAAGGTGCAGACACATCTTTCCATACGCAAAAACTTTATCGAAGAAACCTATGAAGCTATCGAGGCTATTGACCTTGACGATAAGGAGCTTATGAAAGAAGAACTGGGTGATGTGCTTATGCAGGTTATGCTGCACGCACAGTTTGAAGCGGAAGAAAAGGTTTTTGACTTTGCAGATGTTGTAAACGGCACAGCACAGAAACTGGTATTGCGCCACCCACATATTTTTGCAGGCTATGACAACAAAACAGTTGACGGCGTGCTGCAGAAATGGGAAGAAATCAAACAGCAGGAAAAAGGTCAGAAAACTGTAAGCGAAACGCTGGACGCAGTGCCAAAATCCTTCCCTGCACTTATGTATGCACAAAAAATTCAAAAGCGTGCAAAGGCTGGGGGACTTATCACACAGCAGGCAGACATGGCAGTGGCAGAACTGCAGCGTAATCTTGACAGCATAAAAGCTGCTTTGCAGCAGGGAGAAGATGTGTCAGAACTGGTGGGCAAGCTGCTTTTCAGCAGTGTTAGCCTTGCTGGAGCGACAAAAAATGATGCAGAAGAGGTTCTTGCCTTTGAAAATGCAAAAATGCTTGAAAATTACAAAAAATTAGATGTGAAATAATCAAATTTATATTGCATTTATCCGCTGTATTTGGTACAATAAGCTTCGCGATTTTATATAAAAAATAAACTAAAAAATATATCTGCCAAAGATGCTATTTCCTTTGGCACACGGAGGTTAAAATGACAAAAGTAGATTTGATTAACAGCGTTGCTGAAAAAGCAAATATCACAAAAAAAGATGCAGATGTTATGGTAAGTGCAGTGCTTTCTTCCATCACAGAAGCTCTTGCAAACGGCGAAAAAGTTGCTCTTACAGGCTTTGGTACATTTGAAGTTAAAGAAAGAGCAGCAAGAATGGGCCACAACCCAAGAAACGGCGAAGCAATGGAAATTCCAGCAAGCAAAGCACCTGTATTCAAAGCAGGCAAAGCTCTTAAAGAAGCTGTAGCAAAATAATTAAATCACAACCAAAGCCGATACCTTGGTATCGGCTTTTTTGCAAAGGAGAGATACAATGCGTATCGATAAATTTTTAAAGGTTTCACGCCTTATCAAACGCCGCACAGTTGCCAACGAAGTTGCCGACGCAGGCCGCATTTCCGTTAACGGTCGCGAGGTAAAGGCTTCCTATCAAGTTAAAATAGGTGACGAAATTGAAATTATGTTTGGCACCGCACCTGTAAGGGTAAAGGTTTTAAGTGTTGACAATGTAAACACAAAAGACGGTGCAAGAGAAATGTACACAGTTATAGAATAATTTTTCTCGGTCGGTCATATAATGCACAAAGGGGTGTGTTATATGGCCGATAAAATTTTATCCACACATACAGTGTTTATGGAGAACCGCAAAGAGCTTAAAATAACAGGAGTGCTGCAGGTTATAGCTTACGACGAATACAAGGTGGTGCTGCGCACCGATTTTGGCAAGATGACGGTTTCGGGCAAAAATATTGTGGCAGGGCAGATGAGCACCGACAGCAAAACAATGGAGCTTACAGGAGATATAAACTACATACAGTATCAGGCAAACCGCGGCAGAAGTGAAAGCGGTATTGCAAAACTGCTTCGATGAACTTTGACAGCGTAAACTATTCCTTTCTGCTGCAGGATTTTATCTTTGCAGCAGGGGCAGGTTTTGCCGTGGGCTTTGCACAGCAACTGCTGGCTGTTTTTCTCTACGGCAGCAAGGCAAAGGTTGCAGTCCGCGATATGCTCACTGCTTTTATCTTTGCAGCTGCGGTTTTCAGCTATACAATATCCTTTGCAAACTATCCCGATATACGCATATATCATCTGTTGGGTGCAGTTACAGGCTTTTTGACCTTTGATTTTGAGTTTTCTGCGGCTTTTCAAAAATTTTTCAAAAAAATTTACAAATTTTCAAAAAACAAGATATTGTGGTGCGGCAAAAAGGTGTATCGAACAATTTGTGGTTTGAAGCAAAAATATAATAAAAAATACAAAAAAGAGCCACAGATGGCAAAAAATACCGACTTGAAAAATCAAGATAACTGGGTGTATAATTTATAATACTATAATGGTGTCTTGTACCCAGAGTATAAATTTGACACCAAATAAAGCCGAAAGGGGTGGTCAGATATGAAAAAAGTGCTTAATGTCAGAACTATTCTGGCAGTTGTTCTTGTTGCGTATCTGGCGATAAATCTTATCACCACCCAGTTCGATCTGGTAAACAAGCGCCAGCAGCTTGAAATTTTACAGCAGCAGAAAGCCCGTGTTCAGCTGGAAGTCAATGACGTGCAGTATATTCTTAACTATGAAAGCGAAGAAGAGTATATAGAGCGCATTGCACGCCAGCGCCTTGGCTACGCAAATCCTGACGAAAAAGTGTTTAAAGATATTCAGGGAGAATAAAAGTTTTACACACCTCGGTTAATCCTGAGGTGTGTTTTTTATTTTCTCATTTTCAATTGAATATATTTACCTTGTTCATTTTCACCGGGGCGTTGATGTGAACACAAAAATGTGATAAAGTAAGCTGAAAGATAAATTCCAATTTATCAAACAGTTGTTGTATTCTGTATCAGTCTAAAAAATAAAAAGAAAATTTTATTTTGCACATTTTTACGGCGCAAATTTTTCTGCAAAGCAAAAGAACCGCTTTGCAGCGGTTCTTTTGGCTTAAGAGAAAAAGTATATGAGGAAATGCAAGACAAATCCGTCAGCCTGAAAACGAATTGTCTTTGCAACTATAGTATCACCTTTAACAAAAAAAGTTTGTCGAAAGATAGCGTGGGGTAAAAATTATTTTTTAAGCAGAAATGTGTACAAAATGTTAAAAACATAAACAAAGCTGTTGAAAAAATATGTGCAGTGTGCTAATATAATAAGCAAGATACTAAGGTATCTAACTTCACCCCAGGAGGTACAGTCTATGAAGATAAACACAACAGGCAGAAAATGCACACTTAAACCTACATTCTTAAGCAACGTGGAAGAAAAACTGGGAAAACTTGATAAATTCTTCCCAGAAGAAGTGCAGGCACACGTAACAGTGACTGTTGAAAAAGACTGGCAGACAGTTGAAATTACAATCAAAGACCGTTATGCTTCCTTCCGCAGCGAAAAGAGCGCACCAAAAATGGAACTTGCTCTTGAAGCAGCAGTGGAAAAGCTGGAATCAATGATTGTAAAAAACAAAAACAAAATTTCCCGCAAACACAAAGGCAACGCTTATAAGTACGAAGAACTTCCAGTTCTCCCTGTAGGCGAAGAAGAGGAAGAAGAATACGAAATTGTTCGTAAAAAAGTGTTTAACCTTGAACCACAGTCAGTTGACGATGCAATTCTTGAAATGAATATGCTTGACCACACATTCTTTATGTTTAAAGATATCGTAACAGGCGAAATCAACGTGGTTTACAAACGCAAAGACGGCAAATACGGCTTGCTTTTACCAGAATAAACTAATATAATATAAGAGCCCCAGCTATCTGGGGCTCTATTTAAGTTAACAGCAAACAACCCCCTTAAAAAGAAAGAGAGTTATAAATGCAATATACATTAATCGCACCCTGCTATTTTGGCACCGAATCTGTTTTAAGCTACGAGGTTAAAAAACTTGGAGCAGAAGGTGTAGAGGTTTCTGACGGAAAGGTTACATTTAAAGGTGACGAACATATTATTGCTGCGGCAAATATTAATCTGCGCACAGCCGAACGTGTTGTAATTCTGCTTAAAGAGTTCAAGGCGAAAACCTTTGACGAGCTGTTTGACGGTGTTTACTCCATCGACTGGGCTTCACTTATGCCAAAGGACGCACAGTTTCCTGTAAAAGGTTCTTCCCTTTCCAGCACACTTTCCAGCGTGCCGGCCTGCCAGAAGATAGTAAAAAAGGCTATTGTTGAAAGCATGAAAAAAGGTCACAATACAAAAATTCTGTCCGAGACAGGCAATCTTTACAAAATCCGTGTTGCACTGAGAAAAGACGTTGTTTCGGTTATGCTGGACACATCAGGCGACGGCCTGCACAAACGCGGTTACCGCCGTAACAGCGGCGAAGCACCAATCAAAGAAACTTTGGCAGCAGCCATTGTGGACCTTGCACGCGTAAGGGGCGACAGTGTGATTCAGGACCCATTTGCAGGCAGCGGCACTTTGCTTATCGAAGCTGCACAGAAGGCTTTGAACATTGCACCTGGCTTAAAACGCAGATTTGCGGCAGAAGAATATGCCTTTATTCCAAAAGAAGTGTGGGAAGAAGAACGCAGCAAAGCACGCGCAGCAATAAACCGTGATGTATCCTTTAAGGCTTACGGCTTTGATATCGACCCGTTTGTGCTGGAAATCGCAAAGCAGAATGCTCAAAAAGCAGGTGTCGGCGGTGTTGTGTCCTTCTTTACAGCCGATGTAAAATCCTTCTCACCGCAGGAAGATGCAGTGGTTATCACCAACCCACCATACGGTGAACGCCTTGGCGACATAGAAACTGTAGCCCAGCTGGAAAAAACACTTTCACGCCGCCTTGAGCAAAACCCTGTAAAAGCCAGCTACATCATCACAGCTGATGCAGAATTTGAAACAAACTTTGGCAAAAAGGCCAAAAAACGCCGCAAGCTGTACAACGGTATGATTCCTTGTCAGCTTTATATGTACTACGGCGACAAATAAAACTTAAAATACCAATTACTGTCATTCTGAGGGGCTGCTGCCCCGAAGAATCTCACGGTCTGGCTTTATATAAGGTCAGTCAAAGTCTGTTGTTGCAGAGAGATTCTTCGCTTTGCTCAGAATGACTTTTTGTTTGTTGGATATGTTTAATGCTGCTGGCGATTTTTGACACAGCTTTATAGCTGTTTTGTGTTTAAAAATATATTTATATATGGTAAAATATTATAATATCAAATTTATCGGAGGGGTAAAATGCTGCAGTTAATCATCGGCACAGCAGGCACAGGCAAAAGCACTTTTATAAAAGAAAAGATACAGAAAAATGCCCGTGCGGGCAAAAAAAGTATACTGATAGTACCTGAACAGTTCAGCAAAACGGGTGAGGCAGAAATTTTTTCAGCATTGGAAAAAAGCCAGTTTGGCATGGTTAATGTGTTCAGCTTTACTTCTCTGCTGCGTGATGTGCAAACCGAAAACGGTCAGGCACCCCTGCCGCAGCTCACCGATGCAGGCAAGGCAGTTATAGCAAAAAAAAGCCTGCAGAATGTGTATAAACAGCTGGGCAGCTACGGCAATCAGAAAAACAACACAGGCTTTGCTTTTGAACTGGCAAAGATTTTTGAAGACTTCAGGCGTAACGGCATAGACAGCACAAAACTTTATGCGGTTGCACAGAATGCTCCCGAAATAAACGGCAAACTTAAAGATGTGGCACAGATATACAGCGAATACTGCGCCCACATAACCGCAGGGGGTGCAGATTTGGAGCAGATGTATCTGGATTTAAGCCAGAGTATGCCTGTAAGCTATACCGACAGCACCGACTTTTTTGTGGATGGTTTTGAAAGCTTTACCTATGGTCAGTATGCAGTGCTTTCCAGAATTATGGAAAAGGCAGAAAATGTATACATTGCCCTTACTGCCGAAGATGTTTTTGACAGATGGCAGGGCACCCACCCCTTAAGCTATACTGCACAGACAGCTTCGCAGCTTGTGAGTGCGGCAAAAAAGGCGGATGTTCAGGTGGCAAAACCAATTAAACTTACCGCGCAGCATCGTTTTAAAAATGCAGTGCTTTGTAAAGTAGACAACTACCTGCAGTCAAAGCCTGCTGCCGAGTGTGGCAGTGAAAAAGCAGATGAAGAAAACGCTTTTGTAACGGTTTTTCCAAACCAGTTTGCCGAGGTAAGCTTTGCTGCGGCAAAAATTGCACAGCTTACAAGAAACGGTTACAGCTATGATGATATAGCGGTTGTGTGTCCGCAGCTTGATAAATACGAGCATCAGCTGCAGGAAAGCTTTGCTCTTGCTCAAATTCCTTATTTTATTGACCAGAGCAGAATTATAATTTCTTCCGCAGCGGTTGTGCTGTTTAAAAATGTGCTGGAGATTATGGATAAAGGCGTAATGGCCGAAACGGTTATGCCTCTTTTAAAAACCCAGCTTACCTGCTTTGACAGCGAAACTGTAAACTGGCTGGAAAATTATTTGTATATATGGCAGGACCAGCAGCTTGACTGGCAAAAAGGTTTTATACTGCCGTACGGCGGCATAACGGCTGAAGACAGTGAAGAAAACAAACAGATACTTGATAACATAAGCACTCTTGCAAAAGGTGTATACCGTGTTTTCAGTCTGGCATATAACTTTGGTGAAGAAAAACCTGCCGAAGAAATTCTCACAGCAATGTATACGATTATCGGGGATTTAAAGGCCGAAGAAATTCTCACTCAGCTTATATCGGGTACAAAAGATAAAGAAAAAGCAGACCTTTTTGTGCGCCAGTGGGAATGTGCGGTGGACTGTGTTCAGCAGCTTTACCGCATCTGCGGCAAGATGGTTATGCGCCCAAAAGAACTGCAGGAGCTGTTTATGCTTATGGTGCAGGGCACCGAGATAGGCTTTGCACCTCAAACCCAGGACTGTGTTATGATTTCCACGCCGCAGCGCATGAAAATTGATGCTGTTAAAGCGGTATTTGTGCTGGGGGCTTCACAGGATATTTTTCCGTCTCTTATCAGTAATTCTTCGGTGCTTTCTGGTGCGGATATACAGTATCTTAAAGACAATCAGATGGAGTTAAGTGCCGATTTTGCTCAGCGCTTTGCCTTTGAAAATCTGTACTTTTACAAAACCCTTACAACAGCAAGGGAAAAACTTTTTATCTCCTGCAGCGCAAGAAATATCGACAGCCAGGAAATTCTTTCTGCCGAAATTGAAGGTGTAAAAGAAGCACTCGGATTAAAATCTTCCCGGCTTGATATGGAAGACTACTGCATTACACCTCAATTTTTTACCCAGCATATTGGCGAAACCATGGGGGCAGAAGGTGCGTCGGTGCTTGAAAAAATGGGTATGGAGGTACCAGCGGCAGAACAAAGGGTGTTTACAGTACAGAACACCGATTATATAAAACAGATGCTGGGCGAGCATATGATAATTTCGCCTACAGCATCGGAAAGCTACTACAAATGTCCGTTCAGCTACTTTATCCGCAACCTGCTTAAAATCTATCCGCTGGAAAAGGCACAGGTATCCCAGCGTGAAGCAGGCAACTATCTGCACGCAGTGGCACAGCAGGTTATGCAGCAGTACGGCGAAGATTACGGCAAGTCCGACTGGCAGGAAATTGCCGATTTAACAGCCAAGGTTGTGGAAGAATATCTGCAGCAGAACTATCCGCAAAAAATGCGTGACAGCGCACGTTTTGCATCTTTAAGCAGCAGTATGCACAGCAATGCGCTGCATCTGCTGCAGTATATACACACCGAACAGCAGCAGGGCGGATTTCACCCTGCAGCTTTTGAAAAACACATAGGTTTTGACAGCGACCTTAAACCTGTGACAATAGCTTTGCCAAAAGGAGAAAAGGTAAGTGTTGTTGGCGTGTGTGACCGCATTGACGTTATGCATCAGGACGGCAAGGATTATATACGCATTGTGGACTACAAAACAGGCACAAAAAAATTTAGCCTTGAAGATGTTTACAACGGCCTTTCAAGCCAGCTGCTTTTGTATATGAACAGCGTGCTTCAGAGTGATATCTACGGCGACAATCCACAGCCAGCTGCAGTTATATATCAGCCAAGTGATGCCGCATTTAAATTTGATAAGGACGAAGGGCTTTACACTCCTGTGGGGATGGCTGTAAGTGACGAAGAGATATCTGTCGGCTTTGATAAAGATGCCGACGGCAGTTTTGGTGTTATAAAAGGTACGGATAGAATAAAAGGTTTAAGCGGCAGCGAAGTTGTGGACAAAAAGATGTTTGTTGCAGTGCTGGAACATACAAAAGAAAAAATAAAATCCATGGCAGAAGATGTCTACGCAGGCAGGTTTGACAATCTGCCAATGGATTTAGGCAACGACAAAACCAGCTGCGAATGGTGCGGATACCGCGCTGTATGCAGAGAGTTTGATAAAAAAAGACCGCGTGAAAAGGCAAATTTCAGGATAAAGGAGG
>SVMV01000037.1 GCA_015067245.1 Oscillospiraceae bacterium | reverse complement strand
TTGGCAGTACTTCACCAAAAATTATAACAGCAACGGTGGTAACAGCAGTTGCAATACCAACAGCGTTTGCCCCAAACATATCCATAAAAAGCACAGTTGTAAGGGAAGATGTAAGGATATTTACAATGTTGTTTGCAATAAGCAGTGTGGAGAGTGCACCGTCATAATTGCCCACTAATTTAAGGGCAAGGGCAGCCTTTTTGTCGCCGTTTTCAGCCTGGTTTTTAAGCCTTATGCGGTTTGCGCCTGTAAGGGCGGTTTCGCTGGCAGAAAAGAAAGCCGACAGACAAAGCAAACATACAAGAATTAATAAAGTTGATAAATGAGAATCCATTTTTGCTCCTTGATAAACAGTTATTTTTGAAAATAAAGCTTATAACTGTTTTGTGTATAATATATGAAATTTATAAAAACAATTATTTATAATATCATAATATAATTCCTTAACAAAGTAAACAAGACAGTGTGCTGTATTTGTATATAATTTGTAAAATTTTGTAAGTGTAAAGCTGTTTATTTTGAATTTACACTGAATTTAGTGGATTTTTTTGTACAAATATGGTATATATTATTATAGATTATTATGTGCAGGAGAAACGTATGCAGAATAATGTAAAAAACTATTTTACCAAGTCCACAATAAGCAATATTATAACTGTGTGTACGGCGGTTTTGCTCTATCTGGCAATTGCTAATTTCACGGTTGTAAAGAATGTTATGTCAACAGTCTATGGAGTTATTTCTCCATTTGTTATTGCTTTTGTTATGGCATTTTTGCTGCACACACCTGTAGAATGGTTTGAACGCAAATTTTTTTCAAAACTTAAGGCAAAACGTGCGATATCCATATTTTGTGTATATATAATTACAGCATTGGTAATCACAGGCCTTGTGGTTGCAGCAGCTCCTCAGGTGGCAGACAGTGTAATAAGCGTAGGCAACAATATTCCAAAATACATCCAGACTGTAACAGCCTTTCTTGAAAGACTTACCACACAATATAACTGGGACCCTGCTTTTATAGAATATATTACCGAAACAATGAACGGCGCCCTTAAAAGTCTCAGCAATTTTGTGCTTGCACTTGTGCCGCAGGTTTTAAACTGGTCGCTGTCTTTGGGCAATTTTGCAATAGATTTCTTTATGTCTGTTATTGCATCGGTGTATATGCTTGCAACAAAGGAAAGACTTGTTTTTCAGCTTAAAAAGATTTTGTTCTCGTTTTTTAAAGAGAAAAGGGCAAAACGCATTATCGAAATTGGCAACATCACCAACGAAATGTTTTCAAAATTTATCAACGGCAAAATGCTGGACAGCCTTATCATCGGTATTCTTTGCTTTATAGGTACAATGTTTATCTATCAGCCGTATGCACTGCTGTTGGCAATAATCATTGGTGTTACAAATATGATACCATTCTTTGGACCATTTATTGGTGCAATACCATCTATACTTATTCTGCTTATGGTAAGCCCGATTGATGCGGTTATTTTTGGCGTTTTTGTGCTTGCTCTTCAGCAGTTTGACGGCAACATTCTTGGACCTAAAATTCTTGGCGATTCCACAGGCCTTGCACCTATATGGGTTTTGGTTTCCATCACAATCGGTGGTGGGCTGTTTGGTTTTGTGGGTATGCTCATCGGGGTTCCTACATTTGCTGTTTTCTACAGCCTTTTGTCTGAAAATATGGACAAGCGCCTTGCCAAAAAGAATATAGTGGCAGACAGAGATACCCTAACCTTAACAGAAATCCCAAAGGGAGATGAAACAAACAATGAATCGAATTTATAGCAGAAAAATACGCAGATATATTATTGCGTGCATAATGCTTGTGCTGTCAGGCTTTGTGTCTGTGGCAATAAAAGACAATATTGATGCGCGCAACCCAGAAGTATCACTGCCTATTATAAATGTTACAACAGGATATACGGTTATCCCAACAGTCAATGTGCCAAGGGCAGGTTACGAATGGTCATTTGGCAGCAAGACTGTGCGTTCCCCTTATGTTTCCAGTATAGATGTGCCAATTGTAGCATACGAAGCTATGCCAAATGCGCCTATACTTATCGGCTTTACAATGCCACATACACAGCTTACACTCTACGAAAGCAAGGGTGTTATGTATGACGGCAAGGTTATGTCTTCAGAGGAATTTAAAGAAAAACGATACTCTATGAATACACCTAAAGAAGACGGCATCTACGTTTACAAGGCTGTTGCGCAGTTTGACCGCGGCAATATTGTGCACTATTTTGCACTTAACATTACATCGGCGCACACAATTTTATAAAAATAAAATTTTAAAGGCTTTTGGAGGTGTTTCCAAAAGCCTTTTTATCTGCAGATACATCGGCAGACACATGTGCAGGGCGGCCAATTTGCAGCCCTGTTTCAATTGACAAAGTATATATATATAATTTATAATAATATATTAAGATAATAGATAAAATGACGCATTATGCGCTGAAACACTGCTGTCTTGCGGAGGTAAAATTTATGGTATACAGTATGACAGGTTACGGAAAAGGAAATGCTGTTTTAAACGGCAAGGATATTACTGTTGAAATAAAGTCTGTAAATCACAGATATTTCGAATATTCCAGCAGAATGTCCCGATTTTTTTCTTTTCTGGACGACAAAATCAAAAAACAGATTAACGAAAGTGTAAGCCGCGGCAAGGTGGAGGTTTCTCTGCTTATCAAAGCGGTAGAAAACAGCGACACAGTGGTAGAAGCTGATGTAAACCTTGCAAAAAGCTATTATGATGCACTTTGTGCAATAAGCGGACAGCTTGGCCTGCCAGCACCAGAAGATGTTACAAGCATTGCACGCTTTGAAGGGGTGCTTACACAGAATAAAAGCGAAGAAGATGCCGACCAGCTTGCAGCAGATGTAAAAACAGTTGTGGCACTTGCTCTTGACGAATTTATTAAAATGAAGACAGCGGAAGGCCAGAAGCTTTATGACGATGTTATGGGCCGCCTTGCAGCTATAGAAGATATTGTTACAGAAATCGAAACAATTGCACCATTGCGCACACAGAAATATCAGGAACGTCTTTATCAGAAACTACAGACAATTCTGCAGGACACACAGATTGACAGCCAGAGAATTTTAACAGAGGCTGCAATCTTTGCCGATAAAGTGGCAGTAGATGAAGAAACGGTGCGTTTGCGCAGCCATATCGCACAGTACAGGGATATCCTTAAGGGTGATGCTCGTCAGGGCAGAAAGCTGGACTTTTTAACACAGGAACTCAACCGCGAGGCAAATACAATCGGCTCCAAATCCAATGACCTTGAAGTTACACGCAAGGTTGTGGAAATAAAATCCGAAATTGAAAAAATCCGTGAACAGATTCAGAATATGGAATAAGGAGTGCTCTTATGGGTATGATGAATATAGGCTTTGGCAGTATGATTAACCCAGACAGAATCGTGGCGGCATTAAGCCCCGAATCTGCCCCTGTTAAACGTATGATAACAAAGGCCAAAAGTGAAAACACACTTATAGATGCAACCTTTGGCAGAAAAACAAAAACAGTTATTATAACAGACAATAACCAGATAATTCTCTGTGCATTTACAGCCGAGAGAATTTTTGGTCAGGCAAGCGACACACTTATAAAATTTATGGAGACTGAAGATGAATAGCATTGATAAAAATATAGTGGTAATTTCGGGTCCTTCCGGCTGCGGCAAGGATACTGTTGTTAAAAAAATTCTCAGCACAGACGACAGATTTGTGCTCTCTGTTTCTGCAACAACAAGACCAAGACGCCCTATAGAAACAGACGGCGTTGACTACATATTCCTTTCCACCGAAGAATTTACCGCAAAACTTGCAAACGGTGAATTTCTGGAATACACAAATTACTGCAACAATTATTACGGCACCCTTAAACAGCAGATTGAAGACAAGGTAAAAGCAGGTAAGGTTGTTGTGCTGGTTATCGAGGTTGAGGGTGCACAGAATGTTAAAAAGGTTTATCCTGACTGTCTTACAATCTTTTTGGCACCGCCGTCTCTTGAAGAACTGGAACGCCGCCTTAAAAACCGTGGCACAGAAGACGAAACAAAAATCAAACAGCGCCTGTTTAAAGCAAAGGAAGAACTTGGTTTTCAAAGCAGCTATGACTATATTGTGGAAAACAACTATGTTGAGCAGTGTGCGCAGTCTATAATAGATATTTTTGACAGCAGAGATTAACACATATAAAAAGGAGGTAGCTTTATGCTGACTGCAGGTGTAGCAATAGACAAAGCTACCTTGAACTTTGACAGAGAATTTTCATATATTGTTCCAGCGCAGTTTGCGCAAACAATTCGGGTTGGTGCAAATGTGCTGGTGCCTTTTGGCCGTGGCAATACTTTGCGCCAGGGTGTTGTGCTAAGCCTTGAACACACAGAAAATATAAAAGGTCTTAAAGCCATTGCAGATGTAAAAACAGAGCAGTGGGCAGTAACACCTTTTGCGCTCAAGCTGGTGGAATATATAAAAGAAACCACATTCTGCACATATTATGATGCGGCAAAAACTGTTATCCCTTATGGCAGCCAGTATAAAATTTCAAATGGAAAACTGGAGCTTAAACACAGGCTGCAAAAGGAAAAATACTACACGGCAAATCTCGCTGTACAGGCAGAAAAACTTACCCAAAAGCAGCAGAATGTTTATGCATATCTGCAAAATCAACACAAAACAATCAAACAAATATGCGATGATTGTGCTGTTACCAAAGCCGTTGTGGATAATCTTGCTGCAAAAGGGCTTGTATTGGCCGAAGAAAGAGAAAAACAGCTGCACATTGAATTTTCAGCAGAAAAGGCTGCAGATATACAGCTTAACAGCTTTCAGCAAAAGGTATTTGACGAAATAACTGCAGCAGAGGATAACAAACCGCACCTTATCTATGGTGTAACTTCCAGCGGTAAGACGGCGGTATTTATAAAGCTTATACAGCGCACACTGCAGCAGGGCAAAACCGCAATGCTGCTGGTGCCGGAAATATCACTGACACCGCAGGTTATAAATCATCTGTGCAGCCATTTTGGAGATACAGTCAGCGTGCTGCATTCAAAACTTACCCAAAAAGAACGCCTGTGGCACTACAGCCGTGTGCAGAAGGGCAGGGCAAAGGTGGTTGTGGGCACACGCAGTGCAGTGTTTGCACCCTGCGACAATATAGGGCTTATAATAATTGACGAAGAACACGAAAAGACCTTTAAGTCTGAAAACAGCCCAAGATATTCTGCAATACGCGTTGCATCGTTTATTGCAAAAGAAAAAGGTGCAAAACTGGTGCTGGCTTCGGCAACACCAAGCATAGAAAGCTATTATCTGGCAAAAAACGGATACTATCACCTGCACAAAATGGAAAAACGCTATAACGATATGCCTTTGCCACAGGTGGAAGTTATCGATATGCGTATGCAGGCAATGATGGGGGATACAGGTGTTTTGTCCGACCCAGTTATAAAATATCTGTCGGATAATATAAAAGATGGCAGGCAGAGCATTATTCTTATAAACCGACGGGGATATTCCACTGTGGGTGTGTGCAAAGAATGCAGCGAAACCCTGCAGTGTGACAGCTGTTCGGTCAACCTTGTAAAACATAAAAATGACAATAAATTAAGCTGCCACTACTGTTCAAAAAGCTATAAAATAATTGACAGATGCCCAAAATGCGGCGGAGAAATACAGTATGTGGGCTATGGCACACAAAGAGTGGAAGAATATATTACTCAATGTATTCCACAGGCAAGAGTGCTGCGAATGGATGCAGATACCACCGCAAAAACCGACGCCCATAGCCAGATGCTGAAGGATTTTGCCGATAAAAAATACGATATTCTTGTGGGCACCCAGATGGTTGCAAAAGGGCTGGATTTTAAGGATGTAAGCCTTGTGTGTGTTCTTGGCATTGACGGCGCGCTTAATCAGGAAAGTTACAATTCGTCAGAAAGTGCATTCAGTCTGCTTACACAGGTTATTGGCCGCGCAGGCCGCTGGACAGACGAAGCTTTGGCTGTTGTACAGACATACGACAGTGCAAACCCGATTATATCAATGGCGCAAAAGGCAGATTATGAAAGCTTCTATAACAGTGAAATTGCTTTTCGCAGGCTTAACATATATCCTCCTTTCTGTACCATGTGTCAGGTGGCATTCACAAACGAAAAAGAGACTGCAGCGGCAAGGGACAGTGCAAGATTTTTGCAGATAATACAAAAGCTTTCTCCAAAGCTGGATGGGGCACCGCTGGTGGTTCTTGGCCCTGTGCCGTTTTCGGTGTCGATGGTTAATGGCATTTACCGCTACAGGCTTACACTTAAATGCAAAAACACAAAAAAATTCCGCGATTTTTTGCGGCTGGTTATCGACGAATACCTTAAAGAAACAGAAAATAAATCGGATATATATGTAAATATGAATCCGGTTAATGAATAAATAAAATACAGTTTATATACAGGAGAACTATTATGGCAATCAGAACAATTGTAAAAGACGGCGACCCAATCCTTAAAAAAGTTTGCCGTCCTGTAACAGATTTTAACGAAAAACTGGGAATTTTGCTTGACGATATGGGTGACACAATGATGGACGCTCACGGTCTTGGTCTTGCAGGCCCGCAGGTTGGCATTCTGCGCCGTGTGGTGGTTGTGCTTGACCAGTATCTCGACGAAGAAGATAACGAAGTGGACGAAATTATCGAACTTGTTAACCCTGAAATTCTCGAAAGAGAAGGTGAAGTTACAATTTTCGAAGGCTGCCTTTCTTTCCCAGGCCGCAACGGTGCAATCACACGCCCTCAGTATGTAAAGGCAAAAGCACAGGACCGTTATGGCAACGAATTTATTATTGAAGCCGAAGATATCCTTGCACGTGCAATCTGCCATGAATGTGACCACCTTGAAGGCATCACAATTATGGACCATGCAACAAAGTTCTACGAAGACCTTACAAAAGAAGAAATTAAAGCACTTAATCTGGATGAAGACTATGACTAAAAAAGACGTAAAAGTTTTATTTATGGGCACCCCTGAAATTGCAAGGGGCTGCCTTGAACAGCTTATAACAGACGGCTGGAATGTTATCGGCGCATTTACAAGAGAGGATAAACCTGTTGGCAGAAAACAGATTATGACGCCTCCGCCTGTAAAGGTGTGTGCATCCGAATACAATATCCCTGTTTATCAGCCAAAAACACTTAAAGGCGAGGCAGCAGACATGATTAAAGAGCTTGCACCAGACCTTATTGTCGTGGTGGCTTACGGCAGAATACTGCCAAAAGAAGTTATTGATGTGCCGCAGTTTGGCTGTTTAAACCTTCACGTTTCACTGCTTCCGCAGTACCGCGGTGCCGCACCAATACAGTGGGCTCTTATCAACGGCGACAAACAGACAGGTGTTACCGTTATGCATATCGACGAAGGCCTTGATACAGGTGACATTATTGATGTGCTGCCAATAGAAATAGGTGAAAACGAAACACAGGAAGAGCTTTTTGCCGATGTGGAAGAAAAAGGCAAGGTTTTCTTAAGTAAAGTGTGTCAGGATGTGGTTGACGGCGCTGCCAAACGCACACCTCAGAACCACGCAAAAGCAACACTTGCACCGCCTTTGACAAAAGAAATGGCTCTTTTTGATTTTAATAATTCTGCACAGATTATTCATAATAAGGTAAGAGGCCAGAATCCATGGCCAAGTGCCCATTTTATCTATGGTGATAAAAAAGTTAAGGTTATAAAGACAAAACTTGCACAGGGCAGCGGCAAGGCTGGGGAGATTTTGTCCACAAAACCACTTGTTGTTGCTTTTGCTGACGGTGCGCTGGAGTTTGTTACAGTTCAGCCAGAAGGCTCAAAAGCAATGGACGGTACCGCATGGAGCCTTGGTCGCCGCTTTGCAAAAGGCGATATGTTAGTTTAATTACGAGGTGATTTGATGTATTACGGCATTGATATTTATTATATCATTCTTGTTCTGCCTGCACTTGTTTTTTCAATGTGGGCACAGGCTAAAGTAAACAGCACATTTAACAGGTATTCAAAAGAAAGAACATACAGTGGTATGACAGGTTACGAAGCTGCACGCCGTATTCTTGCGGCAAATGGGTTGTATCATGTTAATGTGGAACGTGTAAGCGGTAACCTTACAGACCACTATGATCCAAAGGCAAATGTAATCCGTCTTTCCGACAGTGTTTTTTCTTCCAACAGTGTTGCAGCAGTTGGTGTTGCAGCACACGAAGCAGGCCATGCAGTTCAGTATGCACAGCACTATGCACCAATTAAACTGCGCACAGCAATAATCCCAATAACAAACATCGGTTCAACAATTTCCATTCCGCTTGTGCTTATCGGCTTTTTTATGGGTGCACAGCCACTGGTTAACCTTGGGCTTTTGCTCTTTGCAACAGTTGCAGTTTTTCAGCTGGTTACTCTGCCTGTAGAATTCAACGCAAGCCGTCGTGCAGTAAATGCACTTGAAATGGGCGGTACAATGGCAGATGAAGAACTTAAAGGTGTTAAAAAAGTTTTAAGCGCAGCAGCAATGACATACGTTGCAGCATTGGCAGTATCAGTTGCCAACCTTTTGCGACTTGTTTTGCGTTTTGGCGGCAGAAACAGAGATTAAATTATGGATTTATCAAGAAAATTAGCGGTTGACTGTCTGCTCAGGGTGGAAAAAAGCGGCTTTTCAAACCTTGTGCTTTCCTCTGAACTGGACAGCCACAATCTTACAGCCCAGGATAAAGCTTTTGTTACAAAACTGTTTTACGGTACAGTAGAGAGAAAACTTACTCTTAATTACATTCTGCAAAAGCATCTTACAAAACCTCTTGCCAAAATGGATAAAGAGGTTGTTGCAATAATGCAAAGCGGCCTGTATCAGATTTTATATATGGAAAATGTGCCAAACTATGCGGCAATCAATCAGGCTGTCAGTTTGTGCCCTGTTTTTAAAAAGACAAGTGCCAAAGGGCTTGTCAATGCAGTTTTAAGAAAATGCAGCAGCTTTGATATCGGCAAAGAACAGTTTAAGGATAGGCTTACCGCTTTGTCTGTTAAATATTCGGTTGACAAAGACATTGTAAAGATAATCATAAACGATTATCCTGATATGGCCGAGGATATACTTAAAGGTATGTTTATTACCCCTAAGTTTACAGTTAAAATCAATACTGTAAAAATATCCGCAGCAGATTTTAAAAAGCTTCTTACAGACAATGACATTACATATAATGAAATGCCGTTGGACAATGCACTGGAAATTATCCACAAGGGCAGTGTAAGCGAAATCCCAGGATTTAAAGAGGGATATTTTTATGTTCAGGGTATAACAAGCCAGTACGCAATAAAAGCGGCAGGAATAAAGAAGGGGGACAATGTGCTGGATTTGTGCGCAGCCCCTGGCGGCAAAAGCTTTGCTGCAGCTGTAGAGCTTGACAATACAGGCGGTGTAACAAGTTGTGACCCAAACCCGTCAAGATTAAAGCTTATTACTGACGGTGCAGCACGTCTTGGCCTTACAAATATTTCGTTTGTGGAAAACCATGGCGAGGTATATAACGAAAAGCTGGATAAATATGATGTTATAATTTGTGACGTTCCTTGCTCTGGTATTGGCATTATTCCCAAAAAGCCAGACCTGCGTTATAAATCAATGCAGGAGGTAAAAAATCTTGCTCAACTGCAGTATGATATTCTTTCCACTGCAGCAAAATATTTAAAAGAAAAGGGAACTATAGTATATTCAACCTGCACCATCAACAAGCTTGAAAACGAGCAGGTTATTGATAAATTTTTAAAAGGAAATACTAACTTTAAACTTAAAAAGCAGCATTGCCCAGTAGACAATGTAATCAGCACAGATGAAATGATTACATTTTTATCACATTTAACTGGTTTCGACGGCTTTTTTGTGGCAGTGCTTGAAAAAATATGGTAAAATGATAAGAACGGATATAAAAAGCTTAAATCTTGAACAGCTTACAGAATTTGTGGTTTCTCTTGGGCTTAAGGGTTTTAATGCAAAACAGATTTATGTATGGCTGCATCAGAAAAATGTTACAGATTTTGACCAGATGACCAATCTGTCAAAACAGGCAAGAGAACTGCTTAAAGAAAAATGTGACATCACAAAACTTGAGATTGCACAAAAGCAGGTTTCGGTTGATGGTACAATCAAATATCTTTACCGCCTTGCAGACGGCAACTGCATAGAAACAGTTTTAATGCGTTACGAGCATGGCAACAGTATATGTGTATCCAGTCAGGTTGGCTGCCGTATGGGCTGCAAATTCTGTGCGTCCACACAGGGCGGCAAGGTGCGTGACCTTGCAGCAAGCGAAATTTTGTCACAGCTTTATACAACTGAACAGGACATAGGAGAACGTGTAAGCAACATTGTTCTTATGGGTATTGGCGAGCCGCTGGACAATTTTGACAATGTTATCAGTTTTATCGGTATTATAACCAGCAAAGACGGCAAGAATATCAGTCAAAGGAACATCAGTCTTTCCACCTGCGGCATAGTGCCAAAAATCTATGAGCTTGCAAAATTAAAATTGGGGATAACCCTTTCAATATCCCTGCATGCAACAACAAACGAGGCACGCAAACGCACAATGCCGGTTTCCAACGCTTATCCGCTGGAACAGCTTATGCAGGCCTGCCGTGACTATACAAAGACCACTGGCCGCCGCATATCATTTGAATATGCAATGATAAAAGGCGAAAATGATACACAGGAAGATGCAGTGCGTCTTTCAAAGCTTTTGCAGGGTTTTATCAACCATGTAAATCTTATTCCGGTAAATCCGGTTGACGGCTCACCGTTTTCTCAGAGTGATGCCAGAATAATAAAAGAATTTCAGTCAAAACTTACTCAGCTTGGGGTAAATGCAACAATACGCCGCCGCTTAGGGCAGGATATTTCTGCGGCCTGCGGTCAGCTGAGAAATGAACACAGGTGATTTATGAAAATTTCAGGCGCTACCAACATTGGCAACCGAAGAAGTGAAAATCAGGACAAATATATAGCTGGCAGACTGCTTAATGGCGTCAGCTTTGGTTTTGTATGTGATGGTATGGGCGGTGTAAAAGGCGGCGAAGTTGCCAGCGGGATACTTGCAAAGTATATCGAAGATGCACTTTTTGTCCACAACGAAAGCCAAACATTCAATCACGAAAGAACAGTTATGTCGGCAATAGAAGACGCAAACAGTGCAATCTATAATATGGGCAACCAAAAAGCAGAATATCACGGTATGGGCACAACAGTTGCGGGTGTTGTTATAGATAAAAATCAGTGTACTGTTTATCATGCAGGCGACTCACGCGTTTACATTGTGCGTGATGGTATGCTGGCACTTATAACAAAGGACCATTCGGTTGTGCAGGAGTTGCTTGACAATAACCAGATAACAGCCGAACAGGCACAGCACCATCCTCAAAAAAATCTTATAACAAGGGCGGTTGGCGTATCCGCAGATGTGGATATTGATGTTGCCGAGCTGGAGGTTATGCCTGGTGATATACTGCTTTGTGCAACAGACGGACTTACCAATTTTGTAACACCAGCAGATATTGTGAAGGTGCTTACAACTGATAATATTTTTTCAATGCCAGATAAACTTATTCAAAAGGCATTGGACAACAACGCAACAGATAATATAACGGCAGTAGTATTGGCAATTTAAGGAGTATTATATGGACAATTATATAGGAAAAATAGTTGACAATCGCTATGAAATTTTATCCCTTATCGGCGTTGGCGGTATGTCAAATGTATACAAAGCAATTGATAAACAGACAGGCAGACAGGTGGCTGTTAAGTTTTTAAAAGAAGAATTTTTTGAAAATGAAGAACTGGTACGCCGCTTTAAAAACGAGAGCAAGGCCATAAGTGTACTTAACCACGACAGCATTATCAAGGTTGTGGATTTTAATATTACAGACAGTGAAAAGTATATTGTTATAGAATATATTGACGGCGTTACCCTTAAGGAGTTTATGGAAAACCGTGGCAAGCTTACATGGGAAGATACCCTTATTTTTGCCAATATAATTCTGTCTGCTTTAAGCCATGCGCACGAAAATGGTGTTGTTCACCGAGACCTCAAACCGCAGAACATTATGCTTACACGTGATGGACGCTTAAAAATAATGGATTTTGGCATTGCACGCCTTGCAACAGCAAGCCAGCGTACAGTTACCGACAAAGCGATAGGTTCTGTGCATTACATCAGTCCAGAGCAGGTACGCGGCCAAAGCACAGACGGCAGAAGTGATATCTACAGCATCGGTATTATGATGTACGAAATGATTACAGGCAAGCTGCCGTTTCAGTCTGAAACAGCAGTGTCGGTTGCTTTGCAGCAGCTTTCCGAAAAGGCACAGCCAGTAAGTGAACTGGTGCCTGAAGTTCCAAAGGGATTGGAACAGATTATTATGAAAGCAATTGAAAAAGACCCCGACATGAGATATCAGTCAGCTGCCGAAATGCGCGGTGATATAAAAAAAGTGCGTGAAAACCCTGCAATTGTTTTTGAAACAGCAGAAGATTTGTCTCAGACAAAAACTGTTATGATGGATGCGGCACCTAAAAAGCACACATCAAAAACAAAGGCAAAAACACCAAAATTTAAACTTAAAATCAGCAAAAAGCTTTTGCTGCCAGTTATGGCAGGCCTTGCTGCAGCTTTTATGGTAAGTGCGGCAGTAGGCATTTACTTTATTTTTAAACTCAGCGGCAATCCATTGTTGACAAATCAGCCAGATGTCAGCCTGCCAAGCTTTGTGGGCATGACAGTTAATCAGGCAAAAACAGACGGGGATTTTAAGTTTGAGGTTGAATATGTGTATAATGATGAATACGAAAAAGATATTGTATTTTCACAGACACCTAAAGCACCAAGAACAGTAAAAAAACACAGTACAGTAAAACTCAGGGTAAGTAAAGGTGTTATGACAAGTGAGTTGCCAAATCTTAAAAACTATACCCGTTCAGAAGCGGAAAAAGTTCTTAGTGAACTTGGCGTTAACATAGCGGTTGAAACAGAAGAAACAAAAGATGTGGTTAACGGCAGTGTTATACGCACTGAACCAGCTGATGGTTCTATTGTAAGCAGTGGCAGTCTTGTAATAGTTTATATTGCAGTTGATCCTACTTTACAGAACCGTACAGTACCAAATGTTGTAGGCTGTGAAAATCTTTCAGCAGCACGTAAAGCTATTACTGCAGCAGGACTGCGTGTAGGTTCTTATACACTTAGCGAAAGTCACGACCCAGAAGGTACAGTTATCGGTCAGACACCTTCAGCAGGAGAAGAAGTTCCAGCAGGCAGTGCAGTTGTACTGGTGGTAAGCAGCGGCAAACCTAAATGCCCTGACTGTGGCAGTGAAGAACATACAGTGCATCCAACATGTTCAGTATGCGGTTCAAAAGAACACACACAGCATCCAAGCTGTCCAGTTTGTGGTTCTTTGGAACATAAAAAACATCCAACATGCTCTGAATGTGGTGAAAATGCTCCAGACCATGCTGATGACTGCCCTAAAGTAGCTCCAACACCAACACCTACACCTACACCTGAACCAGATTCAGAACCAACACCAACTCCGCCAGATGAACCAGAGGATAATCCCGAAAATACTGGTGGTAATGTTTCAGAGCCAGAAAAGCCTAAAGAACCTGAACCAGAAGAGTAAAATGTAATGTTTCTGCCCGTACAGAATATGCGGGCAGAATGCAGGCGGTAGATATAATATGGAAGAAAAAACAAGAAAAAAAGTAAGAAGAAAGAAAAGAAAAATAGCTTTGCCAATTGCTGCAACACTTGCTGTTGTTTCGGTATTTGTGGCTGTTTATCTTATTTATAATATTCTCGAAAAGAGCAATAATCCGCTTTTGACAAGTCAGCCTGATATAAGTCTGCCTAGCTTTGTAGGTATGACAGAAAGCCAGGTAAGAGCGGATGAAGACTTTCAGTACGAAGTAGAATATGTTTACAACAGCGAATATGATAAAGACGTTGTTATATCGCAAAAGCCTACAGCACCAAGAACTGTAAAGAAAAACAGCATTGTAAAACTTAAAGTAAGCAAGGGTGTTTTAACAAGCACTATGCCAAACCTTGAAAAACAGCCAAGAAATCAGGCCGAAGCAGCTCTCAGCGAACTTGGGGTGGACCTTTACATAAAAATGGAAGAAAGAGATGATTTTCCAGAAGGACTGGTTATCAAAACCGAGCCTTCTGCAGGAGAAAATATCAGCAGCGGTGATGTTGTTACTTTGTATATTGCTGTAGAAGAAGTAAGCCGAACACGTATTTCTCCAAATGTTATCGGTATGCAGGTGGCAGAAGCGCGTACGGCAATATCTACATCAGGACTGAGGGTAAGAGTTGTAGAAACTGTTAACGAGCAGCCTGCAGGCACAGTTATCTGGCAGGAACATGGCCCTGGCGCAGAATTGCCTGTTGGCACACTTGTGGAAATTCATGTAAGTATAGGCCCATAAATACTGACTATTTACATTAAAGAGTTAATAAAGAATGAAAAATAACATTGTTTTAAAAAGCATAGGTGGTTTTTACTATATCAAAACAGCCGATGGAACAGTTATAGAATGCAAAGCAAAGGGCAAGTTCAGAAAGCTTGCCCTTTCTCCGCTTGCTGGAGATATAGTTGAAACAGAATACGAACAGGGCACAAATGTTATTACAAAGATACAGCCAAGAAAAAACCAGTTTGTACG
The DNA here is from genome assembly GCA_015067245.1 of Oscillospiraceae bacterium. Lineage (GTDB taxonomy): Bacteria > Bacillota > Clostridia > Oscillospirales > Ruminococcaceae > RGIG3102. Next base: position 2,654 of record SVMV01000037.1, on the reverse strand, counting down.
CCCGCCGTTTGCAAATCTTGACCTGCTTGTTATGGTGGTTGCAACGGTAGAGCCAAATCCAAACTATTTTGTTATTGACAAAATGTGTGCCATTGCACAGCATAAAAATGTTGATGTTGCAATAGCTGTTACAAAGGCCGACCTTGCCCAATGCGAAGATATAAAAGAAATTTACAACAAAGCAGGCTATAAAGTTTTTATCACAGGCGAAGGACAAACAGACCAGCTGAATGCTTTAAAGGCCGAAATGCGGGGCAAAATATGTGCATTTGCAGGTAACAGCGGTGTTGGCAAATCTACGTTACTCAACCGTCTGTTTCCACATCTTGAACTGGAAACAAATGCAATCAGCCAAAAGCTTGGCCGCGGCAAACACACAACACGTCAGGTGGAAATTTTTGATATGGGAGACTGTATGGTTGCCGATACCCCAGGTTTTTCATCAATCGAACTGGACCGCGACAACTTTATCTCAAAAAATGACCTTCCTTATGCATTTGTGGAGTTTGGTGAGTATCTTGACCAGTGTAAATTTGCCGACTGCAGCCATACATCCGAAATAGGCTGCCGCATAAAGCAGGCTGTGGAAGAAGGCCAGATCAGCCAGTCACGTTACGACAGTTATGTTGCAATGTATGATAAGCAAAAAAACATTAAAGACTGGGAGCTTAAATAATGAAAAGATGTATTGTTATAGGCAGTATGCCTGTGGATTTTGATTTGAAATCCATACTGACTCCCGATGATTTTATATACTGTGCAGATGGTGGTTATATCCATGCACAAAAACAGGGGATAGAGCCTGATATTATTGTGGGGGATTTTGATTCTTCAGTTCAGCCAGATTCAACAACAGCAAAGGTGATAAAACTGCCCTGTGAAAAGGACGATACCGACACATATTACATTGCACGTCAGATTGTGGCAGAAAAATATAACCACGCAGTTTTTTGCGGTGTAACAGGTGGAAGGCTTGACCATACATTTGCCAATATTCAAATGCTTAAATTTTTGGAAGCAAATGGCATAGATGCCGCAATAATTGATAAAGACACAAGTATCAAGGTTATCACCAACCGCAGTACAGTTCTACCATCGCAGAATAATTGCTATTTTTCGGTTTTTTCGCTGGACGAGAAATGTATCGGCGTAAGTGAAAAAGGCGGCAAATATCAGCTTTCTGACGTGGAGCTGACCAATGATTTCCCTATAGGCGTAAGCAATGAGTTTGCAGGCGAGGATGTTGAGATATCCGTAAAAAAAGGCAGCCTGCTTATAATCACAACAAAAAAGGACTGATATTATGATAAAAATCAAATGGCTTGGCCACGCATGCTACAAAATTTATTTTGATGATATTCAGTGTGTTATCGACCCTTTTGAAGATAACTATGTGCCAGGATATAACAATGTTGACACATCAGCTGATATTATCCTTGCCAGTCACAAGCACAACGACCACTATGGCATGGACAGCGTGCGCCAGCTGCTGCGTATGGTGCACGGTGTTGATGTTAAAAAGGTGCATACCTTTCACGACGAAAAAGATGGCAGTTTAAGGGGCGATAATATTGTTCATGTTCTGGAATATAACGGAACAAAAATTGCTCATTTTGGCGATATAGGCCATATTCTTACAGATGAGCAGGCTGCAGAAATCGGTGAGGTGGATGTTGCGCTTGTTCCAATCGGCGGAACATATACAGTGGTTGCCGAACAGGCAAAAACAATCTGCCAGCAGGTAAATGCAAAGATAGTTATCCCAATGCACTACCGCTGCGGTGATATGGGCTATGAAGTGCTGGAGACCACCGAAAACTTTGAAAAACTATTCGATAATGTTGAGCACCACAATAGCGACGAATTTATTATTCCTGACAAAATTACATCAAAAGCCGTGATTTTGCAGTACAAAAAGGAGAAAGAAATGACAAATTCCGAAATTTTAAACAGAGTTGACCACACATTACTTAAGGCTGATGCAAAAAAAGAAGATATCCTGCGCATCTGTAACGAAGCTATGGAAAACAATACAGCATCCATCTGTATCAACCCATCCTACATCGAATATGCAGTCAGCGTGTTGGGGGACAAAATCCCTGTGTGCACAGTTATCGGTTTCCCTTTAGGCGCAATGACAACTGCTGCAAAGGTTTTTGAAGCTAAAGATGCAATTGAAAAAGGTGCAAAAGAAGTTGATATGGTTATCAACATTGCAAAGGCAAAGGACGGCGACTTTGAATATGTCGAAGAGGAAATCCGTCAGATTAAAGCTGCAGTGGGCGACCATATCCTCAAGGTTATTATTGAAACCTGCCTGCTTACAGACGACGAAAAAATTGCACTGTGTAAAGCAGTTGTAAACGCAGGCGCAGATTATATCAAAACCTCCACAGGTTTTTCCACAGGAGGTGCAACCTTCCACGATGTAGAACTGTTTGCAAAGTATGTTAACGGCGGCTGCAAAATCAAGGCAGCAGGCGGCATAAGAACAAGAGACGATATGGTTAAATTTATTCAGTTGGGTGCCGACCGTCTTGGTACATCTTCCGCAATCAAAATTCTCAACAGCGAAAAAACAGACGGCGGATATTAATTAAAGAATACTAACAGATAAACCTACATCATTCTGAGCGCAAGCGAAGGATCTCTCG